>CAYFFA010000010.1:0-25681 GCA_964342375.1 uncultured Dehalococcoidales bacterium | reverse complement strand
CGAGCGGTAGTGGCGGAGGCGCCAGGAGTGGCGGAGTTGCCAGTGGTGGCGGAGGGGGGGGGATTCGAACCCACGGTCCCCTTGCGGGGACAACGGTTTTCAAGACCGTCACCATAGGCCACTCGGACACCCCTCCTGAAGCTATATACCGGTTCTAACTTACCATAATGCTGGTGTTTGGCGTTAAATTTTTGAGGCATCCCTGCCGGCAGCACTTCGTCCAACAACGCTATAGCATCTTTTTGTATTCCTCCAATTATATGGTTGTAGGTATCCATTGTAAAGGCTACCGAAGCATAACCCTGAGCTTTACTAATGACCTTTGGCGTACTATTCCTCATTATCACAAGGCTGGCAAAGGTATGCCTTAAATCATGAAATCGTACACTATCCATGTTAGCTGTTTCTATCATCCTGGCGGGGGTATGTGACAATACGCGTGCATCAATAAATTTATCTTCAGTACTAACACAAACAAGGTCATGCAGGCCAATTTTTCCCCCGGGTATCGGTAAAGTGTTTCGCGTTCAAGATTGTATTCCCTTAAGAAACAAGTTAGCTTTGGCGTCATACTTACACAGTGTCAAGTCAACAAGAAAACCTGCAAGGAATACTGGCGGGCACACAGCTATTATGCTACTGTAATAAATAATGCTCATTATACGTACTAGATAAAGCAACAAGATTGGATAAACTATAATGCCAACCGTGATTAACATTGTTCTGCCGGCCTTCGCGGCCATTCTTATCGGCTATTTGTTCGGTCGGTTTCGCCGCATCAATCTCAGTTCGATCGTTGATGTTACTATCAACATCGGGGTACCGGCGCTGGTCTTCGTCTCGCTCATCAAGCACGATATCGTATTGGTCGACGCTGTTAAAATCTGCGCGGCTTCGCTGATAATTATGCTGGGATGTCTAGTCATTGCCTGGATAGTTTTTAAACTCCTGAAACAACGCCACTCTGGCCTGTATCTTCCTATATCGGCTATGAACTCGGTCAATCTTCCTTTTCCTATTGTCAGCCTAGCCTACGGTGCGTCAGGCATGGTAGCAGTACCCTTGTTCTACTTCCCCAATATCCTCTTCATATTCTCCTTCGGCACCTATCTGATGGCGAAGAAAAGTTGGCAGCACAATGTGAGGGAAGTTATCAAGCAACCCGCACTCTACTCTTCGTTGCTTGGGATCACCGTAAATTTATTTGATATCGGTATTCCTGGGCTGCTCGTCGACGCTGTAGATTTCATCGCGCTGATGGCCATCCCGCTAATGCTGTTCATACTGGGCTACAGCCTTTCGAAATCACGGGTTGCCACCTTACCGACGACATTGCTGTCTTCCTTCATGCGAATGGGAGTTGGTCTAGGGATAGGATTTCTCGTGGTGCAGGTGCTGGACATTACCGGAGTGCTTCGCGCGGTGGTTCTCTTAGAATCGGTCATGCCTGCGGCAGTACTGTCATCGATCTTGGCAACCAAGTACGATAATGAGCCCGAGCTGGTTTCTAGCGTGGTATTCGTTACTACATTGGCCAGTCTGGTCGTGATACCATTAGTATTACAATTACTTGGCTAGACTCTGCGTATTATTAAAACGGCATGGCTAAATACTTGACCTAATCTCCAAACACCAGTAAAATACAGGTTGGCTTGCGTCAATAAAGTATATAGCAGCTATCCCGGTGGGGGTTGTTCCAACAATGGATTCAGTTATTAATCTTAACGGGGGTGATATATGTAGCAAATAGCGAAATACTTATCCAGCAGTTATTTTATTAGTGGAGGTATCCAGTGAAAAGGAAAGCTTATAAACTTATAATTATGGCGCTGTGCTTGGTGGTGGTGCTGGCATTGCCGCTGACAGGCGGTTGCACGGGGGGGAGCGTAAAAGTAATAGGTATCAGCCAGATTGTCACCCACCCTGCGCTCGATGCTACCAGAGAAGGCATTATTCAGGGACTGGCGGACATGGGTTATGTTGATGGTGATAATATACAAATTGATTATCAGAATAGCGAAGGTGATATGTCGCTGGTGGCTTCAATTGCTCAGCAGTTCGTTACCAATGAAGTGGATATTATAGTTTCTATCGCAACGCCGAATTCCCTGGCGGCTATCAGCGCTGCCAAAGGAACAGACATACCGGTTGTGTTTACCGCCGTTACCGACCCTGTTGGCTCGGAGATGGTAAGCAGCTGGGGATCACATCCAAACGAGAATGTTACTGGTGTGAGTGATATGATAGTAGTGTCAGACGACATTGACTTAATAACTGAGATAGTATCCGGTGTAAAGAAACTGGGCACTCTGTACAATGCGGGCGAATCAAACTCCGTTTTCCTGGTGGAGAAACTGAACGAAGCATGCGATGCCCTAGGCATTGATGTAGTTGAGAAAACGGTGTCCACCAGCGCGGATGTTTTGAGCGCGGCGCAGTCGTTGGTCGGCCAGGTGGATGCTATCTGGGTCGGCACAGATAATACAGTTATTACCGCATTTGAAGCCCTGATAGGGGTCTGCGAAGACAATCAAATACCGCTGTTCCCATCGGATGACGAGTCCATTGTCAGGGGCGGTATTGGAGCCTACAGCTTCGACTACTACGATATCGGTTATCAGACCGGTGAAATGCTTGCCAAGATACTCGCCGGAACATCTGCAGCCGAAATACCGGTAGAAAAAGGCAAGGTAATCAGTCTATCGGTGAATCCCGTCGCGGCGGAACGAATGGGTGTTACCATTCCGCAAGCCATAATTGATAGAGCGGCAACAGTGCACGAGAAATAGTGGCTTCTGTATTAGAAAATTAGATTGAAACTAAATAGCTCACAAATACCGTAAAGGTTTGGGGAGATAGGGAAGGTATGTCTTGGATATAATAGGCAACTTGCTGAACATCTCTTTATACGAAGGGTTGGCCTATGGCTTTGTGGCGATCGGTGTCTACATAACCTTTAGAGTACTGTCCTTTCCCGACCTAAGTGTGGATGGCAGCTTTCCCCTCGGGGGAGCTGTCGCCGCGGTATTGATTATCAACGGTGTTAACCCTTGGCTGACAACCGCCGCGGCGCTGTTATCAGGCAGCATAGCCGGATTATGCACGGCACTGCTGAACACCAAGCTCAGGATAAACGCTTTGCTTTCCGGAATACTCATGATGGTGGCACTATATTCCGTCAATCTGCTAATAATGGGGCGGGCAAATATTCCGCTTCTCCGCCAGGTAACAGTGTTCGAACAGGCAGCCAGTTTCTTTAAAACAAGTCCAAGCCTTTCATTGTCTATCATTTTCATAGCGGTCCTTGCCTTAATTATCCTGTTGGCTTTAAACTGGTTCCTTCGTACCGAAATCGGTCTGGCCCTAAGGGCGACAGGTGATAACGAGCAGATGGTACGCGGCTTGGGAGGCAACACCGACATGACAACGATAATTGGAGTAGCCATTTCAAACGGGCTTGTGTCTCTATCCGGCGCTTTAATAGCCCAAAACCAGGGATTTGCCGATGTGGGGATGGGAATCGGCATGATTGTAATGGGCCTTGCCTCGGTAATCATAGGAGAAGGACTGTTTCGACCCAAGGGAGTTACGGCTGTTCTGCTGGCCGTATTCGGCGGGACGTTTGCCTACCGACTTTTTATTGGAATCGCACTGCGTCTGGGACTGCCGCCGACCAATCTGAAACTGATTACAGCGTTGCTGGTAATCAGTGCCTTGGCTATACCCTATATACGTAAAAAAATAAAAGGTGAATGGGTGCCACCGGCGGTCAGGATGTAGAGGAGAATGGTTCTGATGAGCGAAACTCAAAGTCTGCTGCAGCTCATAGGTGTTAACAAAGCCTTCGCCGCCGGCACCACCGACGAGGTAAAGGCTCTCGATAACATAAATCTGGACGTCAATGCTGGTGATTTCATTACCATCATCGGTAGCAATGGCGCGGGAAAAACATCTCTCCTTAATATCATAGCAGGCGTATATCCTCCGGACAAGGGCGGCAAGATTATAATAAATAACAGGGATATAACAAACTTAATCGAACACAAGCGGGCCCAGTATTTCGGAAGGGTTTACCAGGACCCTTCAATAGGGACCGCGGCAAAAATGACTATAGGTGAAAACCTGTCACTGGCCATAGCGCGCGGACGATCGAGAGGACTTGGAATAGCCACAACAAAAAGGAGGCTTACACACTTTAGAGAAATTCTGGCAACGCTCCAATTAGGACTGGAGGATAGGCTAAATACCCTAGTGGGTACGCTTTCCGGCGGACAAAGACAGGCCCTCGCACTTGTAATGGCAACGATAAGCCGGCCTTCTGTGCTTCTCCTTGACGAGCATACAGCCAAACTGGACCCCAATACGGCGGGAATAGTACTGAAGCTTACCGAAAATATCGTCTCTAAGGAGAAGATAACCGCCATTATGGTTACGCACAACATGGAGCACGCTCTGACATATGGGAACAGACTGTTAATGATGCACAAGGGACGAACGATAGTTGACCTGAATTATCAGCAGAGACGTGATATCAACGTCATTGACCTGCTGGCGGCGTTTGAACGGGCAAGCGGGGAACAGCTTGCCGATGATAGCATTCTGCTCAGCACATCTAAGCCATCGGATAAAAACTAACTGAAAAGTTATTTCGTTATCTAAATCGCGTAATTCCAATCATTAAGTGGCTGAGTCAGAAGCAAGAGCGATATTTCGGCGTTCACTTGGACACAGGAAGGGGGGGCTATGCACTATCCTGAAATCAGCAAGCCAGGCGTAGAGGAGATCCCGGTAAGGCCTAATCTGGACCACCAGTATACCCTAGGTGGTGATTTCGACTGGACGCAAATGGAGAGGGAACTGGGAATCCAGCATCGAGACGAGTTGAACCTGGCTTATTTGGCTATTGATAGACATGCCGCGTCTCCTCGCAGAGATAAGGTAGCCCTCCTTTGGGAGGGAAAGAACGGTGAGACGGAGACCTATACCTTTGGCGAACTCTCTATGCTTACTAGCAAGTTCGCCAATGTTCTGGCGGGACTGGGGGTGGCAAAGGGCGACCGTGTATTCACCTTTATGGAGCGTATCCCCGAAATATACATTGCGGTGTTTGGTGGTCTAAAGTTGGGGGCTATCGTCGGGCCTCTGTTCGCCGACTTCGGCCCGGACCCAGCGAGGGACCGCTTGCAAGATAGCGGGGCTAAAGTGCTTGTCACCAGTCCGGCGCTGAGAGCCCGTATAGCCCCTGTTCTCCCTGAGCTACCGGACCTCAAGCACCTGATTGTGGTTGGTGGGGATGGTCAGCACCCGGATCAAGCGGGCGATATAAGCTACCAGGAAGTCATGGGCGGTGCATCTCCTGACTTTATTAGAATCAGCACCACCGCAAATGATTATTCGTTAATGCACTACACATCAGGGACTACCGGAAAGCCCAAGGGCGCTGTCCATATTCACTATGCCGCTGTTCAACACTATGCGACTGGCAAGTGGGCTCTGGATTTTCACAAAGATGACGTGTACTGGTGTACCGCCGACCCGGGATGGGTTACCGGGACCTCCTACGGTATGTCCGCTCCTTGGACTAACGGGGTATCACAGGTTGTCTATAGAGGTGGTTTCCAGGCAAGTGCATGGTATTCGGTTATTGAGAAATATAAGGTGACGGTGTGGTATACTGCTCCTACGGCTTTGCGCATGCTTATGAAGGCTGGGGAGGAGATTCCGAAGAAATACGACCTCAGCAGTCTGCGACATATTTGCAGTGTGGGAGAGCCGTTAAATCCGGAGGCGGTGATGTGGGGCCTCAATGTGTTTCACCAGCCCATACACGACAACTGGTGGCAAACTGAGACCGGTGCCATACTCATTGCTAATTACCCCTTCATGGCAGTGCGCCCCGGTTCCATGGGTCGGCCTATCCCCGGTATCGTAGCCGCCATCCTGGATGATAGTTACACCGAGATGCTACCCGGAGAGGAGGGATATCTTGCTATAAAGCCAGGCTGGCCCGCCATGTTCCAGACCTACTGGAATAATCATGATCTCTACCAGTCGCGCTTTCAGAACGGGTGGTATATCACTGGCGACCGCGCTCGTCGGGACGCCGACGGCTATTATTGGTTTGTAGGCCGTGCTGACGATGTAATCAACACAGCCGGGCACTTGGTTGGACCTTTCGAGGTGGAGAGCGCTTTAATCGCACACCCCGCGGTAGCCGAGGCAGGCGTTATTGGAAAACCGGACCCAATAGCTATGGAGGTGGTTAAGGCTTTTGTGTCCCTGAATGACGGATACCAACCATCTGCGAAGCTGCATCGAGAACTGAAGCAGTTCGCTCGTCGTAAGCTGGCAGCGGCGGCAGCACCGCGGGAAATAGAAATTATAGCCTCTTTGCCCAAGACCCGAAGCGGCAAAATAATGCGTCGTTTACTTAAAGCTAAGGAGTTAGGTTTACCCTTGGGTGACACCTCTACCCTAGAGGAGTTTTAGAAGTGAGTGCTCTGACGGCTGCCTGGTCAGTGATGCATAGCTGCAATTTTACTATGTAGGGCATAGAGCCTGACCTTGATAAGGAGGAGCGAAATGTCCCGCTACCAAGTGAATCCAGAACGAAAATACTTCAACTTTGAAGGCAGGGTGCCACCTTTGCAAGTGGAAGAGACCCCAGCCGAAGTTCCTGCCATTGGGCCTGATACCTACCCAAAGCTCATCACTGATACCACTATGCGAGATGGAGCCCAGGATCCATGTTTCGCTATCTTTCCGAATGAGGCTAAACTCAGGTACTTCGATCTTCTCCACAAGCTAGATAATGGCACCGGGATTATTGATGCCGTGGAAGTCTTCATCTACCAGAAGCGTGACCTGTGGACTTTGGAGAAGCTCTTGGGACGAGGGTACGACTGTCCCCGGGTTACCACCTGGACCCGGGCTAACCCTAAGGATATCAGGGACTTGGTGCAGATATCCGGAGGTAAGGTTAAGGAGACGGGGATGCTGGCCTCATGTTCCGACCATCATATCTTCGACCGACTTGGCTTACACAGCAAAGAGGAGGCCATTGAAAGGTATCTGGCACCTATTCTCACGGCTTGCGAGCATGGTATTACCCCTCGTGTCCACCTGGAGGACGCGACCAGGTCCGATGTAGAAGGCTGGGTTATACCATTTATGTGCCGGGTGATGGAGGAGACCAAGGGCCGAGCCCGTTTCAGGGTCTGTGATACCCTGGGCCTGGGGATACCCGACCCCTATGCTGCCCTCCCCTTTGGCATTCCACGACTTGTTTCCGCACTCTCTCGGGCTGCGGGGGCGGAAATGGAGTTTCATGGCCATAACGACTTCGGCTACGCTACAGCCAACAGTATGGCCGCCTTTCGCTATGGTTGCAGAAAGGTTAATGTAACTTTCGCCGGCCTTGGCGAGCGCACGGGAAATGCTGCACTGGAACAGGTTCTGGTCAACTACATCCGCGAATATGGCGACCCTGGACTCGAGCTTGAGGCGCTGGCAGAGATAGCTGACTTGATGCAGAAAGACGTGGTTCTTATCCCAGAGAAGCAGCCCATCGTGGGGAGAAATATTTTTGCTACTCAGGCAGGGCTGCATCAGACAGGGATACAGCGGCAGGCGCGGGCACAAGGCGGGTTGATATATCTTCCCTTTGATTCGTCAGTGGTGGGTCGCCAGGGGGTGGAGCTGAATCGTATCGGTGCTCTTTCAGGATTGGATGGGATAATATCAGTACTTAATCGCTATCGGGAGGCGACTGGTGTCCGGGAGCCCAAGATCACCGGGGTCAGCAAGCTGGCAAAGCGTGTCTATGACCAGGTCCACGAGGCGTACGATGGGCACTATGACCCGGTTCAGGACCGCTATACAGATTATCGAACCACCTTCTTCGATGCCGAAGAGCTGGCTCAGGCAGCGGAGGATCTTTGATCTTAGCAGTCGGGTAATTCCCAGTGAGCTTACAGCTACCTGAAGTGTATGAGCTTTGGTGGCAGCTTGATGTGCTTAAAGGGTTGGTGATGTCCAGACGGTTTTCCCATTTCAGACGTATCGATTTAGTCTTTCGAGGTTGGAGAGAATAGGCTTTAGTGTTCCCGCTCAATCTGCTTGGCCAGTGAAGTTACTGACTCTGTTAAATTCTGAGATGTGGCTAGAATATTCTGGTGTCAAGGCCTGTGCCAGAATCTCGGGCACGAAAGATAATTGAAGGCCTTGTTTGGCGGTAATCGGCAAACCCCTCCAGCTCCATAAACTCACCGTATTTGGCTATTAGCTCCTCCATTGGCCCGGCATCAAGCGCTTCCACCGGGCAGGATGCCACGCAAGCCGGGGCTTTACCATCATCAAGACGCGCCAGACACATGTTGCATTTCACCATCCCTACCTTGCCCCCGTCAACCATCCTGGGCGCATTGTAGGGACAGGCTTCCACGCAAAGCTGGCAAGCCGTGCATTGCTCCGGGTCGGGGATAACCACAATACCGTCCTTGGCACGTTTCACTAGGAGTCTATCCGGACAGGCGGGAATACAACTTGGTGCGGCACAATGGAAGCAGGTTAGGAAGAGATGAGTTAAGGATACCTCTGGGAATACGCCATTCTCCCGCGAAGCAAGCTCTATGATGTCAGGCATCTCAGGTGTCAGCTCGTTCCAGCTACGACAAGCAGACGAGCAAACATCGCACCCAATACACCGGGACTGGTCATAGTAAAACCCAATTTGCATCGTTCTCTCCCTAAATCTTCTCAACCTGTACCAGCGCCGCGTTGCTACAGAATGCTCCGCCCGGAGAATGCTCATCCAGAGTAAGGACATTGGCACATCCTCCTCGGTCCAGTCCCGATGGGTCAGGGTCGTACCACGCTCCCTGGAAAACACTGACCGTTCCGGGTATTATTCTCTCAGTAACCTTGGCCAGAATGCTGATGGCACCTCGGTCATTGGAGACCATGATCCGGTCCCGGTCCTTGATGTTTCTGGCCGTGGCATCAGCCGGATTAATCCACGCCTCACGGGGCTGCCGTTCCCTGAACCATGGCACATTATCATGTTGAGAGTGGATTCTCAGAAGTGGGTGAACTGTTATCAACTGTAGTGGGTATTGCTCACGCTTCGGGTCAGTCGGGCCTTCCCAGCCTTCGATGTATTTGGGAACGGACGGCAGCTCATCCGGACGGTTGAAATCGGCTATTCTCTGAGAAAAGAGCTCAATCTTGCCGGATGGGGTAGGGAAGGGATTGCGGGCAGGGTCTTCAATCTGCTTTTTGAAACCCACATGGGGCTTAGGCATTGTCAACTTGTAGAATCCATCGGCCTTAAAGGCTTCATAATCGGTAACCCCGTATTTGGCAGCAAAGAGTCTGAGCCACTCATCCTCTGTCTTATCGCTGAAGCAAAGCCCCATCTTGCTGGCCAGCTGGTTGAGAATGTCGAAATCGCTCTTTGATTCGTACAATGGTTCGATTGCTTTGCCGGCATAAATGAGGTAATGTCCGAAAAACCAGGGGAAGTGGATACCATTCCGCTCGCACCAGGTGCAGGCGGGAAGCAGGATATCAGCAAACTTTGCCGTCGGGGTCATAAAGTGGTCATGCACTACCATAAATTCCAGTTTCTCGAGTGCCTTCACTGCCTTATTTGTATTGCAGCACTGATTAAGACCGTTTCCACCTATTATGTAGAGCATCTTGATGTCACTGAAGTAGCCTCCGGTCTTACCCCTGAGGATAGCATCCCAAACCTTGGTGAAATGCACCTTATCAATTGTATGGTTGCGTATTCCATTCACCGTGTACTCATGTAGGGGCTGGCCTTTTTCCACGGGGTTGGTGAGCTGCGGCAAGTCAGAGTACAGGGCAACATAATTTTCAGGAACCTCGGCTCCGACTAATGGTGAAGCGCTCATAGTGAGGTCAAGGCACGCGGTAGAGCCACCATGAATACCGATATTGCCGGTCATTGCCGACAAAGTGGCAGTAGCCCTGTGGTACTGTTCCCCCCTAGATGAGCGACCCGGAGCCCAGCCGGTTATGATGGCAGCCGGCTTCGCGGCGGCATATTCTTGGGCCAAAGTCGCTATCGTTTCCGCCGGCACTCCGGTAATCTTTTCTGCCCAATCCGGAGTCTTGGCAACACCATCCGCAGCGCCGGTTACATAGTCCCTGAACTTATCAAAACCGACAGTGTAGGTGTCAAGGAAATCCTGAGACTGTGATCCCTGTTCAAGGATGACATAGGCCATGGATACCAGCATGGCAGCATCAGTGCCGGGGCGAATTGGAATCCATCGGGAAGACCAGGCGGCAGCGCTCTCGGTGTACCTGGGGTCAACACAGATTATCTTGGTCCCTTTTTCCTTTGCCTGCGTCAGATACCAACGGGTCTCAGTGCCGAATATGCTCTCGGCGGGGTTGCTCCCCCAAAGGATAATCATTTTTGAATTGAGTAGGTCTGACCTATCGTTTCCAGTAAAAATTGCGCCGTATGTGGCCAGACTGGCGAAATATCCTCCTTGATAAGAGGCACCACCCCACCTGAGAGTCTGCCCCCCAATCAGGTTGAGAAATCGAGCCAGAATGCCGGAGTAATGTAACCGTCCAAAATAGCCACTGCCTGTATGGTTTAGGATAGCCGCTGGTCCATAGGCATCTCTGATGCAAGTGATTTGTTCTGCCACTTCACCTAGGGCTTCATCCCAGGAGACTCTGGTAAACTTACCTTCGCCTCTTTCGCCGATTCTCTTCATCGGGTACTTCAAGCGGTCGGGCGCATAAACCCTGTAGTGATATTGAAGGCCTCTTGCGCATGGCCGCAGCTCCGGCAACCCCACATCATGCGACTCTATCTTGATGATTCTCCCATCTTCAACATAGACGTTAAGGGGACAACTCCCACCGCAGTCATGACCGCATACAGAAGGAATAACTTTCACTGAACCCATAACTTATCTCCGTGAATATACGGCGATTATCAAAAGCAAATGTTTCGCTCATAAAGTTGAAGGGCCTGTTTTAGCTTCCTGCTCTCAAATCACCACGATAATAAATCGAATAATCCACTTTGCCCTTGGTATCTTGCGGTTGCCCCCATTTTATTACGCGAGTTCTTTATGTGCAAGGGACAGTGCTGACCCGCAACAGGCAGCAACTGTCTTTATGTTCGTTGAAGAGTATAAGTGCGGGAAGAACTCTAAGTATTTCTGCCTACCGGTATTACGTATAGCGGAGCTTCATTCTCTGTCATTACCTCTCTTTTCAGAGACATAATTCGGTAACCAACTCCTCCATTGATGCAGCGTCGGGTATCTTCACTTGACACCTAGGTTATTGAAAAGAATGCAATGCATACATAACAGTTAATATGCTAGAATATGGCTAGTTAAAGGTAAAAATAGGAGCCATCAGATATGGATATAAGTGGAGAAAACCAGCTGGCTGATTTCAAAGCGCGCCGCCAAAAGGTCATGGAGATGGGGGGAGGGGAGGCGGTTTTAAGGCAAAAGGAGAGAAATAAATTAACTGCGCGCGAAAGAATAGATTCACTGCTGGATAAGGGTACGTTCTACGAAATCGGCACTTTTGCCACGAGTAGAAACAAGTCTTACAAAGAAGTTCCGGGAGACGGAGTTATCACTGGTTACGGGGATATTGATGGCAGAAAAATATATATTTTCTCCCAAGACTTCACCTCTATGGGGGGTACACTTTCCGAAATACAGGCAAGGAAGATAACCGCAGTAATGGACCAAGCCTTAAAGGCTGGCTGCCCGCTTATTTGCATAAATGACTCAGGGGGAGCCAGAATTCAGGATGGTGTGAAAGGACTTGTCGGCTATGGCTCGATGTTTCACCGGCATGTATATGCCTCCGGCGTGATCCCTCAGATATGTATTATTGCCGGACCATGTGCGGGAGGTGCTGTTTATTCTCCTGCCTTAATGGATTTTGTCTTCATGGTTGATGGTATCAGCTATGCCTTTATCACCGGGCCGAGGGTTATCAAAGCTGTCATGGGGGAGGAGATTGGCGTTGAAACACTAGGTGGTGCTGCTCCTGCTCAACAAAAGGCCGGATTTGCATGCCGTTCGGAGGGCGATGAAAAAACGTGTTTCAATGGTGTCCGAGAATTGCTAAGTTATTTGCCGTCAAGCAACAAGGAAAAGCCTGCCAGGGTTAACCGAGGAGATTCACCAGAGCGTGCGCTCAGGTCCTTGTTTGAGATAGTCCCGGCTGACCCGAAAAAGCCGTATGATATGCATAAAGTGATAGAGGAGATTTTTGACCGGCGGAGTGACGGGGGAAAGAGCTATTTTGAGCTATTCCCACAATTCGCCACCAATATAATCACCTGCTTTTCCAGGCTAAACGGATGGGCGGTAGGCATTATAGCCAATCAACCGATGTCAAAGGCAGGATGCCTTGACATTGATGCGTGCGATAAGTCGTCTAGGTTTATCAGATTTTGCGACGCTTTTAAGATACCGATTATAAACCTAGTTGACGTGCCCGGATACCTTCCGGGAGTGGACCAGGAGTGGGGAGGCATTATCCGGCATGGGGCAAAAACGATCTATGCTTATGTCGAAGCAACCGTGCCCAAGATAACCCTGATTCTCAGGAAAAGTTACGGGGGTGCGTATATAGGTATGTGCGGCAAGGAATTGGGAGCTGATTCTGTGTTTTGCTGGCCCAACGCCGAGTTGGCGGTAATGGGGCCCGAGGGAGCCGCTGAAATAATATTTGCCAGAGAGTTAAAGAAGGCAGAGGATCCCCAGGGCCTCCTGGCACATAAGATAGAGGAATATCGTCAGCAGTTTGCCAATCCATACAACGCAGCCTTCGACTTTGACATTGACGAAGTGATTGACCCGGCTGAAACAAGACGGAGGTTGATAGCAGCCCTTGAGGCTACGATAAATAAAACTGAAATACTGCCGGAAAAAAAGCATGGCGTCATGCCTGCATAGTCTCAAGGAGAAATTAGATGCTAGCAGAGCATAAAACTCGGTTCAATATTGATAAAAATCGGGTCAGGCGGAGATACCCAGAGGGCATTAGAATCATAGCGCTTTATTCATTGACATAATGTTCTTGAGGTAGCCGCTATTGATAATAGTTATCGTTATTAGTACTGGATCTGAATATTAGCCAACTCAGCTATAGATTTGCATCTTCGGTAGTCCCAGTTGTAATATTAAAATCAGCTGATGATGGCTTCCCAATTATTGCCGAATACAACTTACCAGATTTCAGTACTTATCAGTTTGCATTCGACAAAAGTCATATACAACGGTAAAACTTAACCCCAAAATAGAAGTTATGGTGAAATTAGGTATTGATGTTGGCTCGGTCGCTGCCAAGGCTGTAGTATTGGACAAAACTGATAATATCATTGAACATCGATATACTCGCACCAAAGGGCAGCCCATAGAGACAATTCTTGCCGTCCTTGAGGATGTCTTGGCCAGATATTCGGCCGATACTTTCAAACTCGCCGCTGCCACCGGCACAGGCGGGAGGCTTATCGCAGACCTTCTTGGAATACCGTTTGTAAACGAGATTATTGCTCAGACTGCTGGGACAGTACGATTTTACCCCGAAGTAAAAACTATCCTTGAGATTGGTGGTGAAGACTCCAAACTCATTATTGTTGAAAAGGGGTCTCCGGATGCGCTCCCCAAAGTTACCGATTTTACTATGAACGGTGTCTGCGCCGCCGGCACAGGCTCATTCCTTGACCAGCAAGCATCCCGGATGGGTATACCCATCGAACAGTTCGGCGATGTCGCTTTGAAATCAGCTCATCCTCCGCGGATAGCTGGACGCTGCAGTGTTTTTGCCAAGACCGATATGATTCACCTCCAACAGGTAGGTACCCCGGTGCATGACATTGTTGCCGGCTTGTGCTTTGCCATGGTGCGCAACTTTCAGGGCAATGTTGTCCGTGGTCGGGATTTACTTAAACCCGTTTCTCTTCAGGGTGGTGTAGCTGCCAATAAGGGCATCAGACGAGCCATCCTTGAAGTTATGCAACTCGGGGAATCGGAGCTAATCGTTCCGGAGCATTTTGCCGTTCTGGGCGCTCTGGGAGCAACTCTTGTAGCGGGTGAAAGCATACAGGGTAAAGCCGGAGCCAGAGAAGATAATCTACCCGGAGACGCTCTCGAACGCTTGCGGGAATATATTGCCCAGAGAGAATACACATTCGTCAGTCTTCCTCCTCTCATTGGTGATGATTATGCCATAAATACTGAGCCTATCAAAATTGGTGCAGCGCAGAAAATCGAAGCCTATGTGGGTGTGGATATAGGTTCCATAAGTACCAATGTTGTCGTGATAGACCGGGATAACAATGTTCTCGCCCGTCGTTATTTGATGACAGCCAGCCGTCCTATTGAAGCCGTGACGAGAGGGCTCTACGAAGTCGGGCAAACATTGTGCGACAGTATAGTAGTAAGAGGCGCCGCTTCTACCGGCTCCGGGCGGTATATGACTGGGGAGTTTTTCGGCGCTGACGTAATTCGCAACGAAATTACGAGCCATGCTAAAGCAGCAACATTTATGTGCCCTGGGGTAGATACCATCTTTGAAATCGGTGGGCAGGATGCCAAGTATATTAGTCTGCAAGACGGTACTATCATTGATTTTGCCATGAATAAAGTATGCGCCGCCGGTACCGGGTCCTTTCTGGAAGAGCAGGCGGAGAAGCTGGGCATCAATATCAATGAGGAATTTGGTGCCCTTGCCCTGTCTTCAAAACAACCACTGGACCTGGGTGAACGCTGCACCGTTTTCATGGAATCCCAAATGAACTTCCATAAACAGAAAGGAGCAACCAAAGAAAATATGGTCAGTGGCCTGGCCTACTCCGTTGTCAAGAACTATTTCACTAAAGTAGTAGAAGATAGACGTATCGGCGACCACATCCTTTTTCAGGGTGGTGTTGCCTTTAACGGAGGCGTAAAAGCGGCCTTTGAGAGCGTTCTCGGCAAGAAAGTCGAAGTTCCACCTCATCATGATATTCTCGGGGCTATCGGTGCTGCTATGTTAGCTAAGGACGAAATGGAGGCTGCCGGTGGGCAAACCCGCTTCCGTGGCTTTGACCTGAGAAGTAGAAAATATGAGCTATCGTCCTTTGAATGCCAGAGTTGTCCTAATCTGTGTGAAATTCATAAGGTTGTTTTTGAAGGGGAAAAGCCCCTCTTCTACGGTGCCCGTTGTGATAAATTCGATAGCCCCAAGAATAAGAAGCAGCGACAATCTTCCCAAATTCCCCACCTCTTTGATGAGCGCTATGAAGCCCTGATGAACACCTATCCCAAGGACATCCCCGACTTTCCCAACGGCAAAACGGTGGGAATACCCAGAGCTTTATTCTTCCACGATCTTTTCCCCCTGTGGAAAGCCTTTTTCATCGAACTCGGGTTTCAGGTAGTCGTTTCTGACAGTACCAGTCGTAACATCATGCGGAAGGGCGTAGAGAATGTAATTGAGGAACCGTGCTTACCTATAAAAGTAGCCCACGGCCAGGTGCTCAACTTGCTGGAAAAAGAGCCCGATTTCCTGTTCCTGCCGGTTCAGTGCACCATGGAAAAGCTGACTGACGATTTCGCGAAGTCATGGAACTGCCCGCTAACCCAGAGCTTACCGTTTATCCTGTATAGCTCGGCCCAAATCAAGGAGGCTCTAACTGCGCCTGCAGGGAAAAAGCCAGTGGTACTCAGGCCAGTCGTTCATGCCGATAGAGGTCGCCCATGGTTAAAAGGGGTATTAAAGCGAGTAGCCCGGGAGTTGGAAATATCCAGGGAAAGCCCGATTGATAAGGCTATCCAGGCCGGGTTTGAAGCGCTTGATTCTTTCAACGACTGGCAGCAGAGACGTGGTCAAGAAGTTCTATCACAATTGAAGCCCGATGAGAATGCTATCGTCATCATCGGAAGGTCTTATAATACCTGTGATGAGGGAATGACGCTCAACCTGCCGGAGAAGCTACGGGACCTTGGTGTGCTCGCCATACCACTGGACTTCTTGCCGCTTAAGTCCGTGGCTAAGGAGGTCAGTTCTGTTCATCCCAATATGTACTGGAAGTCCGGACAGAAAATACTGTGCGCTGCCAGAATGATTGCTAAAGACCCGAGGCTATTCGGCCTTTACTTAACCAACTTTGCCTGCGGTCCCGATTCATATTTGTTAAAATTCTTTAGCAAAGAGACTGAAGGTAAATCTTTCCTTACCATAGAAATCGATGAGCACTCCGCCGATGCTGGCCTTGTCACCCGCTGTGAAGCATTCATTGATACTATACGTAATGCCAAAACTCGCGGTACAAGCAAACTCCTTCCGGTATTTGGTTTCTCGTCCAATCATGCTAACAGCCGTTGTGTGTACATCCCCTACATGATAGACCACGGTTACGCTATCGCCGCGGCCGTAAACCATTGTGGACTTAAAGCTGAAGCCCTTCCAATATCGGATGAGCTTACCTTGGAACTGGGCAGGAAATATACCAGTGGCAAGGAATGCTTCCCGAGCATTATCACCACCGGGGATATTGTCAAGAAAACCCGTGCCCCTGACTTCAATGCTGACGAAGCTGCCTTTCTCATGCCCAATGCCAGCGGACCGTGCCGGTTTGGGCAGTATAACAAACTGCATCGGATTGTCCTCGATGAACTCAGACTGCCGGGGGTACCCATCCTTACTTTTGACCAGACCAAAGACTACTTTAGGCATATAGCTGCTCTCGGGCCGGGGTTCAGGCTTAGGGCATGGCTTGCTTCTACCATTATCGATTCGATGCAAAAGATGCTAATGGAAAGGCGCCCATACGAACTCAACAAAGGTGAGACTGATGCTGTTTATCAGGAATGGCTGGAATCGTTGATAAAACTAACCGAGCAAGATGGTGATGGCTTTAAGCCTTTTAGCCGGCGTGTCAGAGATGCTTTTGAAGCGGTGGAAGTGGGTAAAAGCACATCCAGACCCCGTATTGGCCTTGTCGGCGAAATATTTGCCCGCAGCAATCAATTCGCTAACGGCTTTATTGTCCATCGACTGGAAACGCTCGGTGCTCAATGTGCGCTTCCCCCCATGGAGGAGTGGCTGGATTATATTGACCATCAGCGAAAGCGTCGTAACAAGCTTCACCTTGAAGGAGGCTGGAGGGACTGGGCAAAGCAAAAGATAAGCGAGATTGTCCAGGAAAGAGCTGCTGAGCCATTAAGAAAACAGTTCGATGGGGTCATTGAGCATTTTGCCCGTGAACTGCCAACACAGGAAATCCTGAACCGGGGGCACGCCTACCTAAGCCCGGCAGTAGAAGGAGAAGCCATCCTGAGTATGGGGCGGGCCGTGGAATACGCTGAACATGGCTTCAATGGAATTTTGAACATCATACCTTTCGGCTGTATGCCGGGAATAATTGTCAGTATGCTCCTGCTCCAGTTTGGTCGCGATTATGGGCTACCAGTTCTCACACTATCGGTGGATGGTAGTAAAGATTCCGGGCAGGATATCCGTCTCGAAGCCTTTTTCCATCAGTGTTGTGAGCATATGTATCGTCAACAAACCAGCCGCTGAAGCAATAAAAGTTTTAGCTGCCTCGTATCCTCATGCCTTTTGTACCTGGACCAGACCTGTATTCTAAGGAACCGCTTCGCCCGGTGAAACTCTGTCGTTGCTGTGGACATTGGTACATCTTCCCCTGCCCACTCCTTACAGGTGGTTTCTCTGAAAGCAGATTAGCGTACGCTTGCACTATTTTGTAGACGATAGCTGTCTCAGTGCCTTATCGACAGCACTGATTGTGGACTGGATATCCTCATAACTGTGGCTCAACGAGACAAACGCGGCCTCGAACTGAGAAGGTGGCCAGTATATACCATCTGAGAGCAGACTTTGGAAATATCTGCTGAATAGTTCTGTATCTGCCCGCGTCGCCGATTCATAATCAACGACAGGTTCGCCGGTGAAAAAAGCGGTGAGCAGCGAGGCGATACGCGAAACCTGCAAGCTGATACCAGCATCGGATGCAGCCCTGACAATGCCTTCTCCAAGTCTTGATGTCTTGGCTTCCAGTTGCTCATAGACCCCGGGCTGGCTCAAAACCTTGAGGGTCTCTATTCCTGCAGTCATAGCCAGGGGATTTCCCGATAGAGTTCCGGCCTGATAAACCGGTCCCACCGGCGCCATCATTTCCATAATGTCCCGTCTTCCGCCGTAGGCTCCTACGGGCAATCCTCCGCCAATAATCTTCCCGAGACAGGTCAGGTCCGGGGCAATGCCATAGAAGGTCTGTGCTCCCCCATAGCCCACACGAAAACCGGAGATGACTTCATCAAAAATCAGGAGAGCCCCAGTCTCCTCTGTCAATTTGCGGAGGCCAAACGAGAAAGCCGGATCGGGCGGCACCACACCCATATTAGCCGCCATCGGTTCGATTATTACGGCAGCAATCTCTCTGGGGTAGCGCTGAAAAACTTGTTCAACAGCTCCGGAATTGTTATATGGTATCACCAGTGTATTCTGTGCGTAGCTCGAAGGCACACCAGGGGAGCTGGGAATACCCAAGGTTGCCAGGCCGGAGCCGGACTCGGCTAGCAACCCATCCACGTGGCCATGATAACAACCGGCAAACTTAACAATCTTCTCCCTACCGGTGAATGCTCGTGCCAGGCGTAGTGCGGTCATTGTGGCTTCCGTACCTGAATTTACAAAGCGGAGCATCTCAATAGATGGCATGGCAGCAGAGACCATCTTGGCCAGAGTTGTCTCCAGCTCAGTCGGAGTGCCAAAGCTTGTGCCCCGCTCTGCAGCTCGTTTCAGAGCTTCAACAACCTGGGGATGGGAGTGTCCCAGGATGAGCGGACCCCACGAGCAGATGTAGTCAATAAACTCGTTATCGTCGGCATCGTAGATTCTTGAGCCTCGTCCTCTCACCATAAAGGGAGGAGTTCCGCCGACCGCTTTGAAAGCACGCACCGGGCTATCAACGCCGCCGGGTAAATAACGTTGAGCTTCACAATAAAGTTCTTGGGAGCGCTTAGGTTTATTCATAGGTGTATACTTAGTCAGATGACAACCACGCGGCAGCTTCTTTAGCGTGGTAGGTAATGATAATAACAGCCCCGGCCCTCTTAATGGCAGTGAGAATCTCCATGGTGGTTCGTTTCTCGTCTAACCAGCCTTGTTGGGCGGCTGCTTTCACCATAGAATACTCACCACTGACATTATAGGCTGCCACGGGGTAGCCGAATGTCTCACGCACCTGCCTTATAACATCCAGATAGGGCAGGGCAGGCTTAATCATAACAGCATCTGCACCCTCAGCAATATCCTGCTCCACCTCCCTCAATGCCTCCCGCACATTGGCTGGGTCCATCTGGTAAGCACGGCGGTCGCCGAACTGTGGCGTTGATTCCGCCGCCTCACGGAAAGGACCGAAGAAGGCAGAAGCATACTTGGCTGCATAAGAGAGGATAGGAATTTGCTGAAATCCTCTTTTATCCAGCGTCGCCCTAATTGTCTTTACCCTGCCGTCCATCATATCGGAGGGAGCGATTATGTCGGCGCCGGCCTCAGTGTGCGACAGAGCTGTTCTGGCTAAAAGCGAAAGCGTCTGGTCATTATCAACATAGCCATCTACCACGATACCGCAATGCCCGTGGCTGGTATATTCGCAGAGACAGACATCTGTGACCACCAGCATCTCTGGAACCGATTGCTTTAGGGCTCGTATCGCCTGCTGAATAATTCCCTCGGGATTATAAGCTTCTGATCCAACTTCATCCTTGTGCTCAGGTATGCCGAAAAGAATAACCGCGGGAATTCCAAGCTCGGCTACTTCTGTAACCTCGCGAGGCAGCATATCAACGGAAAAACGGGAAATACCCGGCATAGAGTCTATTTCTTGTTTTACTCCCTTGCCATCTACTACAAATAACGGATAGACCAGGTCTTCTATATTCACCTTGGTCTCCCGGAATAACGCCCTCAGGGGTTCTGAACGGCGCAAGCGGCGCAGACGTAACTGAGGAAAGCCCGTCATCTAATCCTCCTTTTTGAAATGCTCTTCAATCGCTGTCACCAATCCAGGTATGGTATGTTCACCAGCAACTATGTCTACTCTCAATCCGGCTCTGGCAGCGGTGTCGGCCGTTTTGGGTCCGATACAGGCCACCTTGGCGCTATTTAATGCTGACTGCTCACCATCGAATACAGCCATCAGATTGGAAACCGTCGATGAGCTGGCAAAGGTGATTATATCAATTTCACCCGACAATAACATCTCCTTGGCTTGAGAGATAGCAGCAACCGCGGGAACAGTCTTGTACACAGCTATCTCGTCCACCTCCGCTCCAAGTCGTATGATTCCTTCAGTTAATTCTTTATCTGCTATATCAGCCCGAGTAAGCAGGAATCGCTGCCCGACGATGTCTCGACTTTCAAGTCCGGCAATAATTCCCTGACCGGTATAAACTTCAGGAAGGTAATCGGGAATTACCCCCATCATCTTCAGAGCTTCGGCGGTGGCTGGCCCAATAGCGCCAACCTTGAGACCTTCAGGGATACGGGCATCCATCTTGAGATGAGATAATTGCTGAAAGAATGCGTTGACCCCGTTCACACTGGTGAAAATCACCCAGTGATAGTGCTCTAGATTTGAGATAGCCCGGTTGAGTTCATCAGTATCCGGCATAGCTTGGATATCAATAGCCGGTAACTCAACAGGTTGAGCGCCGTGTTCCGAGAGAAGTCGACTCAGTGCGCTTGCCTGATGTCGTGCCCTGGTGACGAGGACGCGCTTGCCGAAAAGGGGGCGGTTATCGAACCATCGGAGTTTATCTCTCAGCCGGACTACATCCCCGACCACAATCACTGCTGGAGCGGTGAGATGATGCTCTTCGACCATGGCTGCAATGTCGGCCAGGTTACCTGCTACAGTCCTCTGTCTAGGAGTGGTGCCATCCTTGATTACCGCCACCGGGGTATCGGCAGGTCTGCCATGCTCAATTAACTGTTCCACTATCGCGGACAGGTTTTGCATCCCCATGAGAAAGACCAGTGTATCCACTCCTGTAGCCAACTTATCCCAGGCAAGGCTTGAACCGGGCTTGGTCGGGTCTTCGTGTCCGGTGATTACCGCAAAAGATGATGCTATCCCGCGATGAGTGACCGGGATGCCGGCATAGGCGGGAGCTGCCACTGCCGATGTTATCCCTGAGACAACCTCAAACGGTATATTGTTATCAACCAGGACTTCTGCTTCTTCACCACCCCGCCCTAGAACGAATGGGTCGCCACCTTTAAGCCGCACTATAGTCTTGCTTTCCTTTGCCTTGTCCACCAGCAACTGGTTTATCTCACTCTGCTCTCTAGCATGTTGTCCTGCCGACTTGCCCACATATATCCGTTCTGCCCCGGAGCGAGCTAAATCAAGGATTCGACTATCAACCAGCCGGTCATAGATAATAACATCGGCTTGGGCAAGATATTCAAGAGCCTTCTTTGAAATCAAGCTCAGGTCGCCTGGTCCGGCCCCTACTAAATAGACTGTGCTTTGCTTCACCTGAGCTTCGCCTCAGTGATAAATTCTGACGCACCCATCGTCAGCATCTTCTGTGCCAGCCGTACTCCCACCTCTTCTGGAGATAGGGCAACACCTTCTGCTGAATCATACAGTATCCTCTCCCCACCGACATCAGCTACCATTCCTTTGAGCTTTAAGTCGGTACCGTTTACAGTCCCCAAAGCGGCAATGGGGGCACGACAGCCACCACCCAGAGCAAGGAGAAAGGCGCGTTCAGCAGTTATACTCTGCCAGGTAGGCAGATGATTAATG
The DNA here is from genome assembly GCA_964342375.1 of uncultured Dehalococcoidales bacterium. GTDB lineage: Bacteria > Chloroflexota > Dehalococcoidia > Dehalococcoidales > CAYFFA01 > CAYFFA01. The sequence continues at coordinate 3,831 of CAYFFA010000010.1, read as the reverse complement.
GGGGAGATAAGTTCGGTTATCTCATCATCGTCAGAGCGTGACTCTAACCCTAGCGCTCCCTGCCCCACTGCAGGCAGGAAATGTTCTACGGGCAAATATTCGGTTACCTTTTCCTCCCAGCCAAGGCGTGCCATTGCGGATGCCGCCAGTATTACACCATCCACTTCTCCGCTGGAAACCTTGTGGAGGCGGGTATCGATATTTCCTCTTATGCTGCATGCCTCCAGACCAGGGCGATAGGTAGTAAGCTGAACGGCACGCCGAAAACTGCCGGTGCCTATTCTTGAACCGGGGGCAAGCACGGCGAGCCCCGCTGCTCTGGACACGAGTATGTCTCTTGGGTCGAGCCTCTCGGTCACTGCTGCCAGGCGCAGCCCACGGGGAATTTGAGTCGGCATATCCTTGAGACTATGTATAGCCAGATCAATTTGCCCGTCGAGCAAGGCTTCCTCCAACTCCTTAACAAATACCCCAATCACCGCCATATTGTCAAGACGGGCATGAGGATTGCGGTCGCCTTTGGTCGCTATCCGTCTAATGCCGACCTCAAGAGAGGGGTTTAGCTTTTCGATATTGGCCATCACCGACTCAGCTTGAATCAGGGCGAGTCGGCTGCCCCGGGAACCAACGGTGATACTCTTCATCACTCTCGCCTCTCCCCGTTTAACTGGAAAAGCTCGCGTACAATCTCAGCATAATCATTTCTGCTGCTTGCCTCTGATTTTAGGAGAGATATAGGCTCCTTGAGTATTTTAGTTACAATTGACTTGGTCATCGCTTCCAGGTTATCTTGCTCTTCGTCAGATAGTTGGTGCAACTTCTTCAAGGTTTTGCCCAGTTGTGCGCAGCGTATATCTTCAGCCTTTTCCATCAGGGCAGTGACTACGGGTCTAATTTCGAGAGACCGCAACCAGGAAGCTAATTCATCTACCTCAGCCGCTATAACTTCCCTGACCTTCTGAATTTCACCCTCACGCTGATTGCGGTTTAGCTTAGAGGTCAGGGTGAGGTCATCGATATTGTACAGGAAAACATTATCTATTTCCTCCACTCCAGACTCCACGTTCCGGGGAACAGCAATATCAATTATCACCAGGGGCAGCTCAGGGCGATTTTTCATTGCCTCTTCTACGTGGTGAATACCAAGTATCCAGCGCGGTGCTCCAGCGCAGGCGACAACTATATGGGCAGTGCGCAGTTCTTCTACCATGTTGTTCAGGTCAACTGGAACTCCTCCCAGGGCTTGCGCTAAAGCTGAAGCCCTTTCCTGAGTTCGGCTGGCAACGACAATTCGGGAAGCGCCCCTCTCCTTGGCTACCTTAACCACCAGCCTTCCCGCTTCGCCGGCACCAATGACAAGCACTTTGCAGTCTCCAATGTTACCGATAGCCTTCGTTGCCATGTCCACCGCCACTGAACTGACGGAAAGGGCATTTTTGCTGATACCGGTTTCCGCCCGGACGCGCCTGCCGGTTCTGATTGCGCTCTGGAATATATGGCGCAGCGGTAGGTTCACCATACCTGTCTTCTCCGCAGCCTCCAACGCCTGCCCAACCTGACCCAAAACCTCAAATTCACCAACAACCATCGAATCGAGCCCGCTGGCTACGCGGAACAGATGCCCGAATGCTGTTTCATTTTTGCGAAGGTAAATATGAGGCAGCAAGTCTGTAAAAGAGACGCCTGTCATGGCAGTCAGAAAGTTGATGCTGGCTTCCTCAGCAGGATGGTTGCCCGCAGCGTAAACCTCGGTTCGGTTGCAGGTGGAAAGAACAATGCCGTGCGGCACATGATGGCGAAGTAGCATCAGGCTGTCTTCGATATCATCTGCGCCGATTGCCACCTTCTCACGGATAGTAACTGGTGTCGTCTGGTGATTTATTCCTACCAGGCTAACTTGCATATGAATCAATCCACCTCAATATTATTTCTGCCTGTCTTCAGATTGCTGAGCAGGACGGCTTTGGCTTTCTTCTTATCCCCCTTCTTTATCAGGTCAATCAGTAAATCAGGGTCAAGGGCTTCCTGCCAGATATCACCGTTTAAATTGATTCCCTTCCGCTTTACATCTGCACGCACCTCGTCGACCAGAAGTGCAAGGGAAGCGTACTCAGCCCCAATAACCACTTCCAGTCTGGTGCGAATCTTCCGCGCCAGGGCAGGGCTTTTGCCGGCAGTGGAGACGGCAATAGTGACATCCCCGCGGCGCATATATGAGGGAAGAATGAAATCAGAATTATCCGTATCATCTACCACATTGGCCAGAACCGCACTCTTTCGAGCTTCGCCAACTACCGCTAGGTTAGTCTCGCTATCATCGGTGGCGGCTATAACAATAAACGCGTTTTGTAAGTCGCCTGCCTGGTAACCCCTGCGGAGGACATGTATTTCTCCCCTCTTGGCTAATTGATTCAATTCAGGACACAGTTCGGGGCTAATCACTTCAACACTGGCCATGTGTTCCAGAAGTGCTTTTACCTTGCGCAGGGCAACCTGCCCGCCCCCGACCACCACGCATCTCCTGTCGCCGATGTTCAGGAAAATCGGATAGTAGGAAGGTAGTTGGCCTCTCTTTTTCATACCAGATATTTGACCCTAGTCTTTTTAAGTTCTCTTGTACTGAATAACATTATGCAGTCGGTCAGGCCGGTTTCACCAGATACTATGCTTGCTATCTCTTGGCATGCCTTCTTAGTACGACCGTGTATCATGGCAAAGAGGTTATGTTGCCACAGTGGGTTAGTCCTTCTTCCATAACAGTGGCTCACTTCTCGTAGTGCAGCCAGCTTCTGGCCAGCAACATCTAATGCGTCTGGTGATGCTATCCAGCAGGTCATAGAATTTGCCTTGAAACCTGCCCGATTATGGTTGATAGAAGCACCGAAACGCCGCATGATGCCACGTTGCTGAAGTGAGTGGCACTGAGTTAAAAAGCGGTCTATTTCTATGCCTGCTCGCTGCGCCATCGCTGCAAACGGCGCCGGACTTATGTGGATGTCCTGTTGCAGCTCATTGATTATAGTTTTATCTATCCGGGACAGCTCAACCTTTTGCGGAAGAATATCCCCAGTATGTGTCCCCGTGTCTGGCGTATACTCACCATTATCATCCATAGAAAAATAGGCGCGTAGCTTAAATAGTTTTATCGCCGGCAGGGCAAAGACGGCTTCAGCCCCAATAGGGCTGGCCAACTGTTGCAATGCTGTTTCCATGTCAGCCCCATGGGGTATTGCCAGAGTAAACCAGATGTTGAAGTGGTGGTCTCGTTCATAGCCGTGACTGACTCCCGAGTGCTCACTGATAAGCCGTTCTGCCCTGCCTAACTTGCTCTCTGCCACCCTCATTGCCACCAGTGTGGTCTGGTAACCAAGCTTTCTGGCATCCAAAACCGGGCCTATCTGGCGGATAATGCCTTTTGTCTTTAACCGCGTGATGCGGCGAATAACCGCGTTTTCATCAATATCCAGCCGTAATCCTAGGCCAGCATATGGTTCACTGATTAACGGGAATTCTGCCTGTACAAGATTAAGAAGTTTTTTGTCAATGCCGTCGATATTCATACTAGCCATCTACCTTTGTACAAATCATTCGCCGCGCCGTCGGCTCATGCACACACTAAGGTTCAGCTTCAAGGGACTCCTCTCTAGCCTCATATGCTCGGGCCCATCAGCTACGCAATCTGCCCCACTAGGCTCGATATGATGTCCTCATTCAGGTGGTCGCTGCCGCCGGTGAGGAGGCCGGTGCCAAGCTTGGCCACTATGCGGTGATATTGTGAAAGTGAGGAGTTCGAGCCAGATTCTCTATTCTTGTCTTTAGTCATTTACCTGT
>CAYFFA010000009.1:4170-25756 GCA_964342375.1 uncultured Dehalococcoidales bacterium | reverse complement strand
TGAACAAAGGTGCTGCGGGGACCAGTGGTTCCCGCAGGTTTCGGGGCGACGTAGCCAAGTGGTTAAGGCGGGGGTCTGCAAAACCTCTATTCATGGGTTCGAATCCCATCGTCGCCTCCAGCATTGTAGCTACAAAATGACCCTATTTTGATGTAGGGTATTTCTTTTTGTAACTAGAATCAGTTATCAGCCGGAGATAAAGTCTGGTATATTCCTGAAGGGAAAGTCTTTCCAGATATTTTCTGGGAGCTATTCCCATAAAGTAAAGTCCACATAGGACTGTGAGCCCGCAAAGAGCGAAAGGGCTTCTATAAAGGCTTAATAATGAAAAAAGAAGGCCAGTTTTTCTACGGATGGGTCATTGTAGCTTCAGGGATTTTTGTTTTCGCATTGGGATATGGAGCACGCTACTCCTTTTCCCTAATCTACCCTAATCTTTTGGAGCAATTCCACTGGTCGCGAGATGCCACCGCGGCGATGCTGTCTTTTCACATTCTAGCTTACGGAATAGCTGCTCCAATCGCTGGCGCCCTTGTTGACAGGATAGGACCGAAGAAAACCATGGGTCTGGGAGTTATCCTGCTTGCCATTGGGACGACCGCTGCAGGCTTCAGCAACGAACTCTGGCATTTCTATCTTTCCTTCGGTCTAGTTATGGGGACAGGACTTTCTCTGGCGGGTTCAGTCCCCTTCACCAGAATCGTAAGTAATTGGTTCGTAGCCAAGCGTGGCTTGGCATTAAGCTTCATGTTTGTTGGCACCGGTGGTGGCTTCATCCTCTTTCCATTGATTGCCATACTCATAGAGAAGGTAGGATGGCGTGGGGCACTTTGGGTGGAAGCCGCCATTGTTGCTGGACTCCTCCTACCCTGTGTCGCCTTTCTATTACGCTATCATCCCAGGGAAATGGGCCTTCTCCCTGACGGCGTGAGGGAATCCGGGGCTAATATCAAAGCGAACCAAAAATATGCCGAAGGAATAGTAGACACAGCCTGGGCTGCTATTGATTGGACTTTACTTAAAGCCATGAAGACTCCCCGCTTTTGGTTACTATGTTTTACAGCCTTCGCTGTTTGGGGGATAAGCGAGCACATTCAGTTTGCTCACCACGTCGCTTTTGCCGAGGATGTTGGCTACAGCAAACTCCATGCTTCCTCCGCATTAGCCTTATTTGGCGTATTTTTTATTATAGGCACCCTGTCAGGGTTCATCTCTGATCGCATAGGTAGGGAAGTTACCTTTACCATAGGAACCATCACCAGCATCGCTGGGATAGTCATGCTCATGCTGATAGAGGATACCTCGCAGCCGTGGATGCTCTACACGTATTCCATACTATTTGGTCTGGGCCTCGGCATAAGTACACCCACCATCGCCGCTGCCTGCACCGATATATTTCAAGGTAAAACAGCAGGAGCAATAATCGGCTTCGTATGGTTCGCTTTTGCTATCGGAGGCACCATTGGTCCCTGGCTCGGCGGCTTCATCTTTGAAGTTAGTGGCAGTTACCTAAATGCCTTCATCATCTCTGCCACCATGTTCGCGCTTGCCTGCATCTCTTTCTGGCTCGCCGCACCGAGAATGGTTAGGTTGGTGGAGGGGAGGGGCAAATCTCGGCAGCAGGGATCCCAGACACTATCCAGCGATCATATGTAAATCCAGCGCTTGCAGTATCACCGTATACCACAACCCAAACACAACAACTCACCGACTGATCGACTTTAGATGGTTAGTCCAATGCGTAAACGAGCTTCAAATGTGTTAGAGCTAGATTAGCCCTAGCTTTGCCGCTTGTTTCTGTAGCCATTCTTGGTGCTGCGGATGCGCCACTCTTATTAAATTAACGGCTCTTTCACTTCTGGGTTTGTATTTTAACTCCGCTATTCCGCACTCCGTAACTACATAATCAATATCATATCGAGTCAGGGTGACTACATCTCCCTTGTCCAGCAGCGGAACTATCCTGGGACTCTCCTTCTTCCCGTAGACAGACGACATCGCAATAATCCTCTTCCCGCTACTTAGTTCGGCGGCTCTAGCAAAATCCAGTGCTCCGCCCGATCCAGTTATCTGGGTTGGCCCGATGGTCTCACATGCTACCTGTCCCAGTAAGTCAACGCACACTGCTGAACCAATAGACGTAAATTTATATTGCTGGGATAACAGTAGGATATTATGGGTGTAATCCAGTGTTTTGATTTCAACCGCGGGGTTCATCCTCAGCCAATTATAAAAATCTGGAGAATAAGCCCCGGTAACATTGGCTACGCATTTATCTACTACTATTCCTTTCTCTATCAATCCCCTGACATCGTCAGGTAAAATACCGCTCCGGATTCTCAGTCCCATCTTACTTGAAAGAGCTTTGATGATAGACGGGATAACGCCGCCTACGCCAACCTGGACGGTTGAGCCATCTTCGACCAATTCAGCTACATTCTGTCCAATCCTTTGCATAACTTCTGTCGTGAGTGGTTCTGGATATAGGGGTAATCTGCTTGCAGGAAGATTTACCAAATGGTCAAAGGCGCTTACCGGAATTGTCGTGTCACCATAAGTAGGTGGCATCTCATCGTTTATGAGACCAATCAGCCGGCAATCCTTGTACAGGGATTGGGGAAACGGAGCTGAGGAACCGGTATTACAAAACCCTTTCTCATCCGGTGCACCTACTTCACAGAAAAGCCAAACTCGCCTGGATTCGGCTTCCCGTGCAAGGTAACTGTAGGTCTGGGAAAGTGGCAGGGGCAGTATTTCCACCCCGCCTTGCTTGGCGGAGGCAGCGAAATCAGGTGCAATCTGCGGAACGAGAAACCGAGCATTGAGCTTGGTGCAAACCTTATCCAAGTGGAAGATGTCACTTTCACGGTAGCCCAGCGTGCCCAATATGAAAATGCTGACATTACTATCCCAATTGAACTCGGCGAAGGCTTCAAATAGAGATTCGAACCAACTGTGCAGATATCCAAATGCTAACATATCACCGCTGGCAATTTGAGTCCCTATCTCCTCGATACTCGTCAGTTTGGAACTGTTACGCTTGCTCAATTAGTGACCTCTTAATTCACTACCGCATCGGTCTTCACTCATGTCAGCCTGACTTCACGGTTTTACTTCCCTCTCAACCCATTCTACTATTTCCGTGAGAGGCGTGCCTGTCAGGAATAGTTCCTTAATGCCGGCTTCTTTAAGCTTGGGAATATCCTCCCAGGGGATGATGCCGCCGCCGATAACTATGATGTTATTAGCACCGTTTTCCCTTAGCAATCTTACCACCTCAGTGAAGAGATGCATATGGGCGCCAGAGAGGCAGCTAAGACCAACTAAGTCGACATCTTCCTGTATGGCGGTAGTGGCTATCTGCTCGGGCATCTGGTGCAAGCCAGTGTATATCACTTCAAAGCCAGTATCTCTAAAGGCCCTGGCTATAATTTTCACTCCTCGGTCATGCCCATCCAAGCCCCCTTTTGCCAGTAAGACTCTTGCTTTATTCTCTGAATTCATTCCTTCTCCGGTCCTAAGTCAATATCTTGCGCGGTGTGGGCTTTAGTAGAAGCCAGGATCCTGATATTCCCCGAAGACATCCCTATATACATCACAGATTTCCTGCTCGGTAGCGTACTCTTTTACAGCCTCAATTACATAAGGCATTATATTCTGGCCGTTCTTACAGGCCATTCGGAGATTGTTCAAGGTCTGGGCTACTTTTCGGTTATCTCTTGCTCTCTTAACCTCTCTTAGCCGGTTGAGCTGCTCAGATTCTACCCTTTCATCTATTTTCAGTAGCTCAATGGGAGCCTCTCCCGCAGCAACATGTTTGTTTACCCCAACCACAACCCTTTCCTTTTTATCTATTTGCTGCTGGAAATGATAGGCAGCACTGGCAATCTCGGCTTGAGGGAAGCCCCTGTTAATAGCTGCCAGCATACCGCCCATTTCACCTATCTTTTCAATGTACTCCCAGGCCTTTTCTTCTATTTCGTTGGTTAGTGCCTCTATAAAGTAGGAGCCAGCCAGAGGGTCTATGGTATTAATAACCCCTGTCTCTTCAGCAATAATCTGCTGAGTCCGAAGAGCAATATTGACAGCAAATTCGGAGGGAAGCGCTAGAACCTCATCCATGGAATTAGTATGTAATGACTGTGTTCCTCCTAATACTGCTGCCAAAGCCTCGGTAGTGGTTCTCACTATGTTATTAAATGGCTGTTGAGCGGAGAGGGAGCATCCTGCCGTTTGAGTATGGAACCTCATCCACCAGGAGCGGGGGTTTTTAGCCTTGAACTTATCTCTCATTATTCTCGCCCACATTCTCCTGGCGGCTCTGAACTTGGCGATTTCCTCAAAGAGGTCTATATGAGAATCGAAGAAGAAGGAAAGCCTCGGAGCGAATGCATCTACCTCTAAATTCTTGCGCTCAATAACACCCTGCACGTAGGCTATTCCATCAGCCAAAGTAAACGCCAGTTCCTGAACCGCGGTGGAGCCTGCCTCGCGGATATGATAGCCACTGATGCTTACGGTATTCCACTTGGGGACATACCTGGTGCCGAACTCAATAGTGTCGCTAATAAGCCTGACTGATGGTTCCGGGGGACACATCAGAGTCTTCTGGGCGATAAACTCCTTCAGCATGTCATTTTGAATCGTTCCACCTATTTTGTCCCAGCCTGCTCCTCGTCTTTCAGCAACCACCAAATACATCGCCCAGAGTACACTTGCTGGTGGGTTGATGGTCATGGAGGTAGTAACTTTGTCCAATGGGATATTTCTAGTCAGAATCTCAAAATCTGCCAAAGTATCAATGGCGACCCCGCACCTTCCAACCTCAGCAGTAGCTTTGGGGGAATCGCTATCATATCCCATTAATGTGGGGAAGTCGAAGGCGGTGCTCAAACCCGTCTCGCCATCTTTCAATAACTGATGCCATCTTCTATTGGTATCCGCCGCGGTTCCGAAGCCGGAGAACATCCTGTATGTCCATAACCTTCCACGGTAACCGGTGGGTTGGCATCCCCGAGTAAAGGGGTATATGCCCGGATAACCTGTGCCGCTATCAAAGTCCGAGTCCTTTATATCCTCCGGGGTGTATATCGGCTTTATAGCCAGGTCAGAAACAGTGGAGAACCGCTTATCCTTTGAAATGTCAGCGGCATTATTCTCAGCCACCTGCAACCACCGCTTCATCCCTTGACGCACCTGATTTAGTATTTTAGCAGTAAACATAATAGCCCATTCACCATTGTTTCAAAGCCAAGTTTGCTCCTGTGAGAAAAAGGTATTAAGGGGCACCGATGATGGTCACGCCGCATTGGAACCTTCCCGGGTGACCACCTTGATTGTGAGCTAAGCCCATTTTGACATTTTCCAGTTGGCGTGAGCTCTCTTGAGCCTTCCCCTGTATTTGTTTGTATATCTCATAGACCTCTCTGGCTCCGCTGGCACCAACGGGATGGCCAAAGGATTTCAGTCCGCCACTGAGGTTAAGCGGCAAGTCTCCCTCTTGGGCGAAGGAGTCGGCGTCTATATCTTCCTTTACACGACCCTTGGGACACAAACCTAAGCTCTCGGTAGCAATCGCCTCGGCAATGGAAAAGCAGTCATGCAGTTCAACCATGTCAAGTTCTTTTCTGGGGTCTTTAATACCTGCCATCTCATAGGCTTGTCTTGCCGCATGTTCGGTCTCCGTCCAAGATGTATAGTCATAATCGCTCTTGGTCTTACCCCAGCCAGGGCCTATGGAAATTCCAAATCCTTTAATGGTAACATAGTCGTCCCGGTACTTCTTTGCATCCTCGGCACGACACATCACCGCGGCGGCAGCGCCATCGGTTACTCCGCAGCAGTCAAACAGTCCCAGTGGCCAGGCAATAATGGGTGCGTTCATCACCTGTTCTATGGTTACTTCACGGCGCAGGTGAGCTTTGGGATTCCGAGCACCATTGTGGTGACTTTTGACCGATATTTTAGCCATCATTCTCTTGCCCTCGTCACGACTCAGCCCGTACCTTGCGAAATACCTGGTCGCGGCCAAGGCATATTTGCCTGGAGCCGTGCCCCCGGCTCTATATATGGGATGCCACTTGTCAGTGTCATGATAGTAGGGGTGCAAGCCGGAGAAGCCGTAGTCCTTCAACTTTTCAAAGCCGATAGCTAATACCAGGTCGTAGGCCTTAGCTGCCAGGGCCAGTGCAGGACCCCTGATAGACTCCGCCCCGGTGGCGCAGGCGTTTTCTACATGCGTGACCGGAATATACTGTAGCTGTAGAGGTGCAGCTATGGTAACTCCACTCATTCGACCCATGGTACCTACCCACGCCGCCTGTATATCTTTAGCCTCTACTCCGGCATCCTCAAACGCCTCATGAGCAGCCGCTACAACCAGATCATCCGTATCCCAATCCCATAATTCGGCAAACTTAGTGCAACCCATGCCAATGATTGCCACTTTATCTTTAATACTTTCCATTCGTGCCTCCTTGGTATTACCAGTCGGCTATCTAGCACCTTACTGGCCGAATCTTCCAGAAGTAGTTATTAACCCCACCGGCTTCATTTATCTTACGAAACGTCAACTCTATCTCCATTCCTACATCAATCTTATCCAGGTCTCTATCCGTCAACTGACCGTAAAACCGGCAGGCATCCTCCAGCTCAACCACAGCTAAAACATTGGGCAGAACCGGCACCATTGCCCGCTCATCCACGCTGAAGGTAAATATGGTACCCTTCTTGTCAGAGAGCCTGACCTCTTCGAAGTCGTCCTTTGCTTGGCACCACATACAGATTCTCTGCGGGGGAAATTGAACGTGCCCGCACTGATGGCACTTATAACCTCTTCCGCTTAATATCGCATTCCTCTCTCTCCATATTATCTCAAGCGAACCCTCCTCCGGTGGACGGCGCTCAGGTTCCCACTCAAGGAGATTACGGAAGCGAAGGTAGCTTTCATAATTGGGCAGCATCATCTTGGAGGCGAGGTGACGCTTTATCCCACGCCTGTTTCCAAGTTTCTTAATATTACCCCCCACCTTTAAGATAAAGGCGTCAGCGCCATCTCCATAGATAGCCCATAGAATTCTATCCCCCGGCTTGGCTTCTTCTAGGGCAGCTACCAGCATCATCAAGCCCGAAGCTGCACCGGTGTTGCCCACTGTATTAATTAGGGGGTCTTGAAGTTGAGTCTTCGGGTCAAAACCTGCTGATTTGGCTAAAGCACTATGGCTCCTGGTATCAGGGCCATAAACAACCAGCTTGGAAAAATCAGACGGCTTCAGATTGCATTTCTGCAACAGGCCCGTTATTGCCTGCTTTGTAATCTCCTGGTACCCGTGAGTTATCACAAACCTGTCCTCCCAGGTTCGAGGATAGGTATCCTTATCCCTCCGCCAAATATCAATAAAATCACTGGTCAGGCCATAGCTATCTTCTACACTCACCGTAGTCTCAGAATCACCAAGCAATAATGCTGCAGCCCCGTCACCCCAGTTTGGCTCAAAATCCGAACTGGGCGCGGGCAAGCGAGAATCTGAGGCAACCACCAGCACCCTCTTTGCCGACCCTGCATTTATGGCGTCGAGTGCGGCCCTAAAGGCACTGCCTCCAGCCCTGAGCGAGTCGGTAAAATCGGCGGTGACCAGCTCCCTGCGCAGGTCTGCGGCAGCAGCCATAATGCTTGCTGATTGCTTCTCACGGTAGGGAGGGGTAGTAGAAGCAAAATATAAACCGTCTACAAGCTCACGGTTCGTGTTATTCAGGCAATCAATGACGGCCTCTACGCCCATGGTGAGGCTATCCTCATCCCAGTTAGCCACTGCCTTCTCTCCACCCCTGCCCCCTCCCCCCCAAGCCCGGGCTATTTCGTCCCGGCTTAACCGGTATATGGGGATATAAGCTCCGTAGGACACTATGCCTGCCATTCGTCTCTCCTGAAAAAGTTTTTAATGATTCTGTGAAATTTAAATCGATGCTTAGTTATTTGCTGCATACTTGCCGATGAGAACAGGTATTACAAAAGTAAAGCTTGCCGGAGATGGTTTTTTATAATATAGCAGCCTGTCTGAAAGCATCATTTAGATATGCTTTGCGCCTAACCTTCTCCAACGAGTCGGTGGTTCCAGAAATGCATACACAAGCGAACACCACTTGCAGTAACTACGTCCGATTATTTCATACGAATTGGAAGTAAATCATAGCACAGAGTTCAGCTAACTGTCAAAGTGGTGTACCCGTTTATATGGTCGGTGACACGCTGCTCTCGTTATTGTCATTGCGAGCCGAAGACGTGGCAATCTCATGTAAGAGACCGCTAGGATTGCTTCGTCGCTTATGCTCCTCGCAATGGCAGAATGCTTCGAGATGTCACCTATCTATCAATGTAACCGCTGGTCAGAACTATGCTCAATAACGCGACACGACGGCAACCAGTTCCATAACATAAATCCGAGTTTCATGCTCGCGTGGGAAAGCTCGCTCGAATGGATTTGTTTGACAACAGGGCTGTCAAACCTTTAAAATTCCCTTCGTACTTGGGAAGCGGTGGATGATAGCGATATCAGAATAAGCGACCACGCTTATAGTGGTGCTGCTACTCTCCCTCCCGGGATAATCTTAGGGTGGATATGTTAAAGGAGGTCGAAGCATGGTTGACAGGTTGAAGGGAAGAAGTGCGGTGGTAACCGGTGGTGCAGGAGGCTTGGGCGCTCCGATATGCCTGGCATTAGCGGCTGAAGGCGCTAGTGTAGTAGTTAACGATGTGGGAGCGACCAGAGATGGTAGCGGCGCCGCTTCCGGGCCGGCTGACGATATAGTAGCTGAAATCAAAAAGAAGGGTGGCAATGCCACTGCCAATTATGACTCCGTGGTTGATTTTGCTGCTGCTGAGAAGCTGATTAAATCTTGCGTCGATAACTTCGGGCGTATTGATATACTGGTGAATACCCACGGTAACCTGCGTGACAGGATGGTTTGGAATATGACTGAAGAGGAGTGGGATGTGGTAATGAATGTTCACCTGAAGGGGACCTTCAATACCTGCCGTCATGCCTGTGTCCTGATGAGGGAACAGAGATACGGTAGGATAATAAGTGTTACCTCTGATGCCTGGCGGGGCACGGTAGGTCATGTAAATTACGGGGCAGTCAAGGGTGGTGTAGTCAGCCTTACACGGGCAATAGCCCGGGAAATGGGGAAATTCGGGGTAACGGCTAACTCTTTTGCTCCAATAGCTTCAACTCGGATGACCCTGAACGATGAAGTGATAGCAGGATTGAAAAAGAGGCTTGAGAGCGGACTCGTCACCAAGGAATTCTATGATTCTTTCCTGAGCATGCCCGGCCCTGAGCATGTCGCACCTGTTATTGTCTATCTGGCTACCGAGGAAGCAGGCAATATCAACGGACAGGTATTCCATACCGAAAAGGGAAGAGTAGGTATCTATTCAGAACCGCAAGAGGTGAGAACAATACATAATAGCGGGGCAATATGGAGCGTGGAGCAATTGATAGACCTCGTTCCCAAGACATTACTCGTCGGCTATACTAACCCAGCCCCGACGGAACCACCAAAGGAGAAAGCTAAGTAGCGGCATACTATTATCGTTCTACCGAACTCGAGCAGTGCTGGGAAGAAATAATTTATATAGTTATATAGAGACTGTGTTATTTCGCACTGGCGCTTTGATATCGTTGGAGAAGGCTTCAAAGATATAAGCCCGGAATTTCAGAGGTTAGATAGAGGACGCCCCAGCCCCACATTCGTTTTGCAATTGCAAGCGGGCGCAACGCCGATTTCACTGGCTGCCCTGTCCGCCACTATGGAGCCATCCTCCCCCACGCGCGAGACGACGTTTACAGCGAAAATGGTATCAATTTCTGCAGCCACCTGTTGGAGGCTCCAGAGAACTGCGGACACCTCCTTTTCAGAGACTATCAGCTTCAGCATTACCCATCCCGTTTTCTCATCTAGGATATCCTGCCTGAAAATGCCTTTCGGAGCAGCGGCGGCGAGGTCAGTCAGTGGATTCATTTCATCCGATTGTAGCCCCAGGGGAGCTAGGATACGGGTCACCTTCTGCAAATCTCGAAAAGTGGTGCCTGTGTGGGGGCGCCCCAACTCCACCACAATCCCCGCATAACCGTGCCGGTAAAATGCATTTACATCGTTTATAAGCTCGGACGGCAGTGAGTAATTGACGAACATCTTCCCTTCGCTGGTGTAGTCCAGAGGCTGGGAAACCCGGGCAAGGGCGGGGGTTGCCCGATAGGGAGAATGCATATTGTGGTATTTTCCACGCAGAGTTCGGGGCCAGGTCAGCTCTCCAGCCGTTATAGCCTCGACAGGACACACCCTTGATTGCCAGCATACCCCGCACTCCGTGCATCGCTCCGCATCAATACCGGCGGTGCCCGTAGAGGAAGATTCCACTATGGCTGACCCCGAGCAATAGGGGATGCATTCCATACAGCCGTTACATTTTGTCTCGTCGATGGTTATCCCAAAGTCCTTCTGCGGAACAGTATCTACTTTGTCATGGGGATGCGGCCGGGCAATTGTGCCGGCTTCCAGGTCAGCGGCCAGTTTCTTCACAACTTTCGCAGCCCGGATTTCATTGAAGATATTACAGAGACAGAGTTTGCCCATTTTTCGCGCAGCCTCGTTGGCATTTAAAGCGTGTTGCTGAACCTGACCGGTTAGTTCCCAGACCAGGTTCGGTGAGACACGGCTATGACCGCACATGGTAGTTATCTCCAAGACGTTGAAGTGAGGCAATTGCTCGGTTTTTCCCCAGAAACCCAGAGATTGATTTATGGTGTGAGGAGTGAGGCCAACGGATTGGCAACATTCCATCGCTTGGTCACGCAATCCCGAAACCGTTATTGAGATGCCAAGGTCAGCAACTGCCAGGTCTGCGAGGAGGTCGCGAACCTTTTCCTTGCTGTCGTAAACCAGGTGATGCCAGGATTTGATTCCTGGTATGTTGACCGGCTGGTGACGAAAACCGATATGTTTAAACTGGCCGAGCGTTGCCTGCAGGTCATCGAACGCCCTTGCCGCAAAGCCCAGTACCACAAAGTCATCACTGAGGTTGGAATATGTACCCTGTCGGTGATTGGAATGCGTCATTCTTCAAACACCCCATCGCTGGACGGCTGCCGCCTAGATAGCCATATCGTCATAGACGAGCTAGCCGTTTAATACATGCGTTAATTAGATTATGGTCAGGTAGCCTTCGCTTTATCTAGGCTGCGGATATAGTCCACGATTTCGCCGAGCGAGCTACCAGGACCAAAAACCTTGGCCACCCCTTTTTTCAGCAGGTCAGGTATGTCATGAAGCGGTATTACCCCGCCGGCAATCAGAGTTATATGTCCTAGCCCTTTCTCTTTCAGCCCTTTTGCTATTTCAGGCAAAACGTAGTCATAGCCACCGATGGAAGCGCTGATACCTATAACGTCTACATCCTCCTGCTCCGCAGCCCTTATCACTTCATCCGGCGTATCAAACCTGCTGAATATCACCTCCATCCCGGCATCTCTCATAGCTCGAGCCACCGTTCTCGCGCCGCGGTCATGGCCCTCTAAACTTGATTTGGCAAGAAGAATCTTTTCCAAGTTAGCCCTCCTGAATACTACAATTAATAACTATATCTGAATCCGAATGTCTGCCTCATGACTTCCATCATTTCGCCCAGAGTAGCATCGGCACGTACAGCCTCAATAATAGCCGGCATAATCTCCGGACCGCCAGGCCACATATCCCTGAAATTTTCCGCTACCCGCCTCATCTTCTCCAGAGCCTTGTCCGTCTTCTGACTATCGCGTTGTGCCCTGAACTCCTGGACTCTCTGTATAGCTATCTTCTCAACCTCGGGGTCAGCCTTGTGCAAGCGCATCTCTAATTTATCATCGGTAGCGTATTTATTTACCCCCACCTTCACCCTATCACCGGTCTCAAGCGCCTTACGATACTCCCATGCCGACCCCTCAATCTGTTGCCTGATCCAGCCGTTTTTCATAGCCTCTACAAAGGTCATATCATCTATCTTCCGGATTAGCGCCATCACATCCTCTACCATCTTGTTCGTCAGCCACTCCACGTAATAAGACCCGCCCAGGGGATCGACCACGTTGGGGACATTGGTTTCATGAAGGATTATCTGCTGAGTTCGCAGACATATGGTAGCCGACTCCTCAGTTGGTATGGAGAGGGCTTCATCGTAGTGAGTTGTCCAGATGGAGTTGGCGCTACCCAGCACAGCCGCTAGCGTCTGGATGGCAGCTCTTGCGATATTATTGAGGGGCTGCTGGGCGGTGAGTGAGTCGCCAGCCGTCTCAACCTGAATGGTGGAAGCTCGCCAGGACTTGGCTTGCTGACAACCAAATCTTTCCTTGGTCAGCCTGGCCCATATTTGTCTCAGGGCTCTTATCTTGCACACGTTTTCAAAGAAATCATCCCCGGCGGCAATGTGAAAACCGAACCGGCTTACGAAATCGTCGGGGGATAGACCTGCTTTCATCGTGGCTTCGGTGGTGGCGATAGCCTCGGCAAACATGAAAGCCAGTTCCTGTACGGCATTAGCTCCCGTTTCCTGCAGGGCATAGCCATCAAAGGACGTAGAATTCCAGTAAGGGATGTTGCGAGCGCAAAATTTTGTGTGTTCTGCGGCCAGTTTCAGAGCGTTCTCCGGCTCATAGCCGGGGTGGTCCATAAACATTTGCTCGAAGACGTAGAAGCAGGAAACACCTCGCAAAGACTTTGTGGGAAACCCCATCTTCTCAGCAGTAACAATATACATGGCCAGCGCTATAGGTGAAGGCAAGAATATATTCCACACCGTAAACATCTTGTCTAGGGGCAGGTCATGGAAGAGACGCTCCAAGTCTCTGGTGGTGCACCAGCTTACTCCGCACTTGCCCACCCTTCCCTTGGCTATGGGATTATCAGGGTCATAGCCAGCAGTGGTAACCTCATCACCTATCAGGAAGAAAGGAGCTTCCATCCCCGCGTAGCCGGATAATCCCTCTCGCCTTAAGACGTCGTAACGCTCGCGAGTGTGTTCAGGCAGACCAAAACCAAACCCCTGTTGGGTCGTCCAGCGTGTATACTGGTACATGAGAGGGTGCGAGCCCCTAGTGAAAGGATAAACGCCGGGCATGCCTATATTTTCATAGTTCACTTCCCTTGCGTCCTTGGGACTATACACGGGTTTTATCGGGATACCAGCTGCTGTCTTAAGGTCCAGCTCAAGGGACTTATAGCGCTTGTCATAAGCGCGCTGCCACTCATCCTCCGCCTTTTCTTCTGGATTGATAACTTTTTCAGCAGTCATCGGTCACCTCGCTTCTTCTTTTCAGCCTCGCCGTACAGTCACTATTTATATACTGTAAAAGCTCTTTCCGTAACAGGATAGCAGGTGCTCTGAATTCCCTCTATATCTTCCCCACCCTCTTCTTCCCCAATGAGCGTATGCGCTCAACTATTTCTTTCTTACCGGTCCCCGGGAAAAACACCTCGCTGACTCCGCAGCCCTTCAGCAATTCAACCTCCTGACGGCGTATGATGCCGCCCACCACGACGGGAATATCTACATCTGCTGACTTCAGAGATTTCGCCACTTCCGGAACCAGGGTGAGGTGTTCCTCACAATGGCAGCTTATCCCTATAACATCAACGTCTTCCTGAAGAGCCGACCTGACAATGCTCTCCGCAGTCTGGTGCCGGCCGAGATAGACTACCTCTATACCGGCATTCCTGAGAAGCACCGCAACTATCTTAGCTCCGCGGTCGTGGCCATCCAGCCCTATCTTTGTTATCAGCACCTTCATAGTATTATCGCTCATATCAATTCCCCCGGGCAACACATCATGCCGCTACCTCTCGCATGCCGAACGGGTCATAACTGTATCCAAGCGCCACGCGCATTGTTCCCATTATCTCCTCCATGGTGGCATTGGCCTCAACAGCTTCGATGACAAACGGAATCAAGTTTGCCTTCTCACCCTTTTTCGCCTGTTTGGACAGGTTATCCAGTGCCCGCTTCGTCTGCTCAGCATCACGCCGCTGTCTCAGGCTTTCAATCCTGCTTATCATCTCCTCTTCAACAGTGGGTGGCACGGCAAGAACACCGCCGGGAATAACATCTTCATCATTGGAGACAAACTCATTCACTCCGACTATAATGCGCTCCTTGCTTTCCACTTCTTCCTGGTATTTCATCGCCGCCGCTTCCACCTCTCGTTCTATCCACCCTGTCCTGGTTGCTTCCAGCCAACCCCCTTTATCTTCTATCTCCTCCAAGATAGCATCGGCTTTCTCCTCAACTGTGTCAGTGAGATTTTCAATATAATATGACCCTCCAAGAGGGTCTGCCACGAGGGGTACGCCGGTCTCATATGCCAGTATCTGCTGCGTGCGTAGGGCAAGGCGCTGAGACAGCTCTGTTGGCACAGATAGAGCCTCAACGAAGGAACAGGAATTGGCGGATTGTGCCCCGCCCAATACTGCCGCTAGTTGCTGATAGGCGATGCGTACGAGATTGTTCAATGGCTGTTGCTGAGTGAGTGATGAGCCGGAGGTATGTGTGGCAAACCTGAACTTCAGGGAAGCCTCATCCTTTGCCCCGAACTTGTGTTTCATTATCCTAGCCCATATCCTGCGCATGGCACGGAGCTTTGCCACTTCCTCGAAGAGTTCTGAACCAGCATTACAGTAGAAGGAAAGCCTGGGGGCGAAATTGTCTATCTCCAGTCCTCTATCCAAAGCACCTCTAACATATGCCATGGCTATAGCCAGTCCAAAGGCTATTTCCTGAGGCGCGTTTATCCCCATGTCGCGCATGTCATATGAGTTCACTGAAACCGGATTCCAAAGAGGCACGTATTTGGTTGAAAATTCAATGACGTCTACAGCGGTTTTAAGGGCTAAATCTATCGGATTGGCTTCTTTGGAACGACAATGATGGCTATGGAGAGGGTCGTTGGCGGTGGTGCCACGGAGCTTGGAGAAATCTATTCCCCTTGATTTGGCGACAGCCAGATATAGGGAAAATATCACGGGGGCAGCACAGGTAGCTCCAAGAAGTGTCATGCTCACATTGTGCAGAGGTATCCCCTCCATCATCTCTGCCATGTCTTCTATGGAATAATAGGCTACCCCCACCCTGCCTACCTCTCCCTTAGCTAGGGGGTGGTCAGGGTCTATTCCCTCTACCAGCGCCAGGTCGGGGAAAATGGTGAGAGCGGAATTCCCCTCTCGCAGCAGAAATTTGAGCTGTTGATTGGTGTCCTTCGGGGTGCCATAGCCCCATCCAACCCGCCTCGTCCACAGCTTTCCCCTGTACATCGTTGGGTGGATGCCTCTGGTATATGGGAACTCGCCGGCATCAGCGATATCGTTTTTATAGTCAAGGTCGGCTACATCTCCCGGCGTATAGAGCTCCTTCAGTGGGATGTTCGATACTGTAGAGGTGCGCTCGGGCTTTTCGAAATAAGCGCTGACAATATCCCGGTGTTCCTCTGTCATTTCATCTCCCCTCCCCTTGCAATCATAGAACGCCAGCATGAGTCGTGCTTGATGCCTGTTAATAACTTCAGCATTTCAAGCCCAGAACAGCCGTCGGACTTCATTCTTCAGCTCGGCTCGGAAATCGGGATGGGCAATGTTGATGAGTTCCTCTGCTCTCTGGCGCTGTGTCTTCCCCTTCAGTCTGGCAATTCCATATTCGGTAACCACTGTGTCAGCCATAGTCCGGGGCACGGTGACCACTGTACCGTGTTCAAGCTGAGGTACAATACGGGAGACTTCGCCCTGCCGGGCAGTCGACGGTAGTACTGTAACATTGCGCCCACCCTTGGAAAGAGCAGCCCCTATAGCGAAGGCAAGTTGCCCCCCTGTTCCACTGACCATCATCGGACCAATGGACTCAGCCGCTATTTGACCGGTCAGGTCTATCGACATCGCAGCATTGATGGAAATCATATTGTCATGCGCTCCAATCACCCTGGGGTCGAGCACATATCCCGAGTCATAGAGCTCGAAAACAGGGTTCATATCGATAAAGTCCATTTCTTCCATGGTGCCACCGCCACAGGCTGTGGATACTACCTTGCCTGTGTTAATGGTCTTGAGCTTACCTGTGACCACTCCGTTCATTACCAGGGAAGCCATTCCTCTGGGGAGGTTCTCCGAATGAATTCCCAGGTCGTGTTTGTTCGCCAGAACATCCAGTTGTGTTATCCACTCGGCTACGCCCCCTACACCGACTTCTATAACGTCACCATTCTGGATAAGACTCCCTACATGTTCAGCGATAGTTTTTTCTACCTCGCCTGGCCCTGCGGTTTTTCTTCCCAGTATATCCGTTGCCCCCGGAGCTCTTTCGGTTGGAGTGTGCGGCACGAAATAATCAATTTCAGATACGTGGATATAATTATCGCCATAGGTTCGGATGAGGTTCGGGCTAACCTCGGCCAGCACAAGTTTAGCCGCCCGGACAGCCTTCTTCTTGTCCCACAATGAGGCTCCGAAGCTGCAATATCCGTGTTCATCAGGGGTCGAAAGATAGACGAGGAGGACATCTACCGGCTCCCGTACTGATGGGTCTTCAGCCCAAAGGAGACCGCTAACCATATAATCTCCTCTTTTCTCCGCTATCGTCTTTCTGGCAACAGGCAGGACATAACCTATACTAACATCGAAGGTTTCCTCCCAGCCGGGCTCGTACCAGGGGAAGTCTCTTCCCGGGGCAGGAACGTAGAGGTTGATATTCTTGAGGTCTCCCGCCCTGCCCAACATTGCCAGACCCAAATCATTGGGCTCAAGGCCATAAGCGAAAGCGACACGGTCAGCCGATTTTATCAGCTTGACTGCTTCTTCGGGGCTGGTGAGTTTCCTTTCATATGCCTCTTTCCAGCTCATCTTGACTCCAATCTAAAAACGAAGTTCCTCCGGGGCTATGCGAAGTAGACCCCCTTGCCCGTGCCGCGATATTCCTTCGACGGCAGTCTCAGTTCCACGGGCGAGGTTCCAGCCTGCCTGGAAGGAAGAATCACAGTAGACTCTCCCACTATGGTATCCCCGCCCCTCTGGTTAATGCCGTGGGTCTCTATATCAACGCAATATTCCCCATTTACATCCACATACTTTTCGGTCACTTTGCCCTTCAGACTCACTGCGTCCGAAAGATAGACAAACTGGCGGTATTCGGCATAACATTTTTTCAGCCAGCCCTCGTCACCCATCCAGTTGGTGAGCAGATTGACCACCCAGCAATGCCTTTCAACTCCCACGTCATAGGCATAACGGGCCCCGACGGCCACAGCTGCCGGAACCGAGTAGTGCACCCCATAGACAGGCTCCCATGCATGGGTTATCGGGTCACGAAAGGCCCAGGCGGGATGCTTTTTGTACAGGCGAAGTTGAACACCGTGAGCCCCGAGCTGCACTGGAGCCGCACCGGTGCAATAGGCTATTATATCGGTAACTCCAAGCGGGCCCTTCATCACCGACGTTAGCTCTTCGCCAATCTTTACATTTTCCCAGTATCTTGCGTTCGGACCTCGTATCTCCTCGGCTAAAACCTCTTCATCAACCTTCTTCAGGCCCTCATCAGTCCAGGGGTGAGGCACCTCGATATGGTCATATTTCCCCTTCCCCTCCTCTGACGCCCCCCTTGCCGCCTGCCTCTCATACCTTACCAGCAAGTTGTGCCCCCTGCTCACCAGCTCGTCCCGCTGGTTCCAGTATTCAAACCTTTGGTATTCAAACGCCGTCTTCCCGGCGAACTTACTGGTTTTCACATCATAACCAACGAAGTAACACTTAGGGGTGATTTTATCATTAATATATATGGGTTTTAGGAACTCCCACTCTGAAGCCGAATGGTCTGCGTGAATTCCCGGCAGACCCTGTAATACCCAGTGAGGAAAGACACTGGCTGTCCATGCAGGAGAAGTCACCAGTGCTTCATAGCTGGTCTTCACAGCATACTCTTCGTCTCTATAAATGGGGTTGACATCACCTATGCCGTTGGCAAAATTCCTTATCGCCTCATATGATACGGTTTGGTTAAAGACATTCCCGATTCGTAATTCAAGCCCGAGTCTTTTCTCCCACTCGGTCAACGCCTCGTCACTGAGGGTACCTTCGGCTACCAAGGCGACTTCTGCTCCCGATTTTTTTACCATGCTAACTCCTTTGAAGAATCTAAAATGTGCGTATTCTGGGGAGGAAGTCTCCTTCCTCTTCTAGATAAGCGGCAAGTATTTTATTGCACTTGGGGCATCTCCTGTCCGCCAGAGTTCCATAATCATTCTTAACGCGTTCTACCTTTATCTGGGATGTCGGTAGCACCTCTCCACACCAAGGACATTTGACTTCTTTTCTTTCTCTTCCCATATTTAAATAGCCTCCAGTTGAATATATCTTTCATCCTGTCTTAGAAAAAATGACAAAGCCACTTAAGTCAAACATGAGCGGCTCTCAACACCAGCCACAATGCAAATAAGGGACCTGAGGATATTATCAGAGTTTTATACCAGTAGCTTCGGTCAAATGCATTCTATCATCAGGGTCAGGACAACCATACCAATGGATAAACGTAACTCTATCTGGTCATCGACCACCAGCACAAATATTTATACCATAGTTGCTGTCTGTAAATCAAGGAGCATCATTCTCCGCTTGACAAAACGGGGGGAGTGCGATAATCTACTTTTTCAGGTGGGCGAAAAAATTGGCGGGTGGGAGGATCAAAATGCGCACCGAGAATGAAGGTAAAGTTATAGTAAAAAAGGCTATCTGTAACATGTGTCCCAGGTACTGTGGGCTGCTGGCACATGTCCGGGGTAATGATGTGATTAAGGTGGAGGGTAATCCCAAAATCCCGGACACAAAAGGCTTCATATGCATGAAGGGCTTGGCGGCTCCGGACCTTCATCATCATCCCGGGCGCATCAACTATCCGTTGAAGAGGGTGGGCCCGAGGGGGGAAGATAAGTGGGAGCGCATTTCTTGGCAGCAGGCTCTGGACGAGATAGCAGAAAAGCTGAAAGACATAAAAGATAGACACGGACCGGAGGCAGTGGCTATACTCGGTGGCACTGTCCGTGAGCCCGGTGACTGGGCTTACTGGCGGTGGTGCAGCTTATTTGGCACGCCTAACTTCATATGTCAGGGAAGGAACTGTGGTGTGTCTGAATTCGTATCCGAGTGTGCGACCTACGGGTATCATACCGGGCAAGGGGTGAAGCCCGGGGTAACCAAGTGCGCTATGCTCTCGGGTTGGAATCCATCCCAATCACACCAACAGCTTTATCACGACCTCCTCGAAGCAAAACGACAAGGTATGAAGCTGATAGTAGCCGACCCCCGTCGCACCCAGATTGCTGAGAAGGCTGACCTCTGGCTCCAGCTCAAACCGGGTACAGATGGTGCACTGGGACTTGCCATGCTCAATGTTATCATTAATGAAGAACTGTATGACAAGGAATTTGTAGCCAAATGGTGCCTGGGCTTCGATGAGGTCAGGCAATATGTCCAAGAATATTCTCCCAAAAGGGCAGCGGAGATTACCTGGGTGCCGGCAGACAAGATTATTGAGGCTGCCCGTCTCTATGCCACTCTGCGCCCGGCTGTCCTTTCCCGCGGAGTTGCCAGCACGCAGCTTGGTCCTAGCACCAAATCGGCAGTCCAAACTCGGGCTATACTCCGCTCAATAACCGGCAACCTGGATGTGGAAGGTGGTAATGTGATGGGCCGACCATTTGAGAAGTATGCCTGGATGGAAAACATCTACTTCGACAAGCTATTAAATCATCCCGAAAGACAGCGGGATAATGTCAGTGCTGATTTATTCCCCATTGCCTCAGTCAGGGGCTACGGCACCTTTCGGGAAGCTATGAAAAAGGTGCACCCCCTGGGATACAGCGCATCCCTGTACATGCTGGTACCCAGCCCGGGCTACATCTGGCGTGCCATAGCCGAAGAAAAGCCCTACCCTGTAAAGGCAATAATTAACCAGGGGGGCAGCCCCATGATGGTATTCCCCCAGGGCAAAAAGTTCTATGACGCTTACCTAAGTGATAAGCTGGAACTCAACGTAGCTATGGACTTCTTTATGACGCCTCATGTCCAGCTTGCTGATTATGTTCTGCCGGCTGCGGACTGGATGGAACGAATAGCCGTCAAGACGATGTGGGGTCTGCAGGATTATTATACCCTTGGCGAGCAGGTAGTGGCACCCCTCCATGAGCGCAGGGATGACTACCAACTCTGGCGTGAGCTGGGAATAAGGCTGGGGCAAGAGGAGCACTGGCCGGAGACACTGGAAAAGATGTACGATAAGTTCCTTGAGCCGGCCGGGGTAACCTTCAGTGAGCTGATGTCCAGGGATGAGCATTGGTATTTCCCGACACCAAAATTAAGGAAATGGGAGGAGAAGGGGTTTGCCACCTTTTCAGGGAAGGTAGAGCTTATCCCGAGCCTCTTTAAAAAACTGGGATACGACCCACTGCCCCGCTACGAGGAGCCACCGCGCAGCTCAATAAGCACCCCCGAGCTGGCTAGGGAATATCCGCTAGTTCTGACAAGTGGCTCCAGACTTCGCCCCTATACCCATTCCTGCTACCGGCAGATAGACAGGCTGCGGCGAGTCCACCCGGACCCACTCCTTGAAATCCATCCGGAGACAGCCGCTAGGCTCGGTATCAATGATGGTGATTGGGTCAATATAGAAACACCGGAGGGCAGGATACGGCAAAAAGTAAAGCTAACTGATAGCATCGAACCCCGCGTTGTACACGCCGACGGCTACTGGTGGTATCCGGAGCGTCCGGGCAAGATACCTCAATTTTTCGATGCCTGGGAGTCGAACATAAATAACATCATTCCTGACTCTGCGGAGTTTTGCACCTATGCCGGAGACAACTACTTCAGAGGTCTGCTCTGCAAGGTATATAAGGACTGAATACTCGGAAACAGATTGCGCGGAGGGAACTTGCTGCTGGCAGTCGCGCTGGATACTGCTCCCAGTAGCAATAACTCTGATATAGTTAAAGGTTGACAGAGTGTATTTATTGTACTACAATAGGACTCTGCAAAGAAAATGGTTGCTTTTTGTCTGAGGATATGGTATCGGGGGCTAGTGTAAATGGGCACTCAAAGTATATAATATGAAATGAATGATTGGCGTGTAGCATATATGCTGTATAATACTAGTCCAGAAATGTAGGAGGTGGCAGATAAGATAAATAGTAGATTGTGGGTTATTATCCTGAGTAACATACTGTAAAATCAGAAAAAAAGGAGTGTATAGATGAAGAAACGATCTGTTTATTTAGGGCTATTGGTAGCCATACTGACCATCTCGTTGGTATTAGGCGCTTGTGCACCAGCTGCGGCGCCAGCAGCACCTACGGTAACTGTTCAGTCACCAGCTAAAACTGTTCAGTCACCAGCTAAAACTGTTCAGTCACCAGCTAAAACTGTTCAGGCACCAGCTAAAACTGTTGAAGTTGCGGTTGAGCCTGAGTATACCTGGCGTTTCCAAACTCCGTTGGGGCCTGGCGGACAAATAGGCTACTACGTGATG
>CAYFFA010000009.1:0-4070 GCA_964342375.1 uncultured Dehalococcoidales bacterium | reverse complement strand
CTGGCGTTTCCAAACTCCGTTGGGGCCTGGCGGACAAATAGGCTACTACGTGATGGAAACCTTTGCCAACGCGGTGAAAGCACGCACCGGCGGGCGTGTCCAGCTTGACCTCTACACTTATAGCGGGTTGAACGTGGCTGGTCCTGACCTTGCCGATGCGGTAGGAACTGGTCAGATTGATGGAGCCGAGGCGTATGGTGCCTATCTGGCAGGTAAATTCCCTCACCTGATAATCAGGGAAAACTACCAAATCCCCTATGACCAACCGTTGTTACAACAATTGGATAGGGACTTAGCGTCACTTTATAATGACACCTTGGACGCGGTAAACGTTATACCGATAATCACTGGCGCTGGTGCTCCAATAACTATCTTCACCAACACAGAGATAACGGATTGGACGGAGTTGAAAGGTCAGGTAATGCGCTCGTACGGAAAAACCTCTGCATTGCTATATGAACATCTTGAAATCGAACCGGTGTCGCTGGCTGCAAGTGAAGTCGCTGAGGCAACCACCAGGGGCACAATAGACGGCTTTATGACTGCCTGGGATGCTGGCGTATTCATTATGAAAGCGCCTGGCTACACTAAGGTTATTATGGACATGAGTCTTACTCCCGCTGGTTTGTTTGTCCTTCTCAACAAGGATAGGTTTAATGAACTACCAGCCGATTTACAGGAAGCGGTAACACTGGCTGCCGAGGATGCCTACTGGGCTCAGTGGGGTCTTATAACGAAGTGGTATGAAAAAGCTAAAGCGGAGGCTGTAAGTAAGGGTCTGACAATTGTTCCTTGGCCGGCTGAAGCCCAAGCGCTCGTGAATAATGCTGGCGATGACCTCTTAGAGTGGTGGAAAGATCAGGTAGACCCAAGCTATCATCCGTGGTGGGACGTTGTACAAGGAGCATTGGCCGACCAAGGATATTGATAGATAAAAAGGGTAGCCTTATCGAAGCCTGAAATCAATTAAGTCTTCGGAGGCGTTTAGAGGTGGTTTAGCGGCAAGCTTCTAACTGCTATAGGTTGATACAGCAGCTATATCTGGTAATGGGGATTTGAACTGCTAAACCACCTCTGGACCCGTTGGGCTACGGGTGATCCTATGGGATGAAAGAGGGAATTTCGAGCCCGGGCATGATTTTAGAAATACGTTTGTTAAATTATTAGGTATTTGCAGAACAGAATGAAAAAACAATGATTAATGTTATTGGTAAATCCGTAGGAAAAGTGGAGAAGTTATCAAAGGTATGCGGGCATATGGCCGGGGGGATGCTTACAGTCTGTCTCATTATCATAGTTGCCGGCATCATCGCCCGCACTAGTGGTATGCCTATTAGGTGGACAACACAATTCGCCAACTACATGATGATGGGATCGATTCTACTCGGATTCAGTTATGCGATGCTTATTGGCGACCACATTCATACAGACATCATCCTGAGGCTCTTCAAGGGGAGAGTCCGGAGGTGGTTTCTAGCATCATTTCGCATAGTGGGACTGCTCTGGGCTGTATTTTTCTGTATAGGGTGCTGGCTGTACTGGTATAGTAACATGAAAGCAGGTGCGGTGGATTGGAGCTCGATAAACGTGCCTCTCTGGATTCCGCAGCTAGTTCTGTCGCTTGGCGGTACATTCTTGCTTATGCAGACCTTAGCTACCATTATAGGTGAGGGTCTGGGGCTCAGGGTATCAACAGACGAGGGTAAAATAACGGAGTAACGGGGGAGCAATATGTTACCACTGATAGGCGCTGGTGCTTTACTTTTGGTAGTGGTGCTGGGGGGGCTTTGGATTGGTTTCGCTATCGGCGTTGCTGCTATTGTAGGCCTGGCACCTGTTTACCCTATTGAGGCAACATTCGGGCTGATTGGTAGAACGGCGTACAATACCCCTTCCAATTTCTTGCTTATTGCTGTTCCATTTTTCATCCTCCTGGGTGAAATTCTCTCGAGCGGTAAGCTATCTGATGAGTTGTATAAAGGTACTGCTGGTCTGGTAGAACGTTTACCAGGCGGACTCCTTCAAGTAAGCATCGTGCTCTGTACCATATTCTCAGCATTGACCGGCTCCGCCACCGCTTGCGCCGCGGCTATAGGCCGTTTGAGCTATCCGGAATTATGTATTAAGCGAAACTATAACCGTTCGCTGGCTACCGGCGTTATAGCCGCCGGGGGAACATTGGGTCCTCTTATTCCCCCCAGTATTATGATGATTATCTATGGAAGTATCGCCAGTGAACCTATAGGCAAGTTGTTTATGAGCGGCGTCCTTCCAGGTCTTATGATAGCAGGACTGTTTATGACGTATACCGCCATTTATGTTAAGTTGCGTCCTGAGGTCGCACCAAAAGAAGAAAATATGCCCAGTCTTCGCAAGTCCTTTGCTGACTTGACAAGGACCCTTCCGATCATAGGACTCATAGTGGCGATATTGGGCTCTATCTATACAGGTATTGCTACTCCTACAGAAGCGGCAGTGGTAGGGGTGGTGGGAGCCTTAATATTAACAGCCGCCTACCGTCACTTCAAGTTCGGTGTAGTCTGGGGGGGGGTGTTAAAGAGCCTGTCAATCAGTGCCATGATAATAATGATACTGATTGCGGCCCAGGTGCTGGTCATTGTCCTTGCTCAATACAATGTTCCTATCATGATGCGGGATTTTGCTGAAACTATCGGTTCTCCTCTACTCCTTTTTACCATTTTTGTGGTAATGTACCTCATCCTCGGCATGTTCTTTGACGGCATTTCCATGACTGTCATCACAATGCCCTTCGTATTGCCGGCCTTGACCGTAGCCGGGATGGATACTCTGTGGTTTGGTTCTATATTAATAATCCTGATAGGAATAGCCGCCCTTACACCCCCGGTTGGCTTGAACTTATTCGTGCTTCAAGGAGTAACCGGAGTTGAGCTCTTTGAGGTCATAAGGGGGAGCTTACCCTACATGATTATTCTGCTCAGCTCTCTTTACATAATGTATGCATTTCCTCAAATTGCTCTCTGGTTACCCAACACTATGGGGTAGGCAAGCCTCTGTTAATGTAGCGGTGGAGCGGTCGTGTCTAGAATGGTAGAATTCTTTGTATTTTGCCGTCCTGCGAAGAATTCAAGAAAAGTGATATAAATAGGATGATATCAAAATTTGCGCTAACGGATAAAATAGCCATTGTGCATGGAAGTGGTCGGGGTATAGGCAAGGCTATAGCACTGGGCTTTGCTGAAGCAGGGGCTGATATTGTTGTGGTTGAAATTAATCCTGCCACAGCGGAGACTACGGCTAAAATGATTCGCACCCTCGGCCGGAAGGCACTGGTCATGGTCATGGACATTACAAACCATGCTCAGGTGAAGAATATGGTGGAAAAGACACTGCAAGAATTTGGCATCATTGATATCTTGGTTAACGGCGTGGGTGGACCTCTTGATTTGATTGCTCCAATAATTGAGACCGAGGAGGAAGACTGGGACGCGCTTATTACCTTTAACCTGAAGGGGGCCTTTCTATGTTGCAAAGAGGTAGGGAAGGTAATGATAGGCAATGGAAAGGGTAGTATTATAAATATATCTTCGGTGGCTGCACTTGGGCCCCGCCCTGATATTGCACCTCATGGCGCTTACGGAGCCGCCAAGGCTGGGGTGATTAACCTGACGCAGACAATGGCTTATGAGGCGGCTCCCTATCAAGTTCGGGTCAACTGCATTGTTCCAGCTACAGTCGAGACACCGATGTCCACTGAATATTTTCGTAAGAATCCTGGAGCATTGGAGCGGCGTTTGAGCACAATTCCGCTGGGGCGTTTAGGTCAGCCTGAAGACATTGCTGCGGCTGCGCTCTTCCTGGCTTCTGACGCTTCAAGCTTTATTACCGGCACATCTATCCTGGTTAGCGGCGGCATAGTGGGCTAACTATTAGACTAAAACATGATAAAATCGATACGTGAGGGCATTACGAGCTTTTACAGGCTGAGATTTAAACAATATCCTAAGTCGGGCAGTAAAAACGGACCGTGAAAATAGCAAGAAATGCCGTAACTATGGATGGCTGCTGGTTCAGGGAAGTGGAAAAGAGAT
>CAYFFA010000008.1:12607-25872 GCA_964342375.1 uncultured Dehalococcoidales bacterium | reverse complement strand
CTTAAGAATAATTATGCTTTGGTAGGCCGTGCAGGTCTCGAACCTGTGACACCCTGATTAAAAGATTGGTCTCTTGCAGATAGTCTGCTCCCGGCTTGGCCCCACGCAGACGAAGTTGACCGGTGAAGAAATAAGCTCCTCCAGCCTGGATACGTATTGCCGTGCCTCGGCAGGTAGCTTGTCATACTGACTGATGTGGCTGGTGGGAGTTTGCCATCCAGGCAGCTCCTCATAGACAGGTTGACACCTCTCCAAGGTAGCCGCATCCGCCGGAAAATAATCTATGACGTTACCATCCAGTATATAGCCTACACATACCTCCAAGCTAGGTAAGGTGTCAAGAATATCAAGGCGGGTAATGGCAACCCCGGTATAGCCATTAATTCGATTGCTAAAGCGAGCAGCAACGCCGTCGAACCAGCCACAACGGCGGGGTCTACCGGTAGTAGTGCCGTACTCATGACCCTGCTTTCGAATCAGGTCTCCAGTTTCATCATTCAATTCGGTTGGCATGGGACCTCCGCCAACCCTGGTGCAATAAGCCTTGAACACGCCCAGAATGCGATTGAGCCTAGTAGGAGCAAGGCCAGCACCCAAACAGCTTCCCCCCGCCAGAGGTGAAGAGGATGTAGTATAAGGATAAGTGCCAAAGTCAGGGTCAAGTAAAGCCCCTTGGGCTCCCTCCAATAGCACCTGTTCCTCCCGGCTCAGTGCCTCCTCCACTATAACGCTCGTCTCACGAATATGAGGTGCCAGACGCTCCCCATACCGGCAATACTGATTATACATTTCCTCCAATGAGAGTGGACTGGCCCCATAAACTTTGGTCAAAATACTGTTCTTGAAATCGAGGACAAACCGAAGCCGCTCCAACAATGCTCCTTCATCCAGAAGGTCGCCGCTTCTAATGCCTAACCTAGCTGTTTTATCAGTAAAAGCAGGGCCTACGCCCTTACGCGTTGTGCCCAATGCTTGCCCTCCCCGCGACTCCTCCTCCAAACCATCAAGAAGAATATGATAGGGCATAATCAAGTTAGCCCGGTCGCTAATAAACAGCCGGGAGGTATCCACCCCACATTGATTCAGCTGGTCTATCTCACCAATTAGCACGGAGGGATTAATCACCACACCATTACCGATAAGACAAGTGGTATGGGGATAAAAAATGCCTGAAGGAATAAGATGCAATTTGAACTCACCGTAGGGGTTGACTACAGTATGCCCGGCATTATCACCGCCAGAAAAACGGACCACCAACCTGACTTTCTCCGCCAACATGTCAACCACCTTGCCCTTGCCTTCATCCCCCCACTGAGCTCCAATAACAGCAATAACCATCATTATACTCCTCTGCAAGCTCGTCTCTATTTGCAATATAAACAGTTCAATGAATAGACAAGTGCCACAAAAAGCTACTTTTCCCTTGCTTGCTGCCCTACGTGGACCACTCTCTGCACCACGGTGACGAAGCTGAACACCGCTATAATAGCTAAGGCAGTAACTAGAGCGTAATCAATCTGGCTCAGCAGAAGGCCCAGTGCCAGCACAATGACCCTCTCCGCTCGTGTAAATAATCCCACCTGGCACTCCAGACCCATTGCTTCCGCCCTTGCCCGGATATAGCTTACGAGCAGTGAGCCAATCAAGGCAACACCGACAATTAGAATCCCAGCGAAATATTGTTCCCCGGCATATAAAACTAAGATGCCAAGTAGCACCACTGCCTCAGAAAGACGGTCGAGGACAGAGTCAATGACAGCACCAAAGCGGGTAGTCCGAGCGGTATATCGAGCCAGCGCTCCATCCAGAATATCAAAAAAGCCGGTAATAAGCACCACAAAGCCGGCAGCAAAAAGGTGTCCGGTAATAACAAGAGATGCAGCACCGATGGCCGCCAGAAAACCGGACCAGGTTACGGCAGTAGGCGTAATAGATGTCCTTGCCAAAAGCTGCACCACCGGTCGGGTAATATGATATGCTAAAACGCTACGAATATCAGGTGATTTCGTCATCGACTGTTGCTTTTCTGAAGCAACCTTATCCACCCCGCCTCTTACCTTCCACTCGAACCGGGGGATATGCTTCCAAATTCCATCAATTGTCTCTCCCTCGGTAGCCCACTGGATATTTTAATATAATAATCCAGAACCCTTCGCGCAATATTCTCCCAACTATAGTCCTGAGCTTTAAGCCTCCCCATAGCTCCCATCTGCTGCCGAAGTGGCTCATCCTCGATAAGGGAAAGTAGTGCCTGGGCCAGTGTTCCCTCATCCTTTGGTGGCACTAATAGCCCTTCAACACCGCGAGTTATCAGGCTAGCATAACCTTCTACATTCGAGGCGACAACTGGCTTACCAACCGCCATAGCCTCAAGCAAAACTATGCCAAAGCTCTCCCAACTGGTAGCGGGAGCGCAAAAAACGTCAGCCGTCTTGTAGAATCTGGGCAATTCATCATAAGGCACCTGACCGACAAAAACGACATCCTCTATACCTTCCAGCAAAACCTGCCGCTCATACTTGCGGCGCAGTTTAATGCCCGGGCCGACTATAATAAGTCGGCAATTGGGAAGCTCCCGTTTAACCTTACGGTAAGCTTTAAGCAAATAGTTCAAGCCTTTTCGTTTCTCCAGACGACCAACAAACAGGATATTCACTTTCCCGTCAAGGAACTCACCAATTGGCAATACATTAGGAGAGAACCGCTCCACATCTACGCCATTTGGGATGATACTGTAATCGCCGGAGAAATACTTGCTGGCGAATTCCTTGGCTGGTTCGGATACAGCAATCTTGCCATCAAGCTTGCGAGCCCACCTCTTTAGAAGCACTGTGGTAAAAGGTCTGCCAAAGTTATATCCGTCCAAAGGCTTACCAATAGTATATCTAGGCCTGTTATAAGATGCATGAAAGGTGCCTATATTGACTGACTGTGAAAAGCGAAGCACAGTGGTGCATAACGTGGGCATCAAGGGTTCATGAAGGTGAACAACATCGAAGTTCTCCTGGTCAAGCACATCTGTTATTCTAGACGACAGGTTAATTGATAATGAAATACGAGCAATAGAACCACTGGCAGGAACAGGCAGAGGTTTACACACAGGTAAAAACCTGTCAGCGAAGGTGAGGACAGGTTTTGAGGCGGGAGCAATAATCTTCGCCTCGTGACCCATATCGACGAAATGATGCGCCAGCGAGGAAATATGGCTGACTACACCACCCGGGTAGGCAAAATCATAGGGGGAAACTAAGGCTATCTTCATCGCTAGCTATCCCCCAAACTTATTAAGAGACTCGCTCGGCCTCTCCTCATGAAGAAAGGCTCTGTACTGCAACTCGCTTATTATCAGCAATGAACTTCTCCACCAGTCGATGAGCTTCGTCATCTGTATACTGGACGGGAGGTGATTTCATAAAATAAGATGATGGAGCCACCAATGCCCCCTTCACCCCGCTGTCCAATGCAAGCTTACAGCACCTTATAGCATCAATAACCACCCCGGCTGAATTAGGGCTGTCCCACACTTCAAGCTTTAACTCTACATCCAGGGGAACATCACCGAAGGTTCGCCCTTCCATTTTGATATGGCAAAACTTCCGGTCATCCAGCCAGGGGACGTAATCGCTGGGACCAACATGAATATCATCAGAGTCAAGCTTGTAATCCAGTTGCGAGGTAACTGCACTGGTCTTGGATATCTTCTTAGACTCAAGACGATTCCGCTCCAGCATATTATAGAAATCGGTGTTGCCACCAAAGTTCAACTGATATGTTCGCTCCAGTTTAACACCGCGGTCTCTAAACAGCCGTGTAAGCACCCGGTGAACAATAGTAGCCCCCACCTGAGACTTTATATCGTCTCCAATGATGGGAAGCCCCTTCTCCTCAAAGCGCCGTTGCCAGTACTTCTCCCGGGCGATAAAAACAGGAATACAATTGATAAAACCACAGCCAGCCGCCAGCACCTGTTCAACATACCACTTAGTTGCCTCTTCACTGCCTACTGGCAGATAGTTAATCACCACATCAGTCTTAGTTTCCTTGAGGACCTTCACTATATCAACGGTCTGACCCGGCGCCTTCTGTATTATTTTAGATAAATATTCACCCAAACCATCGTGGGTCATACCCCGCTGAACCTTGACTCCTGTAGCCGGCACCTCGCAGAATTTAAAGGTATTATTAGGCAAAGCAAAAATTGCCTGAGCCAAATCCTCCCCTACCTTGTTCTTATCAATATCAATAGCAGCTACGAAATTAATATCGCTTACGTGGTATCCTCCCAGATTAACATGCATAAGCCCGGGCACGAATTCATCATCTTTCGCCTTAGCATAGTAATAAACGCCTTGAACCAGGGATGAGGCACAGTTTCCCACCCCCACTACGGCTACGTTTATTTTACCCACTATTCAACCCCTCCTTTCCAACATTAAAAAGCGGTTTCCCCAAACTCGCCCAAGTCAGCCACATTTCCCGACTAATCATCACGACTGTAAAAAGGACTGAAGAACAAGAGCACACACAACACCCACTCGCCGCTTAACTTCTCATAGGGCCAATCGAAGCAAGTTCAAACGCAGCCCCATTTCACAGCCCCACATTCACCCCCGCACCCACGCCAGTCTTCCAAGCCAGAAGAAACCGATATTAGCACTCACGATAATATCTTCCCCCGAATCGACGCCAGAACCAACCACCACCCCACCAACTCACTACAACTTCGGCGCCGTGAAATCAGTCGCCGATTAGCCTCGACAGATTCTAAATACCCTAGTACCACACGCAGGACATGCCCCTCGCGTGGCCGGCCTCCCATTCTTGAGAGTTACGCGCTCGGGATTCTTTATTTCCTTCTTTGTTCTACACTTAAAACAATACGCTTGCAACTGATACCACCTCCCTTGCAACGCTGACTGCACTATACTTTATTCTTCGCAAGCTTGTCAAGACTCTGTGAGCACTACTTCCTGTCAAAAATCAGAGATAAGGTTGCCGGCCAGCTATAGACCGGTTACACCATGACCTTCCTTGGTTGCCATTGCTCGCTTTGAGGGTTGAAGCGTAGCACACCCAAGAAGCAACCGTCAAGGGTATAGGCCCGACAATAATCCGAAGAGGGTTGCTGTTCAAGATAACTGATAGGACAGCCATTCCGTATAGCTCGAGAAGCATCATCCCCAATAACCATAGCTGACCAATGTGAAAGCACAACATCTATGGGATAGACAAAGTGTTGCCAGTAGCCATAACGAAAGGCATCCTCAAGCTGAGTTACTGAAACGGCATCTTTTATATCAAAACCGCCATTCCTTAAGCGAGTTAGCTTCTTCAAACTGGCGCCACAGCCCAGAGATTGCCCCAAATCGTGAGCCAGTGAACGGATATAGGTGCCCTTACCACATGCCACTTCTATAGTGGCTACCGGCGGTTGCCAGCTTATAAGCTCCAGATGATAGATTTCGGCCAGTCGGCTTTTCCTCTCGACCTCGATGCCAGCCCGAGCCAATTCATAAAGCGGCGTACCGTGATACTTAACAGCGCTATACATTGGAGGCGTCTGCCGTATTGAACCGCGGAAGGAGTCGAGTGCTGATTCCAATTCATCCCGGCTGACCCCGGAAGAGTCCTTCCTCTCAATAACCTCGCCATCTGCATCATAGGTATCGGTAACTACCCCCAATTCAATCTGTGCCTGATAAGCTTTAGTGGTATCCATTAAAAACTCAATCACGCGAGTTGCCCGACCGAAACAAACCGGTAAAACGCCTGTTGCCGCCGGGTCAAGGGTACCAGCATGCCCCACGCGCCGCTCTCCAATCAACCGCTTCACCATAGCCACAACGCTGTAAGAGGTCCTACCCCGGGGCTTATTGATATTCAGTATGCCATCCACAGTTTTTCAGCGGTCTTCCTCAGTGACAACCTGATCGATCAATTCCAGAAGGTGCGTCCCCCGCTCAATAGAATTATCCCACTGAAAACTTAACTCAGGGATGCGCCGCAACCTGAGCCGCCGAGTCAACTCATTACGCAAGAAATGTGAAGCACCGGCTAATGCACTTAACGTATCCTCCCTTTCCTCCTCATTACACATACGACTTACGAATACCTTGGCATATTTTAGGTCAGGGGAGGTGGAAACTTCGGTCACTGCAACAAAATTGCCAAGTCGTGGGTCTTTGAGTTGACGCTGAATTAATTCACTGATTTCGTGACGAATGAGACTATTCACCCGCCCAATGCGGTGTGTCATAATTAATTTGATTTCTCCCTTCGGAAAAATTCCAGTATATCACCAACCTGAAAATCATTAAAACCGTCCACACCCACGCCAGCTTCATAGTCGGCAGATACTTCCCTAACATCATCCTTAAAACGCTTCAAGCTGCTGACCGTGGATTCATATACTACCTTCTCCTGGTGCCGCACCCTAACTGAAGCTCCTCGATTCACCTTACCTTCGGTAACATAAACACCAGCCGCCTTTTCTCCTTTCCCGACGGAGAAGATAGCCCTGACCTCGGCATGACCATCAATAACATCAGCATAAACGGGCTCCAACATACCTGTGAGTGCCTTCTCCACATCATTCACTAAGTTGTAAATGACATCATAAAAACGGACATCCACGCTATTTATATCAGCCAATCGCCGGGCTCCAGATTCAATACCGGTGCCAAAACCAATAACAAGCCCTTTAGAGGCAATAGCCAACATGACATCACTCTCAGTAATATTGCCACTACTACTATGCACAATCCTGACCTGTACCCCCTCCGCTCTCAACTGCCCCAGAGAAGTTCTTATCGGGTCTATAGTGCCCTGAACATCAGCCTTGAGAATAACATTAAGCTCTTTCACCTGACCCGCACTCATTTGAGCATAAAGGTTATCAAGGCTCACCGAAGACTTCTGTTGCATCTCCTGTTGACGCTGTTGTAGGAGAGCCCGCGCCTGATGTTCATCAGCCACGACAGTCAGGCCATCCCCCACTTGAGGCACACCGTTTAGACCAAGAATTTCCACTGGAGTAGCTGGCTCCGCCTTTCTCAGCCGTTTACCTGCGTCACTAAATATAGCCCTTACCCTACCCCATATGTTACCAACCACTACTGTATTGCCAAGACTTAAGGTTCCCGTTTGAACTAGCACCGTGGCCAACGGCCCCTTAGTCTTGTCCATCTCAGCCTCAATAACTACCCCGGCTGCCGTTTGAACCGGATTTACCCTGAGGTCCTCCACCTCAGCCACAACCAAGAGATTCTCCAGCAGTTCAGATACGCCCATATTCTCTTTAGCCGAAATTTCAACGCATACCGTATCGCCACCCCATCCCTCAATAAGCAACCCGGCATCAGCCAGTTGCTGCTTAACCAGCTCTGAGTTAGCCTCAGGTTTATCAATCTTGTTAATAGCCACTACAATAGGCACCCCAGCCGCCCGCGCATGGTCTATAGCTTCCAAAGTCTGTGGCATCACTCCATCATCAGCCGCCACGACCAAAATAGCGATGTCGGTTATTTGGGCTCCATGGGCTCGCATTGCCGTAAATGCTTCATGCCCCGGGGTATCCAGAAAGGTAATCTTTTGTCCATTGCCCTCCACTTGGTAGGCTCCAATATGCTGAGTAATACCCCCGGCCTCAGCATCCATTACATTGGTTTGCCGAATAGCGTCAAGCAACCTGGTCTTACCATGATTAACATGCCCCATAACAGTAACTACAGGAGGTCTCAGCTTTAGACCGCCAGATTCACCATCCTGAAGCCGTTGATGCTTCCTAATCTCACCGATAGCACTGGCCGACCTTTTAGCCTCCATAGGCTTCGGCTGGGCTTTGTAATCAAAGCCTGCTGCTGCTGTTGCCGCCATCTTATAATCGATAACCTGATTAATATTTGCCATAATGCCATCTCTCATCAGCTGCTTGATAACATCTATGGCATCAATCTGCAAGAGATCAGCTAGATGCCTCACGCTTAATGAGTCAGGAATCTCGATCACATGTGCATCTGGTGACTCAGAACCCTGGCTAACTTCCTGTTCCACTTTGCTTGCTTTTGCCACAATTAACACCTTCCTGGTTCGCTACCCGCCTTCACCAAGGTCTTCTCCATATCTAACAAGCTGCTCACGATTATACTCAGTAAGAGTCGCCCGTAAAGCATACCCGAGCTGATTTCCTTTCAGCCCGATCCGCCAACACTCTCTTGCCCGACATAAATAAGCACCACGCCCTGCCCTCTTCCCCTCGATATCAACCTCCACCCCATCAGCAGGAACACGCACCAAGCGGATCAACTCCCGCTTAGCTTTTACCTTACGACAAGCCACACATGTCCGCTGCGGTACACGCTTACCAGAAACAAGCAGCTGACTAATATTCTTCTTCATCTCCAATAAGTTCTGACCCGCGGCGTGCCTTCCTTGGCTTGACCGCCTCTTCACTGCGTTCTCTGCCACGAGTGCTTTTCTTCTTTTTCTTTTTTGATTTAGCCACGGGCTTAGCCGGCCCAGTCACCATAACATCTTCAGCAAACCGGATCTGAGCTTTATCTGCCATTACCTCCGGTTCTAGAGAAATCTCCCGGGAAATAATTGCAGCATCAAGAGGTTGTGGAGGCTCAGCCGTTTCCCCAACTGCCTCGGCAGATACCGAAGCTAAATCTGGAACAGACGGCACTTCGACAGGAAGCTCCTCACCAACCGCAGTCTCTGTTTCCACCTCAGCTAGTGACTCAACTGCCCACTCCTCAACATCAGCTAGAGACTTATCTACCTCGATCTCAACCTCTGTTAAAGGCTGATCTGCCTCTACCTTTTCTGCCTCAGCCACCGATATGCTCTTAATATCAATGCGCCATCCGGTAAGCTTAGCCGCCAGCCTGACATTCTGACCTTCTCTACCAATGGCTAACGATAGTTGTCTATCAGGAACGACCACCGTGGCTATCCTTTCCTCTTCATCCAGCTTCACATTTAATACTTGAGCTGGATTAAGAGCATTAGAAATAAGGACGGAAGCATCAGGACTCCACATAAGCACATCTAGCTTTTCGCCATTTAACTCACCCACA
Source organism: uncultured Dehalococcoidales bacterium (assembly GCA_964342375.1). GTDB lineage: Bacteria > Chloroflexota > Dehalococcoidia > Dehalococcoidales > CAYFFA01 > CAYFFA01. The sequence goes on along the minus strand of CAYFFA010000008.1, from coordinate 16,792 downwards.
ACATTCTGTATCCTGATACCGCGCAATCCAACACAGCAACCAACAGGGTCAATGCCATCTTGGCGGGCATCCACAGCTACCTTGCTCCTGAAACCTGCTTCACGAGCAATGGATTTTATCTCTACAATCCCGTTAAAAACTTCAGGAATCTCCAGCTCAAAAAGCCGATGCAGTAGATTGGGATGAGACCGTGATACTATCACCCGCGGGCCTTTACTGGCCCGAGCCACCTCTAAAAGGTAAACCTTGAGCCTCTGACCTATACGATATCTCTCGTTACGCACCTGCTCAGATACGGGCAATACTGCCTCAGTTCTACCCAAATCAATAATGATCTGACCTGACTCAATACGCTGCACTACCCCGGTGACAATATCATCTTCCCTGCCAGCATATTCTTCAAATATAGCGCTGTGCTCCGCCTCATGAAGACGCTGCAAAATAACCTGCTTTGCCGTTTGAGCAGCAATACGCCCAGCACCATGCGGAGTAGCCTCGACTACAACCTCCTCACCAATCTGGACATCTTGCTTGATCCGACGCGCTTCATCCAGTAATATCTCGCGGCGACTATCCGAAAGTGTTCCGACTACCGTCTTCTCAGCCCACACTTCCACCTTACCCGTGGATGTGTTAATCTTAACCGCAATCTTCTGATTAGGAGTAAAGCTATCCTTCCTATAAGCTGATACCAGTGCCGCCTCTACCGCACCGATAACTACTTCTTTAGTCAGGTTCTTTTCTGCCGAGAGTTGGGTTATAGCGAGTAGAAAGTCGCTCTTCATCTCCGGCTAAAACCTCCAATCACATATTTCCCACTAACAAAGAAAGTGGGGATTTAACCCACTCACTGGCAGATGAGTATAGCATAATTCGCCTTAAGACGCAAGTCAAAGTCCTAGAAATCCCGGGGGCATTAAGTTATAATGAAAACAATATTCGGAATAAACCTCAGAATCGAGGAGAGGGTTTGGAGATAGAAAAACTAAAAGCCATGGTCACGGGTGGAATAGACTCTCGCCGACAGCAGCTCAGCGAGTTGAGCCTGAAAATCCATTCCAACCCTGAGCCTGGCTTTCAAGAGTTCAAGGCAGCCACCTGGTTAACCCAGTATTTAGAGGAAAATGGTTTCTCTGTGGAACGGGGCATCTGTGAGCTATCAACCGCTTTCAGAGGAAGCTATGGACAGGGGAAACCGGCTATCGCTATTCTGGCAGAGTATGATGCCTTACCCGGTCTTGGTCATGCCTGTGGTCATAACCTGATAGCCGCCTGTGCCGCTGGCGCTGGAATAGCTTCCATACCGGCCATTGACCACTTTGGGGGAAGCGTGCTTATTATTGGCACACCGGCCGAAGAATTATACGGAGGCAAGGCACTAATAGCCGAAAGGGGAGGCTTCCATAATATCGATATGGCAATGATGGTACATCCTGCGGTACATAATTCTGCTACCACTCAGGCCCTTGCCTGCATAACCCTAGATGTTGCGTTCTTCGGTAGGGCAGCTCACGCTGCAGCCCAGCCAGAAGCCGGCATCAACGCCCTGGAAGCAATGCTCCAGTCCTTCACCGCCATTAACTCCCTCAGGCAGCACATCAAGGATAAGGCACGCATTCACGGCATTATCACCGACGGCGGACAAGCCGCCAACGTTGTCCCGGAACACAGCGCGGGGAATTTTATCGTCCGCGCCGAGGATGATATCTACCTCGACGAACTAAAAGAGAAAGCCCTGAATTGCTTTATCGGTGCCGCCACAGCCGCTGGAGCACGCCTGGAATATAGATGGGGGAATGTGCAGTACGCCGCCATGCGTAACAATCCTACCTTGGCCCGGCTATTTAGTCGGAACATGCAGTCTCTAGGGCGTAAGATGCAACTCCATGACACCAGCAAGTCCTTTGGCAGCACCGATATGGGCAATGTGAGCCAGCTGGTGCCCAGCATTCACGCAATGGTAGCCATAGCCCCGCCGGAAGTGATGATACATTCTCCCCAGTTCGTCACGGCGGCTGCCTCAGAGACGGCTATCCGGGGTCTCATCGATGGCGCCAAGGCTTTAGCCATGACCATCGTTGATTTGATTGCCAATGCAAAAACAGCCGACAAGATAAAAATGGGATTTCAGCAAGGAAAGTGAAGTAAAACCGAAGAAAAGCCTGGAGGCTACTCGCCATGGTTAAGCCGGCTATTCAAGTTACCGTTGTCTACGATAGTAAGAGCAAGAGCGGGGGGTGTGATGCCGACTGCGGGATAGATTGGTCTTCGACGGAAGCCATCTCCTTGATAAATCAGCGAATCAAAGAGCGGTTCAGCGACAGGATAGAATCGGAATACCTTGACCTATCCGAACCCGGAAGCGACCGCCGTATCCTGGAACTCAAACTGACAACCAGCAATGAAAACCTGCTTTTACCACTGCTGGTCATCAATGGTCAGCTTAGAATCTCAGGGCAATTTGATATTCACCCGTTGCTGGATGCCGTTGATGCCGAAATAGAAATCAAACAAAAATGAGGGGCCAAATTGACAAATAATACAGATTATGACGTAGTTATTGTTGGTGGCGGTCCGGCCGGACTCACCGCCGGACTTTACTCTGCCAGAGATAGACTGAATACCCTGCTTATAGAAATGGGGTTGATAGGAGGTCAGATAGTAAACGCTGAGCTGGTAGATAACTACCCAGGCTTCCCCGAAGGCATCTCCGGCTATGAACTAGCACAATTAATGCACCAGCAGGCAACAAAATACGGGCTAAACACCATGCTTGCCGAAGCTACTGCACTGGATCTCCAAGGGGAGCAAAAAGTGGTAAAGACCACCGAGGGCGACTTCACCGCCAAAGTGGTGTTAATCACCGGCGGCTCAGAACGACAGAAGCTGGGCATTCCCGGGGAAGATAACTTTACCGGCACGGGGGTATCCTACTGTGCTACCTGCGATGCCGCCTTCTTCAGAGAACTACGGGTAGCCGTTGTCGGCGGTAGCAATGCCGCCATTACTGAAGCTATCCACCTCACCAAGTTTGCCTCCAAGGTAGTGGTGATACATCGCCGAGACCAGCTTCGGGCCAGCCGGGTCTTACAGGAAAAAGCCTTCTCAGAACCCAAAATCGAATTCATCTGGAATAGCGTCGTTGAGGAAATTGAGGGGGAGGATTTGGTCAAAAGAATCAAGCTCAGAAACGTGATAACCGGAGAAAAATCCGCCCTTGAAGTAGGAGGGGTGTTTATATCTGTTGGACTTAGACCCAACGTTGACTACCTGAATGACATTTTACCTCTGGACCCCACCAGCCACATCATCACCAATGAGAGGATGGAAACCAAGATACCCGGCGTCTTCGGCGCCGGCGATATACGCCATGACTCAGTCCGGCAAGCAATAACCGCCGCCGGAGATGGAGCTACAGCGGCAATCTACGCCAGAAGGTTCATCAGCGAATAAGATGAGTCCGCTTAATCAAGGGAAATTAAGAAAATTGGGTCGCCAACTAAAGAGGTAAAGCAGCTAAATCCCGCCAAAGGCGGATAAATGGATAATCTGGCATTTACTTAAGCGATGGGTAAAGTTATAATTTAGATTAAGAGGTGAAAAACTGGTGAAAGTAGTTTTCCTTCAAGATGTACCCAATGTAGCTAGATCCGGTGATATAAAGGAAGTAGCCAATGGCTATGGCAGAAACTATCTCATACCCCAAAAGCTAGCCACATTAGCTACCCCTGCGGCTATTAGCAGTGCAAAAATAGAACTAGAAATAAAAGCCCGCCTCCAGGAACGGACGGAAGCCGAATTAGTTGAGCTAGCCAATCAGCTAGACGGTAAGGAAGTTACCATAGAAGCTCAAACCGGAGCTAAAGACCGCCTCTATGGGTCAATCACATCTGCCGATATTGCTGACGGGCTGCAAACCGCCACTGGGCTAGCTATTGACAAAAGAAAGATAGAGCTAGATAAACCCATCCGCCAACTCGGCAGCTACGAGGTAATCATTAGACTGGCCAAGGATATAACGCCCAAAATAATGATTACTGTCGCAGAAAAGGAAACAGAGGAAGGCGCTGTCACGAAGAAGAAAGGCAAGAGTACCGCTACAAAGAAGACGGGTAAGGGTGCCGTCGCAGAGAAGAAAGGCAAGAGTACCGCTACAAAGAAGACGGGTAAGGGTGCCGTCGCAGA
>CAYFFA010000008.1:0-12507 GCA_964342375.1 uncultured Dehalococcoidales bacterium | reverse complement strand
GAAGAAAGGCAAGAGTACCGCTACAAAGAAGACGGGTAAGGGTGCCGTCGTAGAAGAGGAAGCGAATCATGGCGAATAGTGAAAAACTGCCGCCACATGACATTGATGCTGATGAAGCAGTAATCGGCTCCTTGCTGATAGACGGCCAGGCAATCTATAAAATCGCTACTTTTCTCCAGCAGTCAGACTTTTATAGTGAACGAAACCTCTGGATATATGGAGCATGTTTATCAATTTACCAGCGCGGCGAGGCTATAAACCAAATAACAGTAGCTCAGGAGTTAGACCGGCAGGGAAAACTGGAGGAAAGCGGTGGTGCTGCCTATCTAAGCCATCTGATATCTATATGCCCCACCTCACTTGACATTGAGCACTACGCTCAAATTGTTTATCGCCTATCCTTAATGCGCAACCTGATTAAAGCCGCCGACCAGATTGCGGCTATTGGTTATAATGCCGATCCCGATGTTGAGACCAGCCTCAACCGAGCCGAGGACGTTCTCTTCAGATTGCGCCATGGGCAAAGCCCCCGTGACTTCGTCCATATCCGCCAGGTACTGGACAAATATTTTGAGGCTCCCCCCGGCACAGGCGCCGAAGACCCCGCTCACGGCTCAGCCCCTCACGCCATCTCCGGCTTTACCGGACTGGATGAATTCCTTGGCGGATTTCAACCCTCAGACCTGATTATCATCGCCGGAAGACCCAGCCTAGGCAAAACCAGTTTAGCCCTTAATATTGCCAGAAATGCAGCCGCTGAACAAGGAGCCTGCGTGGCTCTATTCAGCCTAGAGATGGCACAGGAAGCAGTGGTGCTACGTCTCCTATCCAGTGAATCCGGAGTCGACCTGAGACGGGTTCGCCTCGGACAACACCTCACCGAAGGGGAAGAAAAAAGGATTATGGATGCTACTGGCATCCTTTCCGAAGCACCACTCTATGTTGATGACACCTCCCAACTCCGGGTAATAGAGATGCGAAGCAAAGCCCGCAGACTTCACCGCGAGCGTGGTATCGACCTGATAATTATTGATTACTTACAACTGATGCAGGGGGATGGAAGGACAGAAAACCGGGTCCAGGAGATTAGCCTCATCTCTCGCTCCCTGAAAGCGTTAGCCCGTGAGCTCGAGGTGCCGGTAATAGCCGTATCACAGCTCAGCAGAGCCGTAGAGTGGCGGGCGTCACATAAACCCCAACTCTCCGACCTGCGTGAAAGCGGCAGCATCGAGCAGGATGCCGATATCGTTATGTTTATTTACCGGGATGAATATTACTATGACAAAGACGCATGGGGAAAAGACCACCCAGACCAGGAATACCCGGAAGGTATAGCTGATATTATAATTGCCAAGCACCGCAATGGGCCCGTAGGGCAAATAAAACTACGTTTCAGACACACCCTGGCTAAGTTTGAAAATATTACAACTGAAGAGCCAAGCTTATTATGAAGCAGTTCGCCGGTTTCCCAGCCAGAATGCAATTTACCTCCATCCCTAATTATTTCTTCAACACACTGCTGCCACAAATCAACGATATTGCCGAGTTGAAGACAACCCTCCACATTTTTGAGACGCTATACCGCAAACGAGGCTACCCGCGTTTCACCACCCGCCTAGAGCTTTCAGGCAATAAAAGCCTGATGAGCAGCCTGAAGGAGACAGCAAAATCCCCTGATGAGGCACTGCGCGACGCCCTGGAGATGGCCGCCCGGCGGGGAACCGCCCTTCACCTAGCGTTAGATAGAGACGGAGTATCCGAGGATGTTTATTTCCTCAATACCGAGCAAGATAGACAAACCGTGGCCAAAATTCAGAATGGTGAACTCAGCTTGAGCGGACTAAAGGTTAAAGAACAAGCCTATATTGAGACCGAAGAGCAGCCCGACATATTCACCGATTTTGAGGAGAACATTGGCATGCTAACCCCAATGGTTGCCGATGAGCTGCGTGAGGCAGAAAAGATCTATCCCAAAACGTGGATAAATGCGGCTATCAAAGAAGCAGCCCTCCGCAACAAAAGAAGCTGGGAATATATCTCAGCAATTTTAGAGCGCTGGACAGCAGAAGGTAAGAGCGATGGAACACATCGGCGAGATTCTGACAAGGATAAATACGTCAAGCAAAAATATGGGCACATCATCAGGCGCTGAAGAACCGGAAGAGCCTTCCTCACATTCAATATGTCCTATCTGCGAGGGGGCAGGATTTATTCACCCTCGTCTGCCTTCAGGGGAACCGGATTTCAGTCAGGTCATTGCCTGCCGCTGCGCCAGAGAAGAATTGACTAAAGAGCATCAACGCCGTTTGCAGCAATCCAGTGGACTGGATTTTGAGCTATTGAAAAGCATGACCTTCGAAAACTTTGACTGGCAACGGGTTAACCTGCCACCAGACCAGCGCGAGAACCTCAAGGAAGCGTTCGATTTAGCCCTTGACTACGCCAAATCACCAGACGGCTGGTTAGTATTTCAGGGTGTTACCGGCTGCGGTAAGACGCATCTGGCAGCAGCCATCGCCAATTACCGCCTTCAGGGCAACAAACCAGTTAAGTTAGTAGTAGTACCTGACTTCCTCGACCATTTGCGCTCCACCTTCAGTCCAGAAAGCAAGGTATCCTATGACCAACTCTTTGAGGAGGTAAAAAGCACTCCCCTGCTGATACTGGATGACTTCGGTGAACAGTCAACCACACTCTGGGCACAGGAAAAACTTTATCAAGTTATCAACTATCGCTATAACGCCCGGCTGTCGACGGTAATTACTACCCGTTATACAACAGATGAGATTGATAGCCCCATTAGCTCCCGTCTGATATACCACAAGCTCAGCGTATTCTTCACTATCACTGCACCTGACTACAGGGGTGATTTACCACCCACTCCCAAAACCAGAACGTATCGCCGTGCCAAGAAAGAACACTAGGGCCGCTTCAAATCCTCAGGCCAATGTCATTCATCGAAGAGGACGAGGCTAATAAATAGTCCAAAACTTGCGCAGCCTGAAGTTTGTTTGTTAGAATAAGCCAGTTCTTATAGAGAGAAGCTTAGATGATAAATCTTCCCGTTTTAGTCCTCAATCAGAACCACGAGCCGCTCAATATATGTCGTGTTCGGCGAGCAGTAATATTAATCCATCATGACAAGGCAGAGATGCTAGAGAACGGCTCAGGATTTATCCATTCAGCCAATCAATTTTTCTCCATACCTTCGGTAATCCGAATAGCCCATATGATTAAGCGCCCTCGAACACAGAGGAAGATAACACGCCTAGAGATTTTTAACCGGGACCGCTACACCTGCCAGTATTGTGGCAAGAAAACCTATCAGCTTACCTTAGACCACGTCACCCCACGGTACCGGGGCGGCGAACATACCTGGGGAAATGTAGTCAGTGCCTGTGTACATTGCAATCGACACAAAGCCGGTAAAACTCCTGAACAGGCGGGAATGAGACTGCTTAGCCGTCCCTCCCCACCACACAATAATATCCCGTTTTATATCCCCTACCGCTACCTAGAAACCCGCAGTGAATGGCAAAAATACCTCCCCCAATACAGCTAAGGAGCTACAACCTGAACCTCACTAAGAGGCACTTCCACAGTGGTCTGGCTCTCCAGTAAAACCAATACCGTTTCCTGCAAGGGGTTACCCCCAACCACAGTGGCTTTCCCCATAGATGTAGATACCCGCTGGCCCTTTTTGGGCATTTCAGCCCTCATGTCTTTATACTGTTCATTCTCGTAGACCAAGCAGCATAGCAAGCGACCACATACCCCGGATATCTTCATCGGGCTAAGAGGCAAGTCCTGCTCTTTGGCCATTTTAACAGAAACCGGCGCAAACTCGTCTAAGAAAGTCCCGCAACACAAAGAACGACCGCATCGGCCAAAGCCGCCTACCAGTTTGGCTTCATCCCTGGGCCCTATCTGCCGCAGCTCCACCCGTGTCTTAAAACGACTATTCAAATCCCGAACCAAGTCACGGAAATCAACCCTATCAGTAGCACTGAAGAGAAAGGTAAGGCGAGTACCATCAAGATTATATTTGGCCGATAGCAGTTTCATGCGCAGACCCAGCTTGATAATCAACTCGCCACACTCCTTTAAAGCCTCCATCTCCTTCGCCTCAAATTCCTGGGCGCATTCGACATCTTCGGGTTCTGCCTTACGCACTATCGGCTTCAGAGGCTCCCTCACCTCATTAGTCAATACTTGCTCAGGAGCAATAACTACCTGCCCCATCTCCAGACCACGGGCTGTCTTGACCACCACGTAGTCATTTGCCTCAAGGTCAATACCTGCCGGGTCAAAGTAATACACCCTACCGGCTCGCCTGAAACGTACACCAATAATTTCAACCATACTTCACTGAAAAACGAGCAGTGAGGTCTCCCTCACCCCGAACCTCCTTCCTAGGTATAGTAAGCATGAACACCTCCAACACCAGCCGCGGGTTGGCATTCTGCCTGAGTTGTTCACCGGCCGCCTGGAGACCGTCAATAACCGTCCTTATTTCAGCCAGGCTATAAGCCCCGGCCTGTTCAATAAGCATATCTTCATGATCACCATCGGTGATGGCATCCGCACAGCCTGCTTTAACCAATAGCAAATCACGCCACCAGTCAATCCACAAATCCAGTACATCATGAACCGACTTCCGATTTTGGCCGAACTGAGCCGCCAACTGGGCAGCGTAAGCAAAACGCGCTTCATTATCAGCACTGAGAACATCGAGTAATTTATCCAGCCTCTCGGCACGCTGCTGAAGCAAACTATCCTCAGACGCAGCCGATACTGCCCAGCCCAGGTAGCCATGGCAAAGCCTGGCCAGAAGCCTAGCCTTTTTTGGTTCAACACTCCAACGGCTATCGAGGGCAGCCTCTACCTCAGCAGTTTTCAAGGGAGGTAACTCCAATCGCTGGCAACGAGAAATCACCGTCGCCGGCAGGGGTCTCTCGTCGGCAGTCAGCAATACGAAGATTATCCTGCCCTCTGGTTCTTCTAAGGTCTTGAGCAGGCAGTTAGCAGCTTCATTTGACATGAGCTCAGCCCCATCAATGATGAATACTTTGCATCTACCCTCAAAGGGCGGCAAGCTGGCTGAGGACTGCACATATCTAATCTGGTCGATACCAATTTCAGTCCGGAGCTTAGCTCCATCTGAATCACCGCTGGAGACCAAACCTATAATCTGGACATCAGCATGCTTGGCTGAAGCTATTTTTTGACACGAGTTGCACTCGCCGCAGGGCGGTTCGTCTGCCTCACAGTTTAATGCCTGCGCCAAGTTTACTGCCAGAGTCATTTTACCCACATGAGGCGGACCAACAAAAAGATAGGCATGAGCCTGAGCCCCTTGCTCCAGGCTGCGCCGGAGTAAGGATAACGCCCTGTTATGTCCAACTACCTGCCACATCCTAAACCAACTCACCCCCGATTATATCGTCAAGGGTCTCCCGCCGCCGAACAAGGCGTGCTTTACCTTCCTTGATCAGAACAACGGCCGGCTTGAATGAAACGTTATAGTTGCTTGCCATAGGCAAACAATAAGCACCACAATCGGGTATGGCTATAATATCACCGCCTGAAACCGGGGGCAACCCGATATCCTTGACCAGTATGTCGCCGGACTCGCAAAACTTGCCGGCGATAGTGACCTTCTCTGTTTCCTTCTCCAATACCTTATTAGCCACCAATGCCTCATATTCGGCCCCATAAAGGGCAGGGCGAATATTATCAGCCATGCCCCCGTCCACCGATACATAGCGTCTGACACCGAATATATCCTTCACCACCCCCACCGTATACAGTGCCACCCCGGCCTGCCCCACAATTGCCCTTCCCGGCTCAATGACAAGCCTCGGCAATGCCAATCCCACTTCACGGCACTTGTCGGTAATCTCGGTCGCAATCACCTCGGCATAGGCGGAAACGGGAGGCGCCGGAGAATCCACGGTATACTGAACGGCAAACCCTCCACCGATATTCAGCTCCCTGAGCTCAAAACCGTATTTCTGCTTCATCTCAGCCGCCAAGTCGAGCACAACCCCGATAGCCCGCCGGTATGGCTCAGGTTCATGAATAAGAGAACCCAGATGAAAGTGCAGACCAACCAGATTCAGGTCAGGATTTGACATGGCTTGAGCCGCCACCTCATCCACACTAACTAAGGGAAAACCAAACTTGCTATCAACAATGCCGGTAGTGATGTGCTTATGAGTATGGGGATCTATGCCGGGAGTCAGCCGGAGCAGTATATCGGGAACACGGCCTTGCTCCCCGGCTATCTCGCTTAACATAGTTAGCTCATGAAAATTGTCCACCACTATGCGGCCAATATGCCACTCCAGAGCCAGCCTGAGCTCCTCGGCCGACTTATTATTGCCGTGGAAATAGACCCTGTCCGCGGGAAAATCAACCGAACGGGCAATGCCGAGCTCCCCGGCCGAGACCACATCCAGCCCCACCCCCTCTTCCTTCAATATGAGCGCCATAGCCATATTTAGAAAGGCTTTACCGGCATAAATAACTGCGGTATCAGCATAACGCTGACCAAACTCCTCCTTGAACTCAGCGCACTTCTGGCGCAGGCCCGATTCATCGAAGAGGTATAACGGCGTGCCAAACTCAGCGGCAAGCTCCACGGTATCATAACCGCCAACTACGAGGTGACCTCTCTCATTCACCTCAACAGTGGATGGAAATAGCGCAAGCCTAGGTATCTCCTGCCTGATGCTCATCTTTATCCTCTCGATTTTATGTTAACAGTTGCCCACCGATAAAGTCAATTTAAGGTTACTTGCCCTACTTAAAATAAAGGGGAAGCTGAATAGCTCCCCCTGTTTCTAATTATCCGACTATTCCAGCCGTCAATAATATTGGCTTCGCACTACTTTCAGTCGTTCTTGACTGTTTAATTCTTATTTACTTCGAAGTTATTAGTTAAATAACTATATTTATATTAAAAGAACCCGCGCATCTGACTAATTTGCTATTTGTTCTACCCATTCTTCTACTTTCTGTCTTCCAAATCATTCTTACTGTTCCGCAAGGTGAATATGAACCGATTTCAGCCTGGACATAATCCTCTTCTCTAATCGTTTGTTTTAAGTAATTTATTATTCTATAGCTGCAGGCTGGCCGAGCCAAATGCCATCTGATTTCAGGTATTATTCAGTTGTGACAGTTCAAACCTCATACCATCACTGGCGGCGAGCACCCTAACTCCAATTTCCTGAGATAGCCTCTGAGCTATCTCCCATGGTTTTGCCTGCCACATAGTCATACCGAAGTGGGTCAAAATGGCTACCTTGGGTTTTAATTCGGCGATGATGTGCTTGATATCAGGCACCGATAAATGGTCAACGGGAAATTCAGGCTCGATAAAGACTACGTTTATAATCAGCAGCTCAGCACTATAGCTGCTGCATAAGCCATCAAAATAACGGCTATCAGCGATGTAGGAGAACGTATGCTCGGCAGCTCTGAAGAGCATGCCATAGGTTTCGACGGGGTGTATATGCCGAATTGGGGTGGCGAAGGAGATATCACCTATGGAATAGGACTTACCCTCCTGCAATACCTCAACACCCTCAAGATAGTTTCTCAAATAGGAGAAAATAACCGGCTCAGTCTCCAAGGCATCAGCTGGAGCAAATAGCCGGCCGTGAGGTTTAAAGCCACCCTGGGTCATCGCCTCGACCATAATGTTGACATCCGCCGAATGGTCCAAGTGACGGTGCGACAGGATAATAGCGCTGAGTTTCTCAGCTCTGAGTTTTCTTTTGGTGGACTGAACGATACAGCCTGGACCGGGATCAATGAGTATTTCAGTGCCATTTAAGTTCAGCCACAGACCGCCTGATGCCAGTATCTGGTTGGCAACTGCCATCCTGGCACCAGCCGTGCCCAGAAAGGTTATGGTCTCGCCCGATGGGCTCTCATTTGCCATGTCTGATTTAACTATAGGGTATAGCGATGGTTTTTACAATCTCGTTGACGTCTGAGGCACAGCCAGTTAGAATGGCATCAAGCAACTGATGAGGGGAGCAAAATGGAGCAAATTTGGGCACCGTGGCGTATAGAATATATTGAGATGGAGAAACCAAAGGGTTGTATTTTATGTGATAAGCCCAAAGAAAATAATGGCGCTCAGAACTATATTCTGTACCGGGGAGATAAAAACTTCATCATGATGAACCTCTACCCATACAACACCGGTCACCTGATGATAGCTCCCTACCGGCACATAGCCAATCTGGAAGAGCTAAACAATGAAGAGCTTCGCGAGTACTGGCAGATAGTCACCCGGAGCCTCAAGGTTCTGAGAAAGGTGTTCAATCCCGGCGGCTTTAATATAGGGATAAACATGGGGAAGGCGGCTGGTGCCGGCATAGAAGAGCATGTTCACACCCACATTGTGCCGCGGTGGCATGGTGATACTAACTTCATGCCGGTGATAGGTGATGTGAAGATAATTTCCCAGGCTCTGGCCGAAACCTACCAAAAGCTGAAAGAGCAATTCTGAGGCGGGGTAATAATTGGTGCCCCCAACGGAATTCGAATCCGTGTCGGCAGCTTGAAAGGCTGCTGTCCTAGGCCTCTAGACGATGGGGGCATACCATTAAAGTATAGCAGGGATACAGCCGGCTGACAACATTATACTCACGTTGTTTATTGAGTTCACCCCCTCTGTACTCTCTCTGGCAGGAGAGTGAGTTATGTTAAGGAGGGCGAAGCCTCTCTTGGCCTTTATAATGTGCTACAATACTCAAGGGACAGAAATGAGTAAGGTTGTTAAATAAGACAAGCCGGCCGGGGTAAAAGAAGGATAAGGATTAAAGAGTAGCTTTGTTCCTGTATTAACTCTGCTTCTCGTCATAGCCATTATAATTGGCGCTCTCTACTTTTACAGAAACTACCCGGACAGAGTCGAGGAACTAAAGGCTTATGGTTATCTGGGTGCTTTCCTTATCAGTCTTATCCTGAATGCCATCGTCATTTTACCCGCAGGCAATTTTCTGATAATTGCCGCGCTTGGCGCTGCTTTGCCGTCAGCCCCTTTGGTTGGGCTGGCCGGGGGGGGCAGGGGCAGCTATCGGCGAGATAACTGGCTGCATGGCCGGTTATAGCGGCCGTGCAATTGTTCTGAGGCGGGAGACGTATGTCCGGCTGGAGCGTTTGGTAAAAATGGAGAGTTTTGGCTATCTTTGCCCTCTCAGTCGTGCCGGTCTTTTTTTAGCTGGCTGGCATAGCGGCTGGTGCCCTCCACTTGCCCCTCTGGAAATTCTTACTTGCCTGCTGGCTAGGCAGAATCATACTCTACATAGGTATTGCCTCGTTAGGTGTTCCGTGGTGGGAGGCTATGCTACCTGACCTTCAGCCTTAATAATAGTAGTGAGCTAATAATAAAAAAGGCAGAACAAGCCATGAGCATAACCTTGTAGCCCAGGCCGGGGATATCCACCTCAAGCAAATAAAGCATCAGCCCCATGAGAGCTACCAGTGCACCGCTTCCAGCCGTAGCCAGATTGGTCAGGCCAAGGTATCGAGCCTCCTCACCCCCGGCCACCAAATCTGTAGCCAGAGCCCAGTTAGCGCTGAGAAAAGCTCCATAAGAGATTCCCAGAAGGCCACCGGCAAGTATTATGAATGCATGGTTATGAAAAAAAAATAGGGATATGATGCCTAAAGCACCAATAAATCCAGAGGCAACTGACACTGGTCGGCGGCCTACCCTATCTGACAAACGTCCTGTAGGATAAACTGCAGCCAGTATGAAAATACCAACCACTAAGATAAGGTCAGCCATTTTTGTCTCTGGGTCAGGAATGCCGGCGACATCTTTAAAGAAAAATAAACCGTAATTCCGCACTACAATCAAGGGCGTGAGGAAGAGAAAGCGGGATACCAGGAACGGGATAAAATTAGGCTGTGCCTTGATATCAATCCTGAAACTTTTGTGCAGAGTGGATAGTGATGGCAGTTGAAAGCCACCCGCCCCGGGCCGTTCTCTGACGGTCATGATGGTAACTATCATCGCTGCCAGCATGACAACAGCCAGTGCTCCTAAAGCTAACCATAGCTGGGTACCCTCTTCACCAGCATAACGCTCACTCATAAGATCGCCTACCAGCTTAATCAAGGCGAAGCCGCCCACTATCTCAAGTAAAGCTTTTACCCCCGAAGCCAGCCCCCTCTTTTCTTTGGGAACCAAGTCGGGAATGAGACCCTGCCACGGACTCTGCGCTGTGTTGCTGCCGACCTGTAGCAGGCAATAAAAGACGAAAACGGTAATAAGACTTCCGGCAAAGCCCATACCGAAGATAAAGATTATCGCCAAGAGAGCGCCGATAAGAATAAAGGGTCGCCGGCGTCCCCAACTGAAACCGGAACGGTCACTAATTGCTCCGGCTATGGGCTGGACTACCATTGCCAGAAGATACCCGCTTAGGGTAAGAAGGGCCATCCAGAGAAACTTTTCCGCCCCATCCGTAAAATCGAGTACGCGCAGCGGCAGGAGTATGCCGTGTATGCTATTCCAGAGGGCAGATATAGCGAAGCCGAGTACAGCAATCTTAACATAATCTACCCGGCGAAACCATTCGGCTCCGGTATATTCGCCGGCTATCCGTCTCATAACGTCAAGCATAGCAGAGGTAGCGCCCGCAGACAATAGTTATACGTGAAAGTATGACTGCTCTTATTCAGGCAGGACGGTTGGCATCTCAAAGTATTCTGTCACTACGAGGAGCATAAGCGACGAAGCAGTCCCGGTAGTCTCTTGCATGAGATTGCCGCGCCCTTCCCAAGAAGGGCGCGGCAATGACCAGAAAGGAAACCACGTGTGGCCGCTCATATGAACGAGTACAAAAATTTGATTCCGCCTACTCTTATCGAATATACTGTTTCAGTGAGAGGGTTACGTTTGCCCGTCAAGGCTTAAAGCTGCCGCCAAAGAAGCCAGCGCACAGGTGTAATAGTTGGTATAATTGCCATGGGAAGGTACTCTTAGACGATTCATGGGAGGATAGATGAGTGATGTTTTAGATGAAGCCTATGCGGTGGTCCAGTGCAAGGAATGCCCGTGGTATAAGCCTTGTGTGGGACCGATGAAGTTCACCGCTGAAGATATCCGACGGCAGCTAGAGACATCGGCGCCGGGAATGGGTATCTCGCAGCAGGATGGCACTGGTATACAGAACCTCTTATCCAGTATGGCACTTGCTGCCCATAACTCATTGCTGGAGGGCTGTCCTGTCTTCATTGAACGATTACGTGCCAATCCCAAGCTTACCCAGCGCCTCAAGGAAGTAATGCAAAACTGGGGCAAAGAAGAATAGCTGGGACAACTACTGTCAATAGCATTCGCTAAAACAAGCCGTCTGCTACCAGCCATTTATTCTCGATTTTACACACTGCTCATTGCTTTTTCTTGGTAAAGTGTGCCTTTTGTCCTTTTGGCCAGCGGGTGTTGGATTCTATAATCCAGTCGTGGGTTTTGTGGAAAATGTCCTGCAGTTCTTGTTTTTTTGTATTGGCATCGAGGTGAATGGGGTTTATAAAGCATATCAAGAGGATGACTTGAAAGAACTGAACGCAATTGAGGATACCGTAGGCGGAGTAAGGATAGTAGTGGAAAGAGAGGATTCGGGCATCGCGAGAATAACGAATAAAGAGAGCGGTGGGGAAATCGTAAAGGAAGGTGACTTCTGGTTTGCCTAGTATGCTTTCCATCCTGAGACGGAACTGTACGCTAAATGATGGTTTAACCCCGACCTTTCATAGAAATGGTTATGTACTAGATAAGGAGGAAAATGGCTAAAGCGGTTTGGAACGGGGTGATGCTCGCCGAAAGCGACAAATGTGAAATGGGAGTATTTTGATAAAGGAGCCAGGCAATATACATGTCCGTGGAAAAGCGAAGCGTGCTATCATGATATTTCTGTGGAGGGAAAGACCAAGGAGAATGCCGCCTAGAGTTATTTCGAACCGGGACCGGCTGTCCAAAACATCAAAGGTTATGTGGCCATTTGAGAGGGGAAAGGGAATAGTGGTGGAGCAGTAGTCGGCGCTCCTTGCTTAACCGGAAAGGTCACGCATCTTATACTCCTGTTTGAAAAACATCTCGACTCGATAGGAGTATAATTGTATAAAGTTATCATCCCAACGAAGGAAGGAGTGAAGTGAAGGTTTTAGGCATCCTTTGTAGTCCCCGTAAGGGGGGGGGAATACCGAGATTCTCATGGAGAAAGCCCTGACCAGCGTCAGGGAGACCAGCGCCGAGACCGAGTTATTTACTATCCAGGATAAAGATATAAAACCATGCGATGGATGCTATTCCTGCACAAAGACAGGCAAGTGCCATATAAAAGATGACGTGCAGGAGCTTTATATTAAACTTCTGGATGCTGATGGAATGATATGGGGGATGCCGGTGTATTTCTTCAATGCCCCAGCGCAAGCCAAAATCCTTATCGACCGCTCTTATCCCTTATACGCATACGG
>CAYFFA010000007.1:0-27238 GCA_964342375.1 uncultured Dehalococcoidales bacterium | reverse complement strand
TGCGCAAGGTGCGGCCTGATATTATCTACATGAGCAGCAGTCAGATGGGCCAAACCGGCCCCCTGGCCAGGTTTGCCGGGTATGGTTATCACGCATCGGCTATAGATGGATTTACGTATATTACCGGCTATCCTGACCGTGAGCCGGCACCTACCCAATCGGCCTATACTGATTTCGTCGCACCCCGGTGCAATGCTGTGGCTGTCCTGGCAGCGTTAGAGTATAAGCGGCGCACCGGCAAGGGACAGTACCTTGACCTTTCGCAGCGAGAAGTGTCCACCACTTTCCTGACCACCCCGATTCTGGATTACACGGTGAACGGTAATATTATGCAGAGGAATGGCAACAAGGTTACCTTTGCCGTGCCGCATAATGCATATCCCTGTCATGGCGATGACAGATGGTGCGCTATAACTGTTTTCACCGATGATGAATGGGAAAGCTTGTGCCAGGTTATTGGAAAGCCGGAATTGCTCACTGATTCAAGGTTTGCCACCTTCGATGCCAGGAAAGATAACGAAGATGAATTAGATAAGATAATCAGCGGCTGGAGTGCAAATCATACTGCTGAGCGGGTAGAGACAATGATGCAGGATGCCGGGATTGCCGCCTCTGTGGCCGAAAACGTGGCTGATGTTTTCAACGACCCGCAAATAAAGCACCGCGAGTTTTTCCAACTGCGTAAGCATGGTGTGATTGGAGAGCATAACTATAGAGGCCTAGGGTTTCAGTTATCCAAGGCACCGGATACGCGTTTTGCTGGCCCAGCATTGGGTGAGCACAATGAATACGTATTCAAAGAATTACTGGGGATGTCAGACGATGAAATCTCTGATGCCTTAGTGGATGGGGCTATTACCACGGAGGCTGATCTGCCGGAATTTACAACCAGCCTGTGAAAAATGATACGCTATGAAATATGGTGTAATGTAGCTTGTGCTGGTGCAAAACCAGACCCGCATGTTGTGCTATGGCACATGGTATGGGGCTACGAGATGCCCTCGGGGTTTATGCATCCCTTTGTCAACTCATAATCATTCCCATAAAATCTGGTAAATAGTTTATTTAAGTGCTTGGCTACTCTGGGCGGGAGGTGTGAAATGGCAAAGTTTATCAACTCAAAATTGTTGGGACGCAAGATACGTTGGGATGATGATGTCTCCGAACTGGGAAAGTCAACCTATAAGCTAACCGAGCAGTTGATCAAGAGTGGCAAGGCGGAGGAAGCACTGGAGCTTCTGGAATACGGACACGCCGAGTGGATTAACTTGCATGACGCTGTTATTGAATTTGCCGCTGCCGAATTGACTTTCGTTGTTGAGAATTTTGGAGAAGAGCACCTTGATAAGCTCTGGAGACATGTGGGAAAGAGAACTGTAGAGTTCTTATTTGCTAACCTTGATTCACAGACCCCTGAAGAGATGGTGGCACTATATACTGAACTGCAAAGAGCCCATGGCGCCGGCTCCGAGCGCCTTGGTGAATTCAGTGTGGTTGAAGGACCGGATAGATTTGTGATGAGCTTTGACCCCTGCGGTTCTGGTGGCAGGCTTCGGAAAATGGGCAAGGCGGGTGGCTTAACCGTCAAGAGTTACCCGTGGTCCTGGAGTAAGACCGGTGTTCCCTATTATTGCGCCCACTGTTGCCTTTTCTTCGAGCTCATGCCTGCCGAAACGCTGGGTTACCCGATAAGAATCCATGAAAATGTTGATTCCCCTGACAAGCCCTGTGTCCAGATAGTGTATAAGGACCCCGCACTAATTCCGGAGCATTATTTCACACGTATCGGGGTTGAGCGTGACCCTTCCCGCTTCCATCAAGGATAAAGGAGAAAAATACCCCCTATGAAGAAGGCCAAAATCTGTGATTTGCTGGGCATAGAGTATCCTATAATTCAGGCGCCGATGACCTGGATTACCTCGGCTGAGATGGTGGCGGCGGTATCAGAGGCAGGAGGATTAGGTACCCTCGGGCCTAATGCCGGGGCGAAAACCGTGACCACTAGTATTACTGAGAACGGTGAGCGCCTGCGTCAGCAAATAAAAAAAGTCAAAAGCCTTACCAGGAAGCCTTTCGCTGTAAACCTGATTATAGCGTTGCCTGATTATCCCAAGCAGGGCATGGAATTCAGCGAGGAATGCCTAAGGGTTATTATCGAGGAAAAGGCACCTGTCGTGATTACGGTGGGGGGTGATGCTGAAGTTTTCACCGGCAGGCTGAAGCGGGAAGGTATAAAAGTGCTTCACCGGGCGGTTCCTATCAACGTTGGTGTCGCCAAGGCGTCCGAGAAGGCGGGGGTGGATGTTATCGTAGCTGTAGGCTGTGATGGAGGAGGACATAGCGGTATTGACCAAATCCCCACTTTTTCATTGATCCCTCAGATAGTCGATGCAGTGAAAATACCAGTAATTGCCGGCGGAGGAATCTCAGATGGGAGGGGGCTGGCGGCGGCTCTGGCTGTGGGTGCTGAAGGCGCTTATCTGGGGACACGTTTCATTGCCAGCAAGGAGTGCCCGGCTCACTCCGAAGCAAAGCAAGCCCTCATCGATGCCACAGATATCGGCACGGTGACCATCACTGGTGTATTTGGCATCTTGAGGTCGCAGCGAAACGCGCTGATGGAGCGCTGCCTTGATATGGCAGCCATGGGAGCTACCCCTCTTGATGTAGCTACAATTTATGGCGGTGGGTTTAAGACTGGTCTGCTTGATGGAGACTTAATTGACGGCAATCTGAGTTGGGGAGCCGTAGTTGGAATGATAAAAGACATTAAAAGCGCCAGTGACATTATTCAGGATATACTTAAAGAAGCTGACCAGGCGTTACAAAGATTATGCTAACCGGGAATCTGCTCCGATTCACCTGGCATGGTGCACCATTAATATCGATTAATTAGGAGGAATAGAGATGTCTTATTTGATAACAGGTGCCACCGGGTTTATAGGTGCCCATATAATCAGAGAACTTCTGCACAACGGGGAGAAAGGAGTGGTTGCCTATGACCTTAATCCCGTCGGCAATTCGCTGGATGTAATCCTGAACGATGAGGAGAAGTCAAAGATAAAGCTGATGAAAGGTGACGTTCTTGACTTAGCTCAATTACTTCGAGCGATTAAAGAAAATAATGTTATGCACGTAATCCATCTTGCCGCACTTTTGCCCCCTGCTTGTATCGCCAATCCGAAATTGGGTGTTCGGGTAAACTGCGAGGGAACAGCCAATGTCTTTGAGGCGGCGCGGATATTGAATTTAACCAAGGTTACCTGGGCCAGTACGGGCAGCGTATTCGGTGCTGAATCTCTCTACCCTGAAGGTGATATTCCTAACGATGCTCCCCACACACCTATGATGCTTTATGCTGCCTGCAAGTCACTAAATGAACAGCTTGCTGAGACCTATTTTGAGCACTATGGGGTTGATTCGAGCGGGCTTCGTCCCACGGTGGTGTTTGGCCTCGAGAAACGTGAGGGCTTGGGGGCGCGTATAGTTCATGACCTTATGGTTAAGCCTGTTCTCGGAGAGCCGAGCGAGATACCCTTTGGCAATTCAAATATTAACTGGCTCTATGTTGATGATGCAGCTCATGCCTTTATAGAAGCCTCGAAGGTGACCCGGGCACCGACCAGGGTTTATACCCTCGGTGGTGACGTTTATACCGTTGCCAAGGCGGCCGAATATGCGAAGGAAATATCTCCGGGCGCAAAGATAACACTCTTA
Source organism: uncultured Dehalococcoidales bacterium (assembly GCA_964342375.1). Classification (GTDB taxonomy): domain Bacteria; phylum Chloroflexota; class Dehalococcoidia; order Dehalococcoidales; family CAYFFA01; genus CAYFFA01. Next base: position 23,521 of record CAYFFA010000007.1, on the reverse strand, counting down.
AAAGAAGGAGAGTTGCCAATAGCTTCTAACTTCGATACCTCCGTCATAGAGCAAGAAGTCGGATTTAAGTGCAAATGGGGGCTCAAGGACGCAATGCGCGATATTGCGGAGAAGGTGCGTTTTAAATATAATGTTTAGGGCAAAGATGCCTGATAATAAAAACTATATCTCCGGGCAAGGTTCAAAAAACCTCTGGCATCAGTAGCTTTGCGAATTGACAGAACTAGCAGTCTGAAATACAAGTCAGGTTCATCCGTGTCGAAGCATGGTTAAAAAAAGTAAGGCAAGGAGTTCATGATGCAAGCATTAGAAGGGCTTTTGGTACTGGACTTGTCTCGTCGTTATCCGGGGGCTTATTCAGCCATGTTCCTCGGGGATTTTGGTGCCGAGGTAATCAAGATAGACCCACCGGGCACTGTTCTGCCTTCCCCCAAATATCAGGGAGGAGAGCCGGTTGATGTTGACACCGCCAGTGAAAAATTCGCTGCCCACTTCCCTCTGGACCGGAATAAAAAGAGCATAACCCTAAACCTGAAGGAAGAGCGGGGCAAAGAGGTTTTGCGCAGGCTGGCGAAGGAGGCCGATGTAATCATTGAAGGCTTTCGCCCCGGGGTAATGGACCGTCTGGGAGTAGGTTATGAGACGCTGAAGGAGCTGAATCCCAGGCTTATCTACTGCGCGGAGAGTGCCTTTGGAGTTGATGGCCCATATGCTCAGCGTCCCGCACATGACCATAACCTTATCGGGATAGCCGGCTTGTTGAGCCTCATCGGCCCGAAAGGTGGAAAGCCTTGTCTGCCGAGCAATTTTTTGGGTGATATGGGTGGAGCGGGACTACATGGTGCTATCGGTGTATTACTGGCAATCCTGGCAAGGGAGAGGACCGGCAAAGGTCAGTTCGTTGATATCTCTTATCTGGATACGGCAGTTTCCCTGCTGGCCTACGACAGTGCGTATTATTTTATGACGGAGAAAGTGCCTCGGCGGGGCGAGACCTATAATAGCGGAGGTGCTCCATGGTGCAACGTCTATGAGTGCAAGGACGGGGAATACATAGTTTTATCCTGTGCCGAACCGCATCTTTGGGCGAACCTGTGCCGTTTGCTAGGTCGTGAGGACTTAGTGCCTCATCAGGAAAGCAAAGAGGCCCTATGGGCTATTGCCGAGCTTGGGAAGATTTTTGCCACAAAGACCCGGCAGGAATGGGAAGATACTTTGCAGAATGAGAATGTCTGCTTTGCGCCGGTAAACTATTTAAACGAGGCTTTTGTAGACCCCCAGGTACTACACAGGCGCATGGTGATGGAGGTGGAGCACCCGAAGCTGGGCACGGTGAAGCAAATAGGTATCCCCATTAAACTATCAGATACCCCGGGGACAATACGGAGCTTAGGTATTACTCTTGGTGCCAATACCGATGAGATTCTGGCTCGCTTTGGCTATACGCCAGATGAGGTGGCCAGTTTGCGGAAAGAAGAGGTTACCGGGTAATGCGCCGGGCGGAATCAGAACTTTTAAAAACTGGGAGTGAGTGATGAGAGCAAAGAATAGATTTGAGGGCAAAGTAGTTGTCATAACGGGTGCTTCAAGTGGTATAGGGGAGAAGGTGGCGCTTTTGTTTGGTGATGAGGGAGCCGCCCTGGTCTTGATGGATGTTAATAAAGAAGGGCTGGAGAGGACACGGACTCAGTTAGAGAAGGGTGGGCATAAGGCTATAGCGATACAGGCGAATGTAGCTAAATCTGATGAGGTTAACCGCGCAATTGAAGAAGCCGTAGCTGCTTCTGGGAAAATTGATGTTCTTGTTAACAATGCTGGTATATCTAAGGATGCGTTTATTCATAAGATGACTGATGAAGACTGGGATGATGTTATAGGCGTAGACCTTACCGGAGTTTTCCATTGCTGTCGGGCGGTTGTGCCTCACATGAAGGCTCAGAAAAGCGGGAAAATAATAAGCATATCCTCGGCGGCTATCGTAGGAAACGTAGGAGTGGCAAACTACAACTCGGCCAAGGCAGGCATAGTGGGGCTGACACGAGTACTTGCACTGGAGCTGGCACCCAATATTACGGCTAATGCAGTAGCTCCCGGTTTTGTTGATACTCCACTTGTCCGCAAATATCCAGAGAAAATAAGGAACGTGTTTTTGGAGTCAGTGCCTTTAAAGAGGGCGGCACAGCCTGAAGACATAGGGCATGCCATACTTTTCCTGGCATCTGATGAAGCTAACTACATCACCGGGCAGACTGTTTTTGTCTGCGGTGGAATGAGTATAGGAATATAGCCGGTGCAAAAGAGTAACGAGTAATCTTGCCCGATGGGGGCATCCAATTACGATAGAAAGAGGGGTATTATGTCGCAGAGATTCGAAAACATTCTTTATGAAAAGAAGGACTTAATAGCAACCGTAACCATTAACAGACCAAACAGATTCAATTCATTCACTCTTCCGTTGATGAAGGAGCTTGTGATGGCTCTGGAGGATGCCAGAGATGATAAGGCAGTCGGTGTAGTGGTCATAACCGGGGCTGAGAAGAGGGCCTTTTGTCCGGGATTCGATACTGATGTAGTGCTTGATACTACTTCCAGCGCAGAGGGGGCTGCTCAGATGTACGCGCAGTCACACCAGTTGTACTTTGGCGTTAAATGGATAGGTAAACCGGTTATTGCCAGGGTGAACGGTATAGCTGCTGGCGGGGGGGCTGAGCTGGTTTTATACTGTGATTTATCTATAGCGGCTGACCACGCTTCATTCCAGGCTGGTGAGGCCGCGGTTGGGATGGTACCCCTTTACGACACGCAACTGCTTCCTATTGTTGTTGGTGATAAGCGAGCTCGTGATTTGTTACTCAATGATAGAAAGCTTACCGCTCAAGAAGCCCTTGAATGGGGAATTTACAACCAGGTAGTCCCCTATGACGAACTAGACGCAGAAGTAAATAAATTATGCCAATCTATCCTGAATAAGCCCCCTATGGCGCTAAGAGCAACAAAGAGCCAGATAAACGTATGGTTCGATTTGGTATCACATACCATGCATCCGGGACGGGATTACTGCGTATTCCAGGCTGCCTCGCCTGAGCCTCTGGAAGGCTTCACCGCCTTTCAGGAAAAGAGAGCGCCAAGGCATAAAGAGAGAAGACAGGCAATTGCTGAAGGCAAAGCAACTTCTACATTCCTGTGGGGGCCTAATCTGAAGAAATGCCCGAAATGCGGAGTGAAAAATCTGCCAGATGACTTTGTATTCTGTGGAGTATGCGGAGCTAAAGTAGCCTGATAATCAATGATTGCTGATAGAGGCTGGAGTGCTCTGAAGGAGTGAATATGGCGCAGGAAAGGCTGTTCACTGAAGAAAAGCTAAAAGAATTAGGTATGCGGACTGTAGACCGTCTGGAACAGTCCATAGACGCCGGCAACACGGAAGAGGCGAAAAAACTCGCTCGCCTGATGTACCGTGAATTCCTGGCTATGCATGACCTTCTGATTGACTGGATAGCTGCCCTGTTGACATTCATCGGAAAAAACCATGGAGATAAGGAGCTTTATGACGCCTTAGATGCCAGTGTCGGCGCATGGCTTGAGCCAGCAGCCAAGCTCTATGAGGGACAGGATGCTAAGAGGCGGCTTAAACTGGCCGCTGGGGGGATGAGGGGGCACCTTCAGCCCATAAAGATAATAGAGGATGATGAAAAATTCATCATAATGATGGAACCCTGCGGCAGCGGCGGGCGGCTGATTCTCAACAATAAATACGAACCCCCTGCAGGATTTGCAAAGGTCACAGAACCTCAGGCAATGACATACTGGCGCAAGGATTGCCCCATTTATTGTGCCCATTGTGCCCTGCAGGAAATCCTGTCAATCCGGTGGTCCGGAGTGCCATGGATGGTAATGATTCCGCCGGATAAGCTGGGAGAGCAACCCTGCCAGTTTCTCCTCTACAAGGACCCCAGCAAAGTGCCAGACGAGTATTGCAAACGATTTGAAAGGAAAACCTGAGGTATGGAAGAAAGGATTGAAAAGATAATTCGCGATGTATTTACCCCGCCTGATAATGAAGGGGAAAGTAAAGTAGTGGGTTTGAAAGAGGCCATCTCAAAACATCTGAAACCAGGGATGTCTATCTATTTCCCGTTCACTACGGTAAGAGGCCCCTATTCCGCTGTGTACGAAATTACCCGTCAGTATTACGGAAAGGACCCCAAGTTTGAGGTACTCAGCATGGATGTCGGTGGTCCATTTCTAGCTTTATATGCCACGGGGTTGATTAAAAAAACAATTACCAGTTTCCTGGCCAATCCGTACTATTACCCCGCGCCCTGCGTAATTTACCAAAAGGCTCTTGAAGAAGGGTCGGAGCTGGAGCACTGTTCACTTTTCACCTTTACCGAAAGAACAAGGGCAGGTGCCATGGGGCTTCCCTATATGCCTACCAAGTCCATTATAGGGAGCACTATGGCTGAAGAGCATAAAGATACCGTTAAAATAGTAGATGACCCATTTGGCAGCGACCAGAAATTAGCTCTGGTCAAAGCCATTGTCCCCGATATAGCCGTCGTGCACGGCTGGGCGGCTGATGAGTACGGAAATACCATCGTTTTGCCGCCCTACGGTGATGGCTATTACGGTGCACTGGGCAGTAAAAACGGGGTGCTGGTAACCGTAGAGAAGATAGTTTCCACTGAATTCATAAGACGGTATGCAGCCTTTGTCAAAATTCCCGGATATCTGGTCAAAACCGTCACAAGAGTCCCCTTTGGGGCTCATCCGGGTGGTATGTATAATGCCGGCCTCGCTGAGTTTGAGGGATATCTGGAGGACTATGATTACTATGCTATGGTGCAAAAGGCGAGTAAAGACCCGGAACAGCTAGAACAATGGATTAAGGGATGGATTTTAGATTGCCCCGACCATGATGCTTACCTGAATAAATTGGGCACCGAAAAAATACAGTACCTCAAGGGTAGAGCCCACCCCGACTCTTGGCAATATGAGCTGAATCGCTTAAGTGCCAGTGTTGAGGAGGACAGGCCTTTTAACCAGCTGGAGATTCTTATTGCGGCAGCTTCTCGTAAACTGATAGAGAAGGTTAAGACAAAAGGACACAAGACAGTCATCGCCGGAGCCGGCTTGGCCTTCCTTTCGGCCGGGTTATCCAAATATAAGCTTCAGGAACTTAAGCATGATGTTGAGATGGTAGTAGAAATGGGGCTTTACGGGCTGTCTCCCAAACCGGCAGAACCTTTCATCGTCAGTCATATTCACTTTTCCACCTGTAAAATGCTGACCGGCGCTGATACCATGATGGGCATTCTGGTGGGGGGGGCTAATAATAAGTGCATAGGTATGCTGGGCACGGCCCAGATAGATAAGCACGGGAATATTAATACCTCGCGGATTGATGGGAAACATCTGATAGGCTCGGGGGGAAGCAATGATATCTGTTCCGCAGCTAGTGAGGTGATTGCTGTGATCATCCAGAGCCCGGGTCGCGTGGTGGAAAAAGTAGATTATATCACGTCTCCCGGTGCTAAGGTCTCCTGCCTGGTGACCAACCTCGGGGTCTTTGAAAAGATAGATGGAAACGACTATTTCTCCTTGACCAGTTACTTTCCTGACGAGGGGCGTTCGCCTGAACAGATAATTGAGAATATTAAGGCACTTTGCGGATGGAAGTTGGAAGTGTCTCCAAACATAGCCGAAGCCTTGCCTCCCACTCCCGAAGAATTACAGATAACGAGGTTGCTTGACCCCCAGGGCTATCATATCGGCAAACAGCTCGCAGCTAGGTTGAAAAAGTAAAAGAGTGTTCTGAGTGATGTGTACGCAGGCGAGCGAAGAATTATCAGATAATATCTAAAACTCATTTGATAGAGAGGCGGACTTTATGAAGAAGTTAGAGGGCAAAGTAGCTATCGTTACCGGAGGTAGCCGGGGAATAGGAAAATCCACTGCCATGGCTTTTGCCAGGGCAGGGGCTTCCGTGACGGTGGCGGCGCGGACGGAGGTAGAAAATCCCAGGATGCCTGGGACGATACATGGGACAGTCGAGGAAATCCAGAACTCGGGCGGGCGAGCCTTGGCGGTGAAGGTTGACCTGACCAAGGACGAGGATATTACGAACATGATTCAGAGGACTATAGAAGAGTTCGGGAAAGTAGACATTATGGTCAACAGCGCCGGGGTGGTATACAGAGTTCTCCCCTGGGAGTTTCCGATAAAGCGCTGGGATATCATAATGAACGTTGACCTGCGTGGAACTTTTCTTTGTTGCCAGGCGGTTTTGCCATATATGATGAAGCAAAATAGCGGTTCTATCATTAATGTCTCATCAGTGGCGGCACAGACCCGTGAGATACCGGTAGGTATAGCTTATGCGGCGGCAAAAGCTGGCGTTGAACGGTTAACGTGGGAGTTAGCCGAGGATTTCAAGGGAGCGGGATACAATATATCCATAAACGCTATCCGACCGCATTATACAGCCTCTGAAGGAGCACTGCTTGTGGCGGGCCAGGATTATGATACTAGCACTTGGCAGAGGCCGGAGATGTGGGCGGGGTTCTGTGTTTTCCTGGCAACAAGGAATGCTGACGAGCTCTCTGGCAGACTGCTTCTTGAGCATGAGATAAGGTGGGAAGCTTATAAAGCAGGATGGGTGCTGTAGGGGTTATGTTAGCCTTGGAAGGTATAAAAGTCTTGGACCTTTCCCGCCTGGCTCCTGGCAACTTGTGCACCATGATTTTAGGTGACCTGGGGGCTGAGGTGCTCAAAATTGATGACCCTCCAGACGGTGGGTGGCGCACTGCAGCGTTCCGGAGACCGCTGTCGGAAGAAGAAGGCCGTCGACAGGCTATTTATAATCCACTTAATCGTAATAAGAAAAGTCTGGTGCTGAACCTCCGCTCTGAGGAAGGACAGAAGATATTCTACCGCTTGGCAGAAAAAGCCGACGTTATCATCGAGGGCTTCAAACCAGGGACGGTCAAGCGACTGGGAATAGATTACCAGAAGATAAGCGAGATAAATCCCCGCATTATCTACTGTTCTCTCAGTGGTTACGGGCAAGACGGCCCGTACTCGCAGTTGCCTGGGCACGACATTAACTACATATCTGCAGCCGGTGTTCTGGCGTTGATAGGCGAACATGATGGCCCGCCAGCCGTTCCACTGAACCTGATAGCCGACTATGCCGGAGCTTCGTTGCATGGAGCCATAGGCATTCTGGCCGCATTGACGGCTAGACAGACCACAGGCGCGGGGCAGAACGTAGACATAGCCTACACCGATGCTACTATGTCACTGTTGACCTTTTTCACCGCTGAGTACTTCCTCAGAGGAACGGTGATAAAAAGAGGTGAGACGGCTCTTCATGGTGCTTATCCGTATTACGGTGTATATGAAGCTCAAGACCATAAATACATCAGCCTGGGTTGTCTCGAACCTTGGTTTTGGGAGAAATTCTGCAAGGCTATTGCGCGTGAAGACCTCATATCTTATCACTGCACGCCGGAGCACATCTGGAATAAGCCTGATGATAAGAAGTGGGAGGTTGTCTCGGCTTCTCTAAAGGAACTCTTCCGGACTAAACCTAGGGACGAGTGGTTCGATTTCCTGAGCGAAAAAGATGTGCCGGTGGCCAAGGTTTACGCTCTTGATGAGGTCTTCTCGGACCCTCAGGTCAAGCACCGGGAAATGGTAATAGAAGTGGACCACCCGGAGCTGGGTAGGGTAAGCCAAATTGGCATGCCCATCAAAATGTCTGAAACCCCGGGCAAGGTAAGGAGCTTTTCTCCTCTTCCTGGAGAACATACTAGCGAGGTATTACTAGATTTAGGCTATGAAAAACAAGAAATAGACCGCATGCTTCAAGACGGGATTGTAGGCTAGAAGAGAGTGCAAACAGCCGTTGAGAGAGCTTCATAAAGATAGTGCGTCTATCTGAAGTGTCCATTATTGTTGTGCCAGTGCTGCTTGATGCGCCGGTATATCATATTAGGAGGTAGGGGATGTATGATTTCAAAGGCAAGATAGCTCTGGTCACTGGCGCTTATCACAAGCGTGGGCTTGGTCACGCTATAGCGCTTCGCCTGGCCAGAGACGGAGCAGACGTGGCAGTGAGTGGCCGCGCCTCCGGGAGCCCTCGTGAAGAGGATAAGCGCGAAGGCTGGCGGGGGCTTGATAGCGTGGTTGAAGAGGTTGAAGCATTGGAGCGTCAAGCTCTGGCGGTTACGGCTGACATCAGCGATAGCAGAGAAGTGGACGCAATGGTGAAGAAGGTTTTGAACAGGTTCGGCAAGATAGATATCCTGGTCAATAATGCCGGGGCTTTGGGGAAAAAGGGCATACCTATCCTGGAGAAGGAGGAAGACGACTGGAGGCTGCCGCTGGACGTCAATCTGACTGGGACCTTCCTCTGTAGCCAAGCAGTGGCCAGAGGAATGGTCGAGCGGGGAGAAGGCGGCAGAATCATCAATATTGCCTCGGTAGAAGCTAAGCTTACTCTTTCCGGTGACCGCGCGGCATATATTGCCTCAAAGGCAGGTTTGATTGGATTCATGCAAGCTCTAGCCTTGGAACTGGCAGCCCACAAGATAAACGTGAATGCCATTTGTCCCGGTGGTGTTAATACAGGCATTATCAGCGATTGGCTTGCCACTGAGGCGGAGCGTAAAGGTATCTCTGTAGAGGAAGCTACAAAAGAGCACTATCGACCCCTTCTTGCAAAAGTTCCTTTAGGTAGGTTGGGGATGCCGGAGGATATGGCTAATACCGTGGCATTTCTTGCCTCCAGCGAGTCTGACTATATTACCGGGCAGTGCATTCATGTGAATGGTGGATGGTTTATGGGGTAATAAGTGATGCCTTAGGGATATTGCTTACGCTTATCGGCGATCTCTGCTGGTTTTTGTCGGTCTGGCGGGGATGGCTGAGTAACCACTGGAGCCATACGGTTGATTGGCAAAAACGTGACGTTTATGGTATTTTCTGGTAGCTGGTGCATGAGACCATCAGGGTTCGACCTTTGGGGGCATAAACACTGGTCAATAAATACCGGTGTAATCGACGCTGAAGGCATCCTGTTGTATTTACTTAAAGGATAAGAGAAGAGCAGCCGAAAGCGATTCTGTCAGAGCCGGCGAAAAGACAAAAAATTTATGAGGTGATTCAGAGTGGTTAAATTCGTGGGATTATTCAGTCTGAGACCAGGTGTTGACCCTGAGGAGGCTTACAGGTACTGGCGTGAGAAGCATACCATATGGGCAAAAAATGTGATGCTCCCTGAGCTGAGAAGATATGTCACTAATAGACTTACGCATAGATTTGGGAAGGACGATATCTTTGGATTTGCGGAGCTGTGGTTTGATGACATGCAGTCTGCGATGAGAGCCGCGGAACGGTTGCAGAAGGCAAAGCCGGATGAATGGCTGTCTAAGTGGATTAAGTCCCCCACCCGATTCGTTGTTATGGAAGCGGATGTCGAGCTTTAGAAGCCATGCTGCCCAAGATGTGCAGTCCATACTTATGCACGTGTGGAGTATGCTGATACCGGCATAGAGCTTACTACTCCCTATTATCAGGTAGATGTTGAGCTGCCGAGAGTATGCACAATATTGAAGGGTTACCTGGCCTACGGCTCTCCAGAAATAGGGATGAAGGTTAAGGCTTGCTTCCGCACGGTGGCCCCCCCCAACACTATTATCGATATGTGCTGGATTCCGCATGAGGCAACCACATAACAGAAGAGACGCCGTCCGTACAGTCATCTCCGTAACGGGTGGCGAGCCGAGTGTGAGCTACAGCTTGAATATCTTGATGGCTACTTCTCTCAGCAGCTGAGCCTTGGCGTCTTCGCGTAAGTCCATCTCTTCGATATCGTCTCGACTCTGCTTATGCAAGATTAGCGGGTAGTCAGTGCCCCATATCACTTTACCTTTACCTCTGCTGTTAAGGAAGCGGACTAATGATGGGTCCCAGTATTTGGGTCTGTGACCAGTGGTACCAATGTAAACGTTGAGGTGCTTCCAGGCCATGGCAATCAATTCATCCACCCAGGGCCAGCCTGTATGTAAAGCTACTACTTTAAGTTCTGGGAAATAAAGGGCGAAATCATCTATAAGCAGGGGGCGTCCCACAGCAGAGGGCATGGATTCGGCTGAATGTCCAATCTGCATCAGCACCGGGATATCCAGTTCGACACACTTGGCATAAAAGGGATACAGGTCACGGTGGTTTACGGGTATTCCGAAGCCGTAAGCGTGCAGATGTGCCCCCTTAAAGCCGCAATCCTTGACTGCCTTTTCCAGCTCACGTACACCATCCATTTTCTTATGAGGGTTGATACCGTATAATCCGGCGAATCTATCCGGTCGTTCGTTTACCACTTGAGCCACTTCTTCTACTGTTATATCCCAGATCATCTCTTTTTGTTGAAATGAGTACAGTTGGAAAGAAGGGATGAAGGCCTTCTCTACCTCTGCCTCATCCAGAATGGCAACCATCTCGTCTACGGTAAGCCCCTTCCAGCGCTCCTCCATGTTTAACCATTTTATCGTAGGCTTGAATTCCTCCTGTTGGATGAACCTTTCAATTACATCTGCGGTAAACAGGTTACACCAGCAATCTATAGCTTTGATCAATGTGGAACCTCCTGATAATTTTGTACTGTGAATAGGATAACAAACAGTGCAGGCCACGTCAACAATGGGCATCGGAGTTCACTCAGATATATGATTGACACTAAAGAGGCAAGCAGGTAGAATATACGCACGCTGGACTTGGAGGCAGGTGAACACCCAACTCAGTTATCCCCGGTGTTGTTATCATGAGCGAAACTATCATCCCTGCCGGCTTTGTGCCAGGCGGATGCATGGCAGGAATGCAGGAAGGAGTGCAACGGATGGAAGACTTAAAAGATATCTTTTCTTTAACGGATAGGGTAGCAATAGTGACCGGAGGTGGCTCTGGTCTGGGACGGGCTATGGCTCTGGGATTTGCTGACTACGGTGCCGACGTTGTAGTAGCAGATCTGAATCCGGAGGCTGCGGAGAGCACTGCGCAAGAAGTCAGGACTAAGGGGCGAAAGGCATTAGAGGTGGTTGTTGATGTCATGGATAGCCAGCAGGTGGAGCGTATGGTAAAGCTGGCCCTGAACGAGTTTGGTAAGATTGATATTCTGGTCAACAATGCTGGCGGGCTAAAAAAATACGAGCCGACCTTGGATATGGATGAAGAGGCATGGGATTATCATATAGGTTGGAATCTCAAGACAGCTTTTCTTTGCAGCAAGGCGGTAGGTAAGGTGATGGTTACACAGAAGACTGGGGGAAGCATCATCAATATGAGCTCCCTGGTCGGGATGAGTAACCGTGGGAGGCAGGTGCACTATGGGACGGCAAAGGGTGCCCTTCGCCTGTTTACTGACGGGCTTGCTAAGGAGTGGGCGCCACATGGTATTCGGGTCAATGCTATGGCACCGGGCAGCATTGAAACACAACTGGTGGCAAGAGTATATGCGGATACTCCTGAGCTCCTAGAACGGCGGCTGAAGATGGTTCCGATGGGGCGAATGGGCCAGCCATCTGAAATCGCAGCGCTGGCCGTTTTTCTTGCTTCCGATGCATCAAGCTTTATTACCGGGCAGACTATCGTTATCAGTGGAGGGCTCGATTCGCTGGTAGAACCACGAGAGTGATTTTGGTGGGAGCTTGTGCCACGCCGACCTTGCTTCCATGCCCATCTTATCGTCAGAGAGTGCCCTGACGTGGTATATCTGTCAGGCGAGCTAGTCAATGCTATTGATTGCGGATGAGATTTTGAATATAAGGTTTTGACTAGTAATTGAGTGATATGCTAAAATCTAGCCTACTTGTGATAAGCCAACGTAGGTTTCCACTGGCTAGAAACCTCATACGTCAGAAAAAAATTTAAGGGGGGTAAATATGAGTAAAGCTTATGTCACACGTAGACGCATCCACAAAGAGGGACTGACCGGAGAGTTCTACGATGAGGTTCTGAAGAACATACAGGAAAAAGTCTTCGGGACGATGCCACTTTATGGTGGTAAGGGTAAGAAAGATGCCAAGATGGAAAAGGTGGGTGGTGCCAAGCCTGCTCTTGGGGACTACGACTTTCCCTCGACAATCTGGGCTTTTGGGAGTCTGTTTGGCAGGGGGCATATAGAGCTAAAAGATAGGTGTGCAATAGTGCTTTCTGCACTGACAGTGCTGCCACGACCGGATTTGGTCAGGCTGTGGATAAATGCCTGCTTGAACATGGGCTGGTCAGAGGATGAGATTAAAGAGCTGATAATCTGGACAAGCTTTTTTGGTGGCTTCCCTGCAATGCGAGGAGCCGGGTTGCTCTCTCGTGACGTGTTTGAGAAGAGGGCACAGGACCCTAGCTTAAAGATGGCCTAGCTTTCAGTCTAGTCGGACGCATAGGTTGAAAACCCAAAAACTTGATAAGGAGCAGAATCATGCCGCAAAGCAAGGAATATCAAGAGGGACTAAAATTAGCCAAGGAACTGTTTGGCGACAAGCATGGTGAGTTTAAAGACCTGCCATTGCCTGGAGATGATGACTTGTCTGAAGAGCTTGTTGCTTGGCTTTACGGTTACTTGATGCAGGAGAGGCCTCTCCTGAATACAAGGTTGAGGTTGCTTAGTGCTATTGCTATGCTGACCGTCACGCAAATGGAAGATATGTTGGCTGATTGGATAAAGGCAGCCTTGAAGTATGGTTGTACCAAGGATGAAATCCGAGAAGTCATAATCACGATGAGTATATACGCTGGCTGGCCTGTAACCAGGAGAGGGCTCGATGTAGCTGCCGAGGTCTTTAAGTAAGTAGTAAGGGGATAAAGGTCAAGAAGACGGTAAGTTAGTGGAGGTCATATTGGAGGGTGCGGCTTTGCGACCTGCGCTCTAGAGCAGTTAGTCTATTGAGGGAAGAAAAATATGGAGGTACGTTTCTACCATGAAATCTCTATTTGTGAAGTATGACGAAGCACCTTGGTTAGAACCGGTGCCAGGATTTAAATTTAAGCCGATTGTCATAGACCAGTTGGGTGCTTCTATAGTGGAGTTAACGAAGGGCGTGGTAACCACTCCTCATGAGCATGATGACGAGCAGGTGGATATTTTACTGAAGGGTAAGCTCAATATCACCGTAAAAGACGAAAGAGGGGAAAGGGTGGAATTTGTTACCGCAGGGATGGCTTTTGCACTGGAGCCACACGTTCTTCACGGGGTAGAAGCGCTGGAAGACAGCCTCATAATAGAGGCATGGGCTCCTGCGGAAAGGTTTCGGGCGGTGGCAATAACCGTGGACGAGGCCAAGTAGCTTGCAGGGTGAAACAGATTAAGGGGGATAAACGATGAGTAAGAAAAACTCAGGTGCCCGCGTGGCTGGTGTTCTTCCAAGTCATCTGGCGCGCATGTACCAAGACGATACGTCTTGGCTTGAAGTGATGGCTACGCATACGCCAGTTTTCTTCCAAGGATTCGCCGAGCTATGCAGCGGGGTTCTCGCTGATGGCGCCATTCCGGCTCGAATTAAGGAGCTAATCCTGGGTGTGGTGTTTGCCACGCAGGGCAATAGCGAGGGCGCAGCGATTCATATTAAAAATGCGTATCGTGCCGGGGTTACCGTGGTAGAGATAACCGAGATGATTGCGGCATCTGCTTTGTCCAGAGGCGCCGGAGTTTATATGGAAGGCTACAAGGCTCTTCTGGCAGCAGGTGTAGAAGAGCGTTCCCCCAAAACATCCGGAGCATCGGAAGCCATGGGTAAAGCAGTGACTGTTGCGGAGATTGTCGAATATTTTGACGACTATTATGGCCAATCTCTCCCTCATATCAGGGTTCTGGCCGACGGGGGCTATAATAATGTCCTGAAGGGCTACTTTACTATGAGGACCGAAATTTTGAGAGATGCGGTGTTTCCTCGCAAGTATAAGGAATTTTTATTTATTGCCATAAATGCTGCCGATATGTTTTCGGACGGTGTACGGGTTCATGCTAAGGGAGCCTTGGATTGTGGCGGTACCAAGGAGGAAATCCTAGATGCCATGATGGTTGCAATCATGGCTGGAGGTGTAGCCTGCTGGTTCAATGTAGCCAGTATTTATGAGGAGCTATAGGCAGAGTTCCTTAAACTTGGCCGAGCCGATTATAGCCGGCCATACATCTTTTTGATGATGTCTTCTGCCTCAGCCATAGTCCGCTCAATTATTTCCTGGCAAGTAGCAATATCATCGATTTGACCGACTACCTGTCCCGCAGGGAAATAGGCTTTCTTGAAATCGCCTAACTTGGTCGACCGTCGATACATCTCCATTCCGGTCATAAACTGAGGTAGGGAAGCGTGTAAGCTCCGGAGGAATTTGACTGTGTCCATCATATCTTTCATAGTGGTATTGTACGTCCGTTTCGTAGACATGAGATCGAAGGGAACCCGCCAAGGAGCTGTCCACCATCCCTTATAGTGCTTCATCTTTTCTCCGGGTATGACCCTCTGGGGGAAGCCATCCCAGACGCTGCTCACCTGAGCCTCTTCGCTGGTTGCCTTCAGGCACTGCTCCTTGATTGGCATTGGTATTGGGCTCTCCTGAGCGAGAGCAAACCTCGTGCCCATAGCGATGGCCTCGGCACCCAGAGCCAGCGCTGTCGCCAGCCCTTTACCATCGCAGAAGCCCCCGGCAGCTATCACCGGAATCTTAATGGCCTTGACTACTTCGGGTATTATCACTGTAGTGGCGATAAAGCTGGTATGGCCTCCTCCTTCCCAACCCTGCACGAGGACACCGGCCGCACCCTGCCTCTCCATACTTGCTGCTTGTCTGGCGTTTCCCACTGTTGGTATGTACAAAAGGTCTTCGGGTTTCTCGATGCCGGCGAGACGGAAGGGATTACGCAATCCGGAGTTACATACCGGAACCATCTCATCGATAATTACCTGCAGAAAATGTTTGAGCCCCGGGACAGCCGGTGACAGGTTAATGCCGAAGGGCTTCCCATTAGTTCGTTTTTTTACCTCGCGGATTTGCTCTCGCAACTCTTCCGGAGTTAACCCCGCCGGGGACATAATTCCCAGAGCCCCGGCATTGCAACTGGCACATACCAGATTTATATCCGATACCCACCCCATCCCAGTCTGGACAATCGGGTACATTATTCCAAGTAGCTCGGTTATTCGTGTTTTCATAATATTTCCTCCAGTTTTCGGTGATTTCACCGTTCTGGCGACTCTTAGCTTACTCCGGTTGCCGTCGCCACAGCATCCTGGTGAGCCCTTCGGTAACGACCTCATCCCTCTGGTTTAGCACTGTCCTGGCAGTGGCCACCAGACCGGCATCTGGTCGCCGTGTCTCCCTTTTTTCGGCTATTCTGACAACAACCCTGATGGTATCCCCAATCTTAACCGGAGCCTTGAACTTCCAGTTTACCTCGAGTAAAGCCACGACCACACCTTCCAGAATTGACAGGCGCTCGATTAGTCCCGAAGTGAAGCTGGTGATGGCCATCCCGTGGAATATCCTTTCTCCAAACGGAGTCGTCTTACAGTATTCCACATCAGTGTGAAGGGGATTATAATCCCCTGACAGATAGCAGTAGGCCATGAGGTCTGTTTCAGTGAGGGTGCGAGCCGGCGTTACCCACTCATCTCCAATATTTATATCTTCGAAGTATTTTCCTATAAACTCAGCTTGCACAGATGGCCTCCTTTCGAAATCATATTTTAGCTTTCTTCTGTTAGAAGTACCGTTTCCTCGAGCCCTCTTTTGCCTTTGTCGTCAGACTGCCCACTCCTTTAATAGCTCCCTTGCAATGACGAGAGACTTTATCTGTGATGTGCCCCCGCCTATTTCTCCCAGCTTAACATCTCGGAAATATCTCTCCACATGATAATCCTTGATAAACCCATAACCGCCGTGTATCTGAACGGCATCCGCGGCTATTTGAAATGCCACGCTACCAGCATAATGAGCAGCAATGGCAGATTCCTTGGTGGCTTTATTGCCTTCATCTATCAATTGAGCCGTACGATAGGTATAAAGTCTGGCGGTCTCCATGCCAATACACATATTTGCAAGCTTTTCCTGTATCATCTGGAAGTTGGCTACGGGCTGTTCGAACTGTTTCCGCTCTCTGGCATAGTTCACTGCGGCTTCATATGAAGCCTGGGCTATGCCCAGGCTGGTACATGCTTGTCCTGTCCTTTCTGCATCCAGTATCCTGAACATGTCGATGAATCCGCTTCCCTCTGTGCCGAGAATTTGGTCACGGTGCACCTTTACCGATTCAAAGAAGACTTCCGAGGTGGGCGAGCATCTCATCCCTAGCTTGTCCATTTTTTTCCCTACAGACAGCCCAGGCGTGCCACTTTCCACGAGGAAGTTTGTCCCAACTTTTGAGCTTTTACCCTCCTTGGTTCTGGCAACTACGAGGAAGTAATCTGCAACGGGGCCATTGGTAATGAAGGTTTTGCTGCCGTTTATTACGTAGTAGTCACCTTCGGGACGGGCCGTAGTGCGGAGTGACAGCGCATCTGAGCCAGCCTCTGGCTCAGTAAGGCAAAAGCTAGCTAGCTTCTCCCCGCTCATGACCGGTGGGAGGTATTTCTTCTTTTGCTCCTCAGTGCCCAACATTGAGAGAAAATGGCAGAAATTCAGCGCACAGACCATAAAAGAGATGCCAAAACCGGAAGCCACTCTGCACAGTTCCTCTTTGATTATGATAAGGCTGAGAATGTCCGCACCTCCGCCACCATATTCAGTGGATACTGCTGCCCCAATAAGGCCTATCTGGCCTGCCTTTCGGTAGACTTCTATAGGGAAGACTTGTTCCTCGTCTATTTGTTTTGCGATAGGCCCCAGTTCATTCTCAGCGAAGCTGCGAGCCTGTTGCCTGACGAGTAAATGATGCTCAGAGAGTTTAAAAGACATTTTGTTCCCCTTTCAGTTATTTCTGTCAAAGTATGACATTATCAGTTTTTAATGCTCCGATATCTTCCCATGAATATCCGATGTCTATCAGTATCTCCTCTGTGTGCTGACCTAACATGGGTTCGGGTGCTTGTATCTTGCCTGGCGTCTTGGAGAATTGTGCTGGAAACCCCATCATCGGCTTGGGTTTTTGAAAATTAGGGTGCGCATATTGGACTATATATTCATTATTGATAGCTTGCGGGTCTTCATATAGCTCCTTGAAGCTGTTCACAGGTTCGGCAATTAGCCCCAGTTCTTTCCACCCTTCCAGCCATTCCGATACGGTCTTCGTGGGTAGTAACCCGTTAAGCAGGTCGATCAGCGCTCGCCTCGACTCTCCGCACCTCTTCTTATGGGTGTCAAACCTGGAATCCTTTGCCAGTTCTGGCTTCCCCAGGCCCTTGCAGAAGTTGTCCCAGAAACGTTCTTCCTCAACCATAGCCAGGAATATCCATTTATCCTTGGCAGGATAAATATTGTACAAAGGGTTATGAGCGTCTTTCCTCGATTGCTGCTTGGTAAGCGCCGGGTCGCGAGTGGCAAGGTAAGGTTGAAGGGTGCCCGCTTCAAACATAATCTGAGCACCAAACAAAGAGGTATCTACTTCCTGCCCGACCCCGGTTCGTTCTCTGTGGAATAGAGCTGTTACTATTGCCCATGCAAGGGTTAAAGCGCCAACAGCATCCCCGGTAGCGCTGCCGGTATAGACAGGTGGTTGCCCTGGCTCTCCTAAGGTGGTCATAATCCCGGCTCTGGACTGGCCGTCAGTATCGTGAGCAGGATAGTCCCTGGCTGGACCGTACCGACCGAACCCGGAGGCGATAGCATAGATAATTTTCGGATTTATCCGTGAAAGTGTTGGGTAGTCCACCTTCATCCGTTGCAAGGGGGCTCTTTGCATGTTTGAAGTAAAAACGTCTGTTTTCTCCGCTAACTTGTAAATGACTTCTCTCCCTCTGTCATCGTAGAGATCGATTGCCAGACTTTTCTTGTTCCGGTTGTTATTCCCAAAGTACATATTCCACTCAACCAGAGGCACCACTCCCGAGGAAAGAAGCCCTCTCCCAGGGTCTCCGCCCTTCGGGTTTTCTACTTTAATCACCTCGGCGCCCATATCAGCCAGATGGGCTGCACCTACACTCCCAAACATCCAGACCGAGAAGTCCAGGACTTTGATTCCTTCAAGAGGTAGCTTCATTTTCATCACCTGCCTTTCATACACTCTGGATAAAGTCAAAGCACTATTTTACGTTCGATAAATTCACCAACATCATCTCGTGAATAGCCCAGTTCAGCAAGTATTTCTTGGGTATGTTCTCCAAGTTTGGGCGCTGGTATTTTGATGGTGGGTGGGGTCTCCGTAAACTGTGCCGGAAAGCCCATCAATTTCATCTTACCGAAAGAGGGGTGCTCATATTCCACTATGTAGTCATTATCAGATGCCTGAGGGTCATCATAGAGGTCGGCATAGCTATTGATGGGTGTCACTATAAGCTCTATCTCTTTGCGAACATCCTCACCGAACCACTCCTCGGCTGTTTTAGCGGGAAGTACCTCGTCCAGTATATTAATGACGTCGCTTCTCGATCCCCCGCACATCTTTTGATGCGATTCGAATCTGGGGTCTGCGGCTAGCTCTGGCTTCTCCATTGCCTTTGCCAGGTTTGGCCACCAGCGGTCAGTCTGCATCATGCACATGTAGACCCACCTGTCTTTGGTAGGATACATATTAAATAGGGGATTGCCGGCAGCCTTCCTTGCTATCTGGCTTGCCAGAACTTCTGCTTCTGTTCCCATATAAACTTCCAGGTTGTAATTCTCAAACAAAATATTGCCCCCGAAGAGGGATACATCCACCTCCTGTCCCTCGCCGCTGCGCAATCGGTGAAAGAGTGCCATCATGGTAGCATAGGCAAGGTCAATAGCGGCGGTTGGTTCTCCTGTGGCCGTATACACAGGAGGCTGCCCCGGCTCACCTATCCTGCTCATATTGCCTGCTCTGGCTTCGGTCAGCGCATCAAGCACCGGTTTATCAACATCTGGCCCATTGGGGCCCCAGCCTGAGGACCTAGCATAAATCAGCTTTCCGTTGACTTTTGACAAAGAATCGTAGTCAAGCCCCAGTTCTCGCAACGTTCTCATATCATATGTAGTGGCGAAGACATCTGCCGCCTCTACCAGTTTGTAAAGGATTTGGCGCCCATCTTCAGCTTTAATATCAAGAGCCACTCCCCTTTTGTTACGGTTATTGCATTCGAAGTAGTAGTTCCATTTGCAATCCGGCAATTTCTTTTGTGTTCGCCCGCGCACAGCTTTAAGGTCACGGCTCGGGTCTCCTTGCAGGCTTTCCACCTTTATGACATCTGCTCCCATATCGGCCAAGTAGCGGATTCCCAGAGACCCGTACATCCACTCGGTAAGGTCTACGATTCTGATTCCATCAAGCGCTGCTTGCATAATTCTTTATCCCCCCTTCTACTCAGTATTCTTAGGGTTTATTGTCTCAGTTCTATTCTCCGGCTTGTCTGTGCCGCCGGGTTTCCCTCCTACATTATAGAACTTTCTTAACTGTTCCAGATAATCTGCCTCAAACGAGGCGCTACCGCTCCGTGCTATAAAGGGAATATTAAGTCCCCTATCCTCAATTTCACCATGTGCTATGGGAATGGAGCCTACCACCTTCTCCTTCTGTAGTTCCTCAGTTTCCTCACGGGATATTCCTAAGATACCTTCCAATACTTCGTGATTGTGCTCACCAAGACGGGGAGCCGGTGTCTCTGGACTCTCGAACTGGCTGAATTTTGCTGCCATCAGCTTCGGCATGGGCCGCTTGCCGGCTCCAGGATGGTCAATGATTGGGAAAAAACCACGCTCCCTGAAGTGAACGTCAAACAACACTTCTTTGGGAGATAGAACTGCACCGGCAGGAACACCTGCCCGTTGTAAACGGTGCATTACTTCGTAATGGTCGAATTGTATTGTCCATTCTTCAATAAATCTGTCCAGTTCATCTTGATTCTGCCTCCTCCCTGAAGTATCGCTGTACCGTTTATCTTCAGTCCAGGGTGGATTCTCAATTGCCTCGCAAAAACTTTTCCATTCGTTGTCGGTTCTTATCGCGATTGCGACCCATTTGTCATCACCTTTGCATTGGTAACATCCGTGCAGAGCAGTAGAATCGTGGCGATTGCCAACAGGCTTACCGACCCTACCGGTCATTTTATAATCCAGAATGGCTTCGCCAATATGATGAAGAACCACTTCTTGCCCCGAGACATTGATATACTGTCCCTTTCCGGTCTTGCGACGGTGGAGCAATGCCATTAGCACGGCGGCGACACCATTCATACCAAGCACCCAATCACCATACCCCGTGCCGACCATCATAGGAGGCCCTCCGGCGTAACCGGTGAGGGATTGCAGCCCCGATGCTCCCTCAAATGCCCACGCATATGCTGCACGGTCGCGATAGGGTCCGCTGTGCCCGAACCCGGATAGAGATACCATGATTATATCGGGTTTGACCTTTTTCAAGACTTCGTAATCCAGCCCAAAATTTTTCATCACTCTTGGGCTAAAGTTCTCCAGCACCACATCGCTTACTTCGACCAAATTCTTGAATATCTCTACTCCTTTAGGTTTGTTAAGGTCAATTGTAACGCTCCGCTTGTTCGTGTTCAGCCAGTGAAACCAGCCTCCGCGGTTGTACGAGTCATCTCCCGGCTCATTTTCGGGATAGCATAATTTCCGGTTGGGTAAGTCAATGCGCTGAATTGATTCTACCTTAATCACTTCGGCTCCCATATCCCCCAGTACTTTGGTGGTCATGGGACCAGCATAAATTCTGCCTAAATCAATAACTCGAATGCCCTTTAACGGCAGGCTTACCACATTGCCCGGTGTCTCATGAGGCACTGTGTTCTTCATAGCACACCTTTTTTCTGAAGTTTGCCCAATTGCTCTTTTGTGTAGCCCAGACGTTTCCCATAAATCTCGTCATTGTGCTCGCCAAGCAGAGGTGCTCTTTTTGTTTCTATCTCGTCCATATCCGGTCTGAAGGGTAGCCCCGGGTAGACCAGCTTACCGGCAGTAGGGTGTTCGGATTCCGCAAAGTATACCCTTTCAGCCAGGTGTGGGTCTGCTACGACTTCATCAATGGTACATACGGTACCGAATGGCATTTTCAGCTCCTGAGCCCGGGCAAAAATGTCCTGCCTTTCATGCTCCATCAGCCAAGGCACTATGAGTGCATTAAACTCTTCTGGGTGCTCTTGACGCGCATATGGATTCAGGAATAAGGGATGGTCTGCAAGCTCAGGCTTCTCAACCAGTAAGGCAAGAAGTGGCATATTACCTAGTCCCGGTATGACGACGATGTGGCCGTCTTTACACGGGTATATGCCCACCGGATGACCCACCATGAAGCGGGTAAACGTGCGCCGTCGGACTATCCCTGTGTAAGCATACAGAACGGTAGCAGCTTCCAGATTTGAAGCGATACACTCCGCGATAGACAGGTCGATGTGCTGGCCCCCGTTTCCATATATTGCCATCAGGCAGCTTAGAAAGCCCTGCAGGCCTGCCATATATTCTGGTAAATAGCCGGGCAGTCTGAGAGGCTGTCCCTGGTTGCCGGTTATATAGGTTGCTCCTCCAACTGCTGAAGCAATATCGCCGTAGGCTTTGTAATCTCGATAAGGGCCATCCTGACCGAAGTTGGATATAGAAATCATTGTGAGACGCGGGTTTATTCCCCTGAGCGTTTCATAAGATAGCCCTAGGGAAGGCATGACACTGGGTTCAAAGTTCTCCACAATGATATCCGCTTCTCTGACTAATTCTTTGAAAATTTTTACCCCTGCCGGGTTCTTCAAGTGGAGTGTGATACCTGTCTTGTTGGTATTCAGGTAAAGGAATAAAGCGCTCTTATCAGGATGGGGTTTTCCATGCAGAAATGGGCCAATTGCCCTAGCACCATCGCCATCGCCGGGCTTTTCGACTTTAATTACTTCAGCGCCGAAATCAGCAAGTAGCTTGGTGCAATAAGGTCCAGCAACATAATGGGTTATATCCAGCACCTTGAGAGCGGATAACACAGCTTACACTACCCTACTAGGGACGTTAATCATCGTCTTTAACAGATGGTGGAAGTACTCTTTGGGCCAAAAACCTATCCGGCAAAAAATGCCGGGGATAAAAAGCCTCTTGCTCAGTGCTTAGAATCCTTGCTTTCCCCAGATATCCTCTCTTAGACGGAAAGCTTCAGTAGCTCCTTTTTCGCTGCGCACCTTGAGGAAATTAAACTCATCGTCTCGCCATTTCAGGTTAGTGAATAGCGGATGGGCGAGGTTGGTTGCTGTGAAGGAGCCATGCATACCTAGCAAGTCATACATCATGTGGGCAACAGTTTTCCCAATCATCAAGCCGTCAGTGGAATGGGAAGCGACGCCTCTTGCCCACTGTAAGGTTCTCTCTTCCAGCTTATCTTCAGGCACGACGTCGTTAATAACGCCCCAGTCTAATGCTTCCTGGGCGGTCAGTGCTCTGCCGGTAAGCAGCCATTCTCTGAATCGCTTTGGCCCTATAGTGAGCATGGTTATCATGGTTGTCGCCGGCTGAAATCCGGCAAACCCTATCCTCATCTGATAGTTTGCCAAATGGGCGTTATCGGCGGCTATGGTCAGATCCGAACAAAGGACCAAATCTACGCCAGCGCCAATTGCCCAGCCATGTACCTGGGTAATGATGGTTTTCTCGCAGTAAATTAAGCTGCGGTAAACCTCTCCCATCATCTGGCGTATGCCATGGATTCTCTTACTCTGGGCAAGTTTAATTCCCGGGGCTCCCCCGAAAGCTTCATAAGGCGCAATGTTCAGGTCGTCACCGGTGCAGAAAGTATGTCCGGCCCCCCTGATGATAATAACCTTTATATCATCATCGGCTTCCGCCATGTTGACCTTTCTTTTTATCTCCGCAAAGCCCTCTGGCGGATACAGGGAATTACCCTTTTCGGGGCGATTAAGCGTAAGCCGGGCGATGTGTCGCTCTATCTTCTCATATAGCACGGTTTCATCAACGGGCTTCTCCAGGGTATAGTCCTTTCCCGTTACAAATTTCTTTTGTGTCATTTCCCCTCCAATAGAATTATCGGGCTGTACGGTATATGTAAATAGTATATAATATGTGCCAGTTTGCTGTCAATTGAGTTGAGTGGCAATATCTGGTTGACATAACTCAAGTCCAGCCACTAGAATTAGGACATCTGACCAAAGTAGCTCAACTAAGAGTAACGGGCTGCTGAATCATACATGGAGGCAAGGGATTAAGATGGAATCGGAAGCGTGATAAATATAGCCGGCACTTAGCTTCATTCACATGTTGAAAATTATGTGGGACTCCGTCATCAGTAGCATCAGCTGCTTAATAAAATACAGTATTTAGCGCTCCATTCCCCATCCACCATTTACGCCTATTGCTTGACCGGTAATGTAGTCAGACTCGCTGGAAGCAAGAAATGCCACTGCATTAGCCA
>CAYFFA010000006.1:0-33566 GCA_964342375.1 uncultured Dehalococcoidales bacterium | reverse complement strand
AGGGATGCCGCACTTTCACGGGTCATTGGTACAACCGATATGAAGGACTTCGGTGATTGTGACCTGATTATAGAGGTCGCTGTTGAGAACATGGATTTGAAGAAGAAGATATTCGCTGAGTTGGACAAAGTCTCTTCCAAGGAGGCCATCCTGTCTTCCAATACTTCGTGCCTGTCCGTTATTGACATGGCTATGGAAACCAAGAGGCCGGAAAAGGTGCTCGGGTTGCATTTCTTCAATCCGGTGCCGCTTATGAAGCTGGTGGAAGTTGCCAAGACTATTATTGCCAGTGATGAGGTTGTGGAAATTGGCAGGAATTTTGTTGAGTCTTTAGGAAAAACCCCCGTGATTGCCAGGGATACCCCGGGCTTTATTGTAAATCGACTGATGGTTCCTCAACTACTCAGCGCAGTTCGTATGTTGGAATCGGGAATTGCCAGCAAGGAGGATATTGACACAGCTATAAATCTTGGACTTAACCATCCTATGGGGCCATTGACTCTCATCGATCTTGTCGGTGCTGACGTGGTATGTTTCATAGCCAAAGCGATGTATGAGGAGACCAAGGACCCACAGTTCATTCTACCCACCTTGCTGAATAAAATGCTTGTCGCTGGCTGGTTTGGGCGCAAGACGGGCAAGGGCTTCTACGAGTATTAGTAACGTCTGCTGCTAACAACGGCGAACGAGATTATAAAGGAGGAAGTTGCTCATGTCAATAGAAGGGAAAGTAGCATTGGTAACCGGTGGCTCTGGGGGGCTAGGCAGAGTGCATGCTATGACCCTGGCCAAAGCAGGTTGTGATGTTGCTGTTACAGGACACAGTAAACTGGAGAAGGCTGAGGCTGCGATTGAGGCAATCCAAGCTGCGGGCAGGAAGGGTCTGGCTGTCAAGATGGACATTTCAAGTCTGGAGGAAGTGCAGGTCGGGGTTAAAGAGGTGGAAGACAAGCTTGGGCCGGTTGACATTATCGTCAATAACGCCGCCTTCGGCATTGTTCGTGCAGTAACCATCGGCAAGATGGATAAGGCGGATTGGGACCGGGATTTGAGCGTTAACCTTACCGGGGCATTCAATACCATTAAATGTTGCCTGTCTGGCATGATGGAGCGGGGGTGGGGGCGCATAATTAATATTTCTTCCGTAACTGGTACCATGGGTGGTGCCGGACAGTGCAGTTATGCTGCCACCAAGGCAGGCCTCATCGGCCTGACCAAGTCAATAGCTTTGGAGGCAGCTCGGAAGGGCGTGACCTGCAATGCTGTTGTGCTCGGGGTCTTCTGGGGAGGCAGCTTCTATGATGTGGCCCCGGAATTCCGCGAGCGCATAATCAAACGTCTGGCTATGCGCCGGGCCGGTGACCCGCAGGAGCTGAGCAATGTAGTCGCCTTCCTCGCTTCTGAGGAAGCGAGCTATATTACTGGCGAAGCCATCGAGGTAAGCGGTGGGGCAAGCCTGTTTACGTTTTAGGGAGAACCCAGCCCACATGGCGGAGTAGGTGAGATGCCTGCTGATAAGTTATACGAGTTAAGGAAGCGAAAAGAAAAGATAAAGCTGGATGGGGAGCCAAAGGCAATTGAAAGATTGCGCAGGGAAGGCAAGCTCACGGCCAGAGAAAGAATGGGGAATTTCTTTGACCCGGGCAGTTTTGTCGAGCTGGGTGTATTCGTTAAGCACCGTACCGTTGAATTTGGTATGGACAAGCGGGAACTCCCATGGAAAAAGCATAGTAATAACCCTTATTAGACGGAGAACAGCGCAGGGAAAGGAAAACGAGCATGGATTTTAGGTTCACTGAAGAGCAGGAGGGCTTGAGGCAGGAGGTCCGTGGTTTTCTGGAGGAAGAGATAAGGCGGGGAACCTTTGAGCCAAAGTGTGATGTCTGGATGACGGGACACTCGCTGGAGCTTACCCGCAAGATAGCCGAGAGAGGCTGGATAGGGATGACATGCCCCAAAGAGTATGGGGGGCAGGGGCGCAGCTGGGTGGATCGGCTCATTGTTACCGAAGAGATGCTTCGCTATGGAGCGCCAACAGCTCTCCACTGGAACGGCGACCGTCAGGTAGGCCGTTGTCTGCTTGCCTATGGTGATGAGGAGCAGAAGAGGGAGTTCTTGCCCAAGATTATAAAGGGTGAGGCTTTTTTCGCCTTGGGAATGAGTGAGCCGGAAGCCGGTTCTGATTTAGCCGCACTTAAAACTCGAGCAATTGAAGACGGCGAGGACTATATAATTGACGGGCAGAAAGTATGGACTTCCGGTCAGCTCAGGAATTATATTTATCTGTTGGCTCGGACCGACCCCGAGTCAGTAAAGCATAGAGGTATCAGTGAATTTATCATCGACTTGAGTACACCCGGGGTTACCATGCATCCCATAATGACTATCGCCGGTGAAGAGGAGTTTAACGAGGTCTTCTTTGATAATGTACGTGTGTCTAAGAAATGCCTGATTGGGGAGAAGAACCGCGGTTGGTACCAGATTGTCTCGCAGCTTGATTACGAGAGGAGCGGGATAGAACGGCTTATGGGCAACTATCCTCTCTTTGAAGCTCTTATTCAGTTTGTCAGGGAGGCCAAGCGAAACGGAAAGCCTCTATCCGAGGATATTATAGTTCGTGATAAGCTGGCGCAGCTTCGGATTGAGTTTGAGGTGGGGCGCCTATTTGCCTACTGGACAACCATGATTCTGGATGAAGGGCGAGTCCCCAACTGGGAGGCGGCCATGTCCAAGGCATACTCCACGACCTTTCAGAAGCGCCTGGCCAGTGTGGCGATGGAGATTATGGGGCTATACGGACAACTGATGACAGAATCTAGGTTATCCCCAATCAGGGGGTTGGCGTCTCATTCATACTTGGTTTCCAGGAGTTACAGTTTGCAAGGCGGCACCACGGAGATCCTGAAGAATATTATAGCCCAGAGGGGCTTGGGGTTGCCCAGGGGGTAAACAGCAAAACCAGGAGGCACAATAGTGGATTTTAATCTTTCTGAAGAACAGGAAATGCTAAAGACGATGGCTCGCGATTTTCTAAGCGAGAAGTCTCCTAAAACCCTAGTTGCGGAAATGGAAGAGGATGAAAAGGGATATCCACCACAGCTGTGGAGGGAAATGGCAGAACTTGGCTGGATGGGATTGGTGCTCCCTGAAGAGTATGGTGGAGCGGATATGAGCTTCCTTGATTTATCAGTGCTATTGGAGGAGATGGGACGTGCTTGTTTGCTCGGACCTTTTCTCCCCACAGTTGTACTTGGTGGTTTGCCTATCTTGGATATCGGGAGCGAGGAGCAAAAACAGGAATATTTGCCCAAGATAGCCAGTGGTGAGGCAATTTTCACATTGGCCTTAACTGAGTCCAGTGCCAAGTACGACGCCGTCTCAATTGCTGTTGAGGCGACTCCTGATGACGGTGCGTTTATTATTGACGGCATCAAGCTCTTTGTTCCAGATGCTCACATTGCTGACTATTTGCTGTGCGTGGCTAGAACCGGCGGGCAAGAAAAAGCTGAGGACGGGATTACTATATTTGTAGTGGACGCCAAAAGCCCTGGCATAAGCTCTGCAGTTCTAAAGACCATCGCCAAGGATAAGCTTTGTGAAGTGGTTTTCAATGGAGTGAGAGTGCCCGAGGAGAATATTTTGGGGCAACTGAATAATGGGTGGAGTGAGGTGCAAAAGATAGTGGAGCGGGCGGCGGTGGCAAAATGCTGTGAGATGCTTGGTGGCCTTCGCCAGGTGTTGGAGATGACCGTTGATTATGCTAAGGAGAGGGTGCAGTTTGACCGCCCGATTGGTAGTTTTCAAATCATCCAGCATCATTGTGCCGATATGGCAACTGATGTTGAAGGTTTATGGTCCACCACTTATCAGGCAGCCTGGAGGATGAGCGAAGGTCTTCCCTGTACTGAAGAGGCGGCTATCGCTAAGGCATGGGCAGGTTCGGCTTCCGAGCGTGTCATTACCCTGGCTCACCAAATTCATGGTGCTATTGGCTTTACCATGGACCACGATTTACATTTCTATACCATGCGGGGTAAAGCGGCTGCAGTTAGCTTTGGGGATGCCGCTTTTTGTCAAGAGATAGTGGCTCAGGAGATGAGGTTGTCATCTTCGGATCATAGCCCCTAGCCTGGCTATTACTTCATCTACGGTCTGTTCAGCAGTAGACGCTCCTGCAGTTACACCGATATACTTCTTGCCTTTGAGCCACGAGGGTTGAATTGCATCAGCTGTTTCAACTAGGTGTGTCTGAGCAGCCGCAGAACACAACTCGGCAAGACGATTGGTATTAGCACTGGTATAGCTGCCGATAACGAGCATTAAGTCTGCTTTGTCAGCTAGTTCGAGAGCTGCTGTCTGCCGGTTTCTGGTATCATGGCAGATGGTATCAATAATGCGGAACTCGGAGTCTTTGTCCAGAGCAGAATCAATAAGCTTCTTTATAAATACCATAAAATGCACTGGTATCTGGGTTGTCTGAGATAGAACCCCCAAGCGGCGGGGTGGATGGTCATACTTCACCAAAAACCTGTCATCCAGGGTAGCTATTCCGTTGCCGTCGGCCCAGCCAAGAACACCCTTAACCTCGGGATGGTCAGCATCACCGTATACAACGACCAGAAAGCCGGACCTGGCTAATCTGCGAGCAGCAATCTGGGCTCGCCGAACGAAGGGACAGGTGGCATTGATTATATTGATGTGCCGGGACTGAATCTCCTCTTCCAGTTGTGGACTTATTCCGTGGGAGCTAATAGCTACTATGTCACCCTTTATATCATCTATATCACTGGCTACTCTGACCCCAATCTCAGCTAGTTTTCGCACTACCTGTCGGTTGTGAGCCACAGCTCCTAGTGTTTCCACTCCACCATGTTCACGCGCTGCCTTTTCTACGATGTCGATGGCTCGCCTGACTCCAAAGCAGAGTCCTATCTCGCTCGTCTTTTCAATTCTCATGCTGCCCGCTCTCATTGCTGTCATAGTTTCCCTGGTATTCTGGGGGGAGGAGTTCAGCTATACGCTGCATCAGCAAGTGAGTAAGTTCGGAACGTTTTTCTTTCGTTAATCTTTTATTTGCATCGCTATTGATTGTCGACAGGGATAAAGGCTTCCCGAAACTAATTGTTACCTTTGGGCGCCGAAACGCTGAGGCAACGTTCTTGAGCTTTTCTGTGCCGCTGATGCCTACCGGGAGGATAGGTGCACCGCTGCGCAAAGCTATCAGCGCTGAACCGGAGAAGGCAGGCTGGAGTTTGGCATTTCTGCTCCTGCTTCCTTCAGGGAAAAGGATCACCACTCCGCCTTCGGCTAGTCGCTTCTGCGCCCGGCGTATTGTTGCTATGTCTCTTCGCCCTTTATGCACCGGGAAAGCGCCGAGTTTGTACATGAGGAAGCGCTTTAGCTTGGAACGGAATAGCTCCTCTTTGGCTACAAACGCTGCTTTTCGGCCGAGGCTAACGGCGAGCAGGGGAACATCGTTCAGATTAATATGATTAGACACGACTATCAGGGGTCCCTTCCTTGGCACGTTTTCTTTTCCCCTGACCTGCCAGCGCCCCCAGGGGCGCACTATCCACGCTATAAATATGAGAATGGGATAAATAATATGATAAAGCAAAGGCATTTGTTTACTTTCCACTGAAGGAAGATTCGATTCTTATCAATTATACGTCATAGCCGAGGGCAAAGACAATCTTGATTCAGCCTATCTTCCCTTTGACCACCATAAGCCGAAACGTCGTGCCAGTCCGCCCATTTCTCGTTTGCGTCTATGTGGCGGTTCCTTTCTTGTCTCAATGGTGGGCTCTTCCTCCACCAAACGGACGTAGATAGAATCAGCTATTTCTTTGTCTACGGCAAATTGCGTTTGGCGAACTTGAAAGGCGTAGGAGGGGAAGCTCTGAATAAGGCTTATAGGTGCCCCGGGGAGTATGCCCATAGCCATAAGTTTCTGAAGCTTGCTCGATTCTGGCGCATGGATATAGGCTACCTTGCCCCGTTGTCTATCGGTTAGCTGTGAAAGGGGAGAGACAAGTTTTTGCGCCTGTGTTTGTTCCCGCTGGCAGCATCTTCCCCGTGGTATTGACTTGCCGTGGGGGCAAATCTTGGGATGTCCTAACAGGTTACAGATGCTTTCATCCAGTCCTCGGTCTAGCAAATGCTCGAATTTACATGCCTTCTCGTGGATGATTGTATCTATGGTGCCCAGAACATCGGTTAATAAGCGCTCAGCCAATCGGTGTCTCCTGACCACGTTTGTTGCCTCAGGTAGTCCCTTGCTGGTCAATGTTACCCGGTCGCCGGAGACGGAAATGTAGCCAGCCCTGAGTAATTGCTCTATGAGCTTCTTATCGGGCACTCCGAAATCATTTAAGGAGAGGGGATCTTCCTTCTCCTCCTCAGTACGAATCCATAGGGTCTCCAGAAGTTCTTCAGTTTTTTCATCTAGTTCCATCGTCTCGTCTCCTCCAAGCCTTGAAAGCCTTTATCGGTCTCGGTTCTTTGGGTACATCATAGCCGCAGTTAGGGCATTTTATCATATTGCAGGCTCCAGCCGATAGGCACCCCTTGCAGGCAGTTTCGCCTTCCTCTTCTCGAAATTGGCAGCCACAAAGCGGGCATTTCATAGTGACACCCCCAGCGCGGTGAGTGCTGTATTGAGGGCGAATCCCACGAAAAATGCAAATGGGAAGATAAACATGGTGATTGCCAGTGCTGTTTTTATTCCCCGTTCTTTCAGCATCACCGCGAATTGGGCAATGCAGGGAATGAAAAGGGTGAGGGTAACTGCAGCCACCACCAGTGGTATCCCTGTTAATGCTCCTGCGCTATGGAGGTCGTATAACCCGGCGGCTCCGAAATCACGCCTGAAGAAGCCGTAGAGGAAGGCGACTGTCGCCTCCGGGGGCATCCCGATGAACTTAACCACGGGCTCAAGTCCGCCGATGATAAAATCAAATACTCCGGTTAACTTTCCTGCCCATAGCAGGATGCTGGCTAGGATAAAAATAGGCAGCACCTCGACAAAATACCATTGCAGCCGGGTATAGGTTTTGACCAGCACGTTGGAAGGTTTAGGTAGCCTGAGTGGGGGCACCTCCATATAGAAGCCGGTTCGCTCTCCTGGGATAACCCTGGATGCCAGGTAGCCGACAAGTAACAATACCATAGCTATCACCCCACCCCAGATAAGAAGCGCCAGCACGTTTCCTGACAAGACGGCAAAGATAACCCCCAGTTGGGCTGAGCAGGGGATGGCTAAAGCCAGGAGGAGGGTGGTGATAACCCGCTCCCGTTTCGTCTCTTGGGTTCGGGTAACAATGGTGGCCATGGTATCACAGCCGAATCCAAGCACCATAGGTATTACTGCCCGCCCGGTAAGCCCAATCTTCTTAAATACCCTGTCAATAAGCATCGCCAGTCTGGGAAGATAGCCGCTGTCCTCAATTATGGAGAAGACAATAAAGAATGTGCCCACGATTGGAAATATTATGGCAAAGGCGTAGGTAAGGCCCAGGGTGATAACTCCATATTCACCAACGAGTAAATCCTGGATAACCTTAATGGGGATAAAACCGACGAGGAGGTCAGTGGCCCACGGGTTAATCCACTCCCCGAATACAGTGGACTCAAAGAAATCAACCAGGGTCCCCGCTCCCAAGACACCCACAAATTGATACAGACCGAAGTAGAGAGCCACGAAGAGGATTGGAATCCCGGTTACGGGATTCATCATAGCCCGGCTCAATCTCTCGGCAAATCCTTTACTCGACTTCTCTCTTGAGGTTACTGCCGCGGCCAGGATGCGTTTCACTTCTTGTTGCCGCCTCAGGGCAATAATATAACTTAGAGGTTGGCTGTAGCCAGATCTGGTTTGGGACACTATTTTCTGGATCGACCTGTAGTTTGCAGCTTCCTGCTCTCTGACCTGTCCCTCTATTTGACGGTCTCCCTGGAGGAGAAGTAGCCCGATAGACCTTTTAGAGACGCCGTAATCGCCCTTGAGCAGGTCTCCAATCTTGACCAAGGCTGATTCCAGGGGCGCATCATGTTCTAGTGGCATAGCTTTTGACCTCCGACATATTCCGCCAGTATCCTTCGCAGAATCTCCACACCACGGCGGGCAGTAGCCACCGTGGCTACTACCGGGATGCCCAGTTCCTCTTCAAGCCGCTCGATATCAATGTCTATTCCTGCCGCTTCAGTCTCGTCCATCATGTTGAGGTCCAGGATGATGGGAAATCCGGCTTCAATCAACTGGATGGTGAGCGGTAGCATCCTCTCCAGATTCTTGGCGTCCACTACCTGTAGAATTACCTCTGGTTTCTCTATCAGCAGTATTGACCTGGCTACCCGTTCCTCCTCAGTGATGGGCAACAGAGAATATATCCCCGGTGTGTCCACAATCTCGTATTCATCGCCTTCAATTTTCGCTCTACCTCGTGACACGTCTACCGTTGTACCCGGATAGTTGGAAACGGTAACATAAGCCCCGGTGAGACTATTGAATATCGCGCTTTTACCCACGTTCGGGTTGCCGACGATGCATATCTTTCTAAAACCGTTGCCCTCTACATTCGTTCCCCCTTCGTGACAGGTGCCACCGTGTCCGCCGAAGCCGAGAGCGCTTAGTGTTTTTCTCCACAGGGCCATTTTTATAACCTCCGGTGTTATGCTCATGTTCTATCAGCTGGATCTTATCTTATTTTGGCTGCTCGACTGAATGCTATGATTCTACCTTATACACAAATGCATATCATTTGCAATAAGCGCGATAAAAAATTTATTTCTGTTGCTGGTGACACTCGGCGCAATAACCGCTCATATGAACCTCACTTTCAACGATGTCAAAGTCTTTGGCTTCAGGGACATTCCTCTTTATATAACGAGATAGGGGATGGTGAAATTCAATAACCCTGCCGCAGCTGATGCATATCAGGTGATGATGCTCGCCGGATGGCTTCACCTCATAGTGATGATGTTCCTCATCAAAATGAAGCTCCTCGACTAAATTCAGTTGCTTCAACCTCTGCAATGTGCGATAGACAGTTGACAAACTAAGCCGCGGTTGCTTTATTCTTGCACGGTGATAGATCTCATCAGCATCGAGGTGTCCCTTTCCCTGACGGATAATTTCCAGAATTAAAGCACGCTGATTGGTAATTCTCAGCCCGCCTGCATTCAGTGCTTTACGAGTGGTTTCCGGATGCTGTATTTTTGCATTCATAGCCGTATCATTATTGCTAATGCATTCTATTTGCATTAAGTATAGCATATAAATAACTTGCTGTCAACCCCGGTCTGGGTGTTAAAAAGGGGCGTCAGCCCGTCTTTAAAAACCTTCCTCTAATCAACTGGAAGGGAAAACAGGTCGAAGACTCTTCGAGGGATAAGGTCATCTAATAAAAACCTAACGGGGTGAGGTCAACAAACAATCTCTAAGCCTGATTGTTGACCTTGGGGCGGTTTTATTCTAAAATGCACTTAGAATGAAAAAGAAAGTTGCTCTTTTCACACTATTAGCGACGGGCATCGTCATTGGGTATCTTTCATTTGTAAGTTGGGCTGCAGGCTTTTTGCTAGCTAAATATTTAGGTGGCAAAGAGGATGGTGAGCCAGGCAGGCTGAGGTCATTCGTTATTCCTTTAGGGGAGTATAAATTTCACTCACACCACTGGCTTGTTTCTTCGTGGATAATAGGAATCGCCTTGTTTAAGGGCACCTCTTTCTTGCCTCCGGATTTGTTCTACGGGTTTTTTGCCGGATTGATCTTTCAGGGTATTTATTGTTATCGTGATTGGCACAAGATTATTATCTCTCGCTGAGTTTAAGGGCTTGTTGCTGCTGAGAAGCTAGAGATTTGACAATCTCCTCTTTATTTCGGGCATAGAGCGTTGGGCGGCCAGTTCACCTTGCGGAATGCATTCTCCTGTGGCTCGATGGAAGTCAGCAGAGCCAATGTGTGCAACTTGGGGTTCAATTACTATATCAGCTCCCTCCAGGCTAGATTTCACCGCTTGATAAGCAGCAATATGAAGTGCCCGGATTATGACACTGAAGATATTGGGCTCCCTGGAATCTTTTAACTGCTTCTCGCTTATTTGGTTCACTCTGTCCCTCATATCAGGCAATGCATTCACGGCTATAATAAAGTCTGCTCCCATTTCTTTGAGGACGCTTACAGGTATCGGGTTTACCAGACCACCGTCAACCAGATATCTACCATCCTTTTTAATCGGAGTAAATATTCCGGGAATGGAAGTGCTGGCTCTAACTCCTTCTATCACTGAGCCCTGTTCGATTACCACCGCCTCGCCAGTTCCTATATCAGTGGCTACACAAGCAAAGGGTATGCTTAAATCCCCAAATTCGATATCACCAATACTCGACTTTAGCAGGTTTTTGAATCTCTTTCCTTGGATGAGGCCGGTTCTGGGCAGGGTCAGGTCTGCCAACAAGGCAAACCTCTTGGAAACCAGGTCTATTATCAGGTCTTTTGTTCGGCTGGCATCGTTACTCAGGGCATAGAGGGCGCCAATTAAAGCTCCGGCACTGGTGCCGGCAATCAAATCGATAGGAATGCCTTCCCTTTCCAGGACTTCCAGCACTCCAATATGAGCTAATCCTCGAGCTGCACCACCACTCAGAGCTAATCCAATCTTTTTCTTTGACATTTAAGAGCTATCACCATTTCCGAGATCTCTATTGCCACAGCTCCTCAATATCCTTTTCTGCCCGTTCTGTTGTCTCACCGGCTTCGCTTGACATAAAGTCTCTGTAGGACTCTTTGGAACCATATTCCCGGGGCTGGAATGTTACCGGCATGGGTACGGCATGACCGAAGAGAAGAGCCTGCTGTTTGGATGCCAGCTTGGCTAATACCGATTTGAGTTCGCTTTTACCCGATATACCAGCCAGCACGCTCTCAACATCTCGGTCGTTATCTAAGAGGAATGTTATCTTAGTCCCGATTTGTGACATGACTTCCTCATCAATCCCGCTGGGCCGCTGGTCAATTATCAGCAGGGTAACATTATACTTGCGCATCTCGCGGGCGATAGTGCCGAAGATGGTCTGAGCAGCCACGCCCGGATTGAGGAATCTGTGCGCCTCCTCAATGGTTATCACCAGGGGGGTGGGGCGAGCCGTATTTCCGCCCATCGATTTTTCTACCCTGTCCTGATATTGGGCATAGATGCGGCGAGTTAACATGTTGGCGACTAGGATGTAAGCCGTAATATCTCTGTATCTGCCAAACTCCAGGACCACATTTATGCCCCGGCCCAGATGGTCAAGAATGGAATTTACAGCATTAGTCGGGGCATGAGGCTCTATGAAGGGAAGCCGCCTGATAGTTGCCAGCCCTCTCTGCAGGTTCTGGAGGGTGCTCTCATGTATATTCAGTTCCTTTAACAACTCCGTGGTGTCATCGGAATCTTTCAAGTCCAGAGTGTTCTGGAGCCAGTTCTTGCCGAATCTCCGCCGCAGCTGATAGATGCCCGTAATGGCGAGGTCAGTGAGGTTCAGGGTTTGGTGGAGCAGTTCCATATCTTCAGGCGCAATTTCATCATAGCCGATTCTCACCACAAAGTCGGTGCTCACCCCTCGACGCCGCGAATTTTCTTCATCGATGGTAAATACAGCTACCTTTGACGGGAAAAGCTGCTTCAGAGCCTTAACGGAGGGTTGTCCCTCACTTGTGCCCTCCCATCCATATTCACTGTTCATATCAAAGATGAGATTTACTGCTTTACCCTTCTGCAGCATACCGATGAGAAGCTGCCTGGTGAAGAAGGTCTTTCCGGTGCCGCTCTTGCCAAAGACCCCGCTTGAGCGTTCAACCAGTCTCTCCATACTGAGACAGAGCTTGGTTTCCATATCCAGGGGGTTCCCAATCCAGAATCTTTCTTTATCCTCTTTGCCGAAGACCAGCTCTATATCCTGTTGAGAAGCTAGATTTACCACTGAGAAGTGGGTGGGCACAGTCTTAACCGGTTGTGGTCCCTCAATCAGGCTGGTGACATCCCCGCCAATGGTGAGATATGGGGAGATAGTGAGCCTTCCATATGTGCTGGTTCCAGCCAGCACCTCAGCGGTAAGAGGGTCAGAAATATCAGGCGGGGTGAGGGTGAGATTTTGGTCGATTACTCCCAGGCTGATATCGGTTATCATGCCGAAGAAACGCCGCTTATGTCCCTCAATAGTTACATAGCGTCCCACAGCCATGTCCTCAACCGAAGCCGAGCTGTCCAGCCTGACTTCCACCCCTTTATCCGATGAGCCGGAGACGACAATACCCAGTTTCTCAGCTTTTTGCTCGGTCACTGTTTAATCCTCCCCAGAATAGCTTTGAGTTGACTGAAGTCGCTGCTGAGTAAAGTGGCTAATTCCTTGCCGGCAGACACCAAAAAGCTGTGAGGGTCTTCATAGACCGTAGACATATGTCGCAGACAGGCAGCGACGAGCTCCTCCGCCGGGACAGGCAAACGAGTGTTTACCAATATATTGAGGAAACCAAAGGACTGGCCGAACTCTTTTACTTCCTCAGGTGTGCAGAGGTAAACGAAGCCATGGATTCGGGCTGGCTTGGGTGGCAGGTAGTGATATAATTTATCATCCAGCCTGTGCCCGACCCCCAGGGCGCAGAATTCACTTCGCAGCAGCTTCATAAGCTGAGGACTTGACTGGTAGATTGCCTCTTCGGTTGTCTCATCCTTGCCCCGGGCAATGGGGCGCCGCCCCGGCTCAAGTCCGGTGGTAGTTGCATTATAGACTACGGCGTATAATTCCACCGACTGGCCTGTGGTCTTCACCAGGCTGCCTAACGATGGCAACTGGTAAAGCTCATAGCACTGCGCCACAAAATCGGTGGTGCTGGCTTCAATAACCTCACCTGCTCTTTGCGCTTCGGCCATTTTCACTTTCCTCTTTCACTACTCTTTACAAGCCCATATCTGGGCTGTCCATGGTGTGTTGGCTGAGTTTATTT
The DNA here is from genome assembly GCA_964342375.1 of uncultured Dehalococcoidales bacterium. Lineage (GTDB taxonomy): Bacteria > Chloroflexota > Dehalococcoidia > Dehalococcoidales > CAYFFA01 > CAYFFA01. The sequence goes on along the minus strand of CAYFFA010000006.1, from coordinate 20,578 downwards.
TCAGGTAGAATGTTCCTTCTTCAGTTATGTAGCTGATGCTACTACCTATTTCCGTTGTATCGGCGGCGATGTTTACCGGGCTGTCAGGATATCCTATATTATAGACTATCAAAGGGGGTGAGGTTATTACATATCTAAACCCACCTTGTCCTTTTACTAAAACTCTTGGCTGAGCCGGGACTGGGCAGGTGTTCATCCACCAGGGATGATTCCACCAGCTGCCAGAAGTTTTTTCTATCCGCTCCGGTTATAACTGCCTTTTCATGGGCTTCGCTCAGTGCCACCGGATATCCCTGCCCCCGCTGGCACTGGTCATAAATCAGGGTGTGAGCCAAGTTGAGCAGGCTCTCATCCGTTGCCGCCCAGTGTGGAATCTCAACCCTGGCTATTTCATCATCCACCCTCAGGTAGAAAAAGTATATCCGGTGGACTCCATAGCGTTTTTGAACTACCTTCGATGGACTGATAAAGAGGGCTGACCTTTCACCGTGCCCCAGCAAATTCGAGAATAGCTCGCGGTCTTGAACGCCAGCCACAGCATCGCAGTCTCTCGCTTTATCGGCTAAGCAGTAGCGGTCACAATCAGACACTTCATGGGGGCAGAGAGCCACCCGCAGCGCATTAACGACATCGGTGCTACGCGGGAAGCTGATATAGCTGGCGAGGGCAATCCGCCTTTTGGCCATATCATCGAGGTAGCGCAGGAAGGCGTTGTCCAGCAGTGCCTCCGCAACAAATTCAGGATATGCCTCCAGCCCCCAGAGAATAATGGAGCCGTCAAGCAGCGCCATGGCTGGTCTGCCCGGCGGCAATTCGGCTGCCAGTTCGGCTAACTGGTGGCACTCGTCCACGCTGCGCTTGATGCCCAGAAGTGGACCCTCTATAAGTTGTTCACGTTCCTTGAGTCTGGCTGGCGGGATAACCATATCTGCGTCGCCAAAATAAAGATGGGGGGAACTGTCAAGGCGAGCTTCGGGGTGAGTGCCGTAGTGAAGAATGACGCTGCCGGTATTTATCAGGTAGCACCTCGTTGACTTATGGCGGTCAATATCGATGTGAGAACCATCGGTGGCAATGACGGTGAATTCGGCGGGGAGAGGCAGTGCTACATGGTGCTGGGCAAGTCCGTCCACCAATCCGGCTACCAGCCAAGTGGTCTTGCTGGATGCAATTTTCCCTTTTAAGAGGTCAATGTTGTCGGCTTGGTTATGGAGAGTGTCCAGAGCTTGCTGAAGACGTTTCTGCCTTTCCTCGCGGCTGGACTTCAGCCCGGCTACCATGCTCCCAACCTGTGAGACGACCTCGCTTAAATCTAATGACATCTCTCCACCTGTTAAGAGACTAAGTTCCTATGGCAACAGTATAGTTCATTAATCTAGTGAACTCAAGCAGCGCTGAGCAGTTTGGAGATATCGGGGAACGGTGTGTTACAATGACCAGAGTGTTGTTATGCTGTCAATTTTGCTAAGTGTAGTTGTGGTTTCATTCTCCGGAGTGATGATGCCCGGGCCTATGTTCGCCGTAATCCTGGCTAAAAGCTATAAATCACAGTTCGCTGGCCCACAGATAGCATTCGGTCATGCGGTGATAGAAGTTCCCCTGATATTGCTGATATACTTTGGATTTGCCCGATTCTTCGAGAACGGTGTTGTACAGATGGTGCTGAGTATAGCCGGCGGCGGTATGATTATCTGGCTCGGTGTGAATATGTTCCGGGCTCGAACTGAGATAGTGCGAGGGGGCAAGGATTTACCTTACAATGCGTTTGTCGCCGGCATCCTTACCACCGGATTAAATCCGTATTTCCTGTTGTGGTGGGCAACCATAGGCAGTATGCTCATCATGAGATTCCTCGATTTTGGCGTAACCGGGTTAGTCGTGTTCATCATTGTTCACTGGCTATGTGACTTGGTCTGGTATTCTTTTGTTTCAATTCTGGTTTATCGAACTCACTCCCTCTGGGGAAGGAGGTTTCAGGAGGGGGTATTCTTCGCCTGCAGCCTGTTGCTCGTCGGATTCGGGAGCTGGTTTCTGGTATCGGGGCTAAAGCTGGTGGTTTAGTTCAGTCATCCCGGCTCCGTATAGTACATGAGACAGAGCACTGCTCACACTTAGTGTCACCCGGTTCAGTGTGGATAGTTATGCTGGCGTTGGGCAGCTTGGCTTCAATACTTTGCTCCAGTTCTGGAGAAAAACATCGGTAATCACTCGCTTCTGGCTTTTATTGCAGACAGGGGTGGCCACTGGAGGAATCTGCCCCATTCCCCTCTTTCCCATACCACCAGCAGAGAGGGGGCAATACACATTGAACTGAACGTTCCGGCAATGATACCTATCAGTAGAACCACGGCGAAGTTATGAATTGATGCCCCGACGAAGAAAAGTAAAGCCAGTACCACAAACAGCGTGGTCAGGCTGGTGTTTATGGAACGCCCCAGTGTCTCAACCTGGCTTGTGTTGACTACAACCTCGAAATCGGGGCTTATGCCTTTTACCAGATTCTCGCGTATTCTATCGAAGACGACGACGGTATTATTCACGCTGTAGCCAATAACAGCCAGAATGCCGGTAATAAACATCAGGTTGATTTCCCAATCCAGTATGCCGCCAAGGATGGAGAAAACCCCTAATGCTATGAGCGCATCATGTATCAGGGCTATTATGGCACAGGTCCCATAGCGAAATGGGCTTGGCATCCGGCGAAAAGCCCAGGTAACATAAAGAAGTATGCCGACGGCAGCTATGGCCACAGCGATGCCTGCTGTCTGTGATGTTCGTTTGGCTATCACCGGGTCGACATTTTCAAAACCCCTCTCCTCCATAACGCCGAACTTGGCAGCCAGGCTTCCCTTCATCTGAGCTTTATCTTCAGAGGTTAGTTCAACGGTGCGGATGAGGAAATCACCTGCTCCAGTGGTTTGAACAATGGCGTTGTCATAGCCTAAATCGGCCAGTCCCTGTCTCAGTTCATCTTCGGCCACTTCCTGCTCAAAGTTTACCTGCATCATTGAGCCGCTGCTGAAATCAATTCCAGGTTTGAGCCCAAGGGTTGCCAGAGAAATAATGCCAATGAGCATTATCGCCCCGGAAATAAGAAAGAACCAGAACCTTTTACCGATAATATCAAACATTTTCCTTACCTGAATATGGGCTAAATTGTGAACTTTTGCTGGCCAGGCGAGTCCCTACGAACAGGCGCAGTAAGCTCCGGGTAACCACAATAGCGGTAAACATGCTTACGGATACGCCGATAAGCAGAGTTAAACCGAAGCCCTTCACCTGAGCACCCGCAACAATATTGTCACCTACCGCAATCAGAATTAAACAGACAATGATGGTGGTGATGTTGCTGTCTCTGATAGCTGTCCAGGCACGGTTAAACCCGGCCTCAATGGCGGCTCCCAGTGTCCGTCCTGTTCTCAACTCCTCCTTCATCCGCTCGAAGATGAGTACGTTGGCATCTACCGCCATACCTATAGACAGGACAAAACCGCCGATTCCAGCCAGGGTGAGAGTGACCGGTATCAACTTGAATATTGCCAGTACCAGTGCCCCATAAAAAATTAGAACCAGACTGGCCAGGGCCCCGGGTATACGATAGTAGAGAATCATGAATAACAGGACCAGTGCTATGCCAATTATCCCTGCCTTAACACTCAGGTCAACGAAATCAGCCCCCAATATTGGAGAGATGGTCTGGTCATAGATAATCTCCAGTGGGACTGGCAGGCGTCCAGCGTTTAGTTGCATGGATAGTTCTTCAGCTTCATTCCGGCTCAACCCTGTAATCTGGCCCCCGGTAATAATCTTATCCCGAACGATAGGCGCAATGGGTGCTCCATCATCTCCCCTTAAAGGCTCATCTCCTTCAAAGATGCCGAGGGGCTTATTTATCAGCCGACCGGTAATTTCTTCGGATAGTTTACTCCCCTCATCATCCCACTCAAAAAGAAGTAATATTCCTTCAAAAGTGTCTATACTTACAAAGGTATTTTCTCTAAAGTAGCTGCTGGTCAGCACCTTCTCCTGCCCGTCAATTATGGCTGTAGCTGGAATCCACTTTTCCTCTCCGGTTGCATCCGTTATAAGTTCGCGGAACGCAAGTAGTACCGTGCGCCCGATGCGCTCTTTTTGCACATCGGTAATGCTGAGTTCGGGCAATTGAACTACTATCCGGTCTTCACCCTGTCTCTCAATAACCGGCTCGGTTACTCCCAGAGGGTTAATCCGATTCATAATAATCGATATTACCCCTTCAAGCACCTCGGCTTCTTCTCCCGGCTCCACAGCCGACATGTCAGCCTTGTAGACCAGGTGAAGGCCGCCCTTCAAATCCAATCCCATGCGCATATCCTGCCGGCCAAGCAGGGGGAAGACAAGGGCACTGATGGAAAAGGCGAGGAGGGCTAATATCATTAAAAGAGCCAGTATGTTTCGCCTAGACATATTTATTGCCCCACTTTATTTGATAATCGCTCACGGAGGAAAGCCAAAGCCTCTTCCCTGGTGGTTAGCTCTCCGGCAGCACGTGCCTCGTGCATTGCCTCCAGCAATTCTCCGATTTCTGGTCCTGAAATCATGCCGAAGATATCGATTAAATCATGTCCATCAACCAGTTTGGATGGAACATCCGCGCTTTCCTGCTCCAAGCGCCGGGCTAACACGTATTCCACCGTTTGAACATGCTCTTCCCATTGAGCCAAATTCAGCTGTGGCCCCCTGGTGGCTAGATGGTCAGCCAGACTCAGAAACAGTATATCAACGCCGGCTTCTCCGGTATCGCGGAAGTAACGGTAAATAGCGCGCCGGGATGGAAGTCCGTTATTACTCATCTGCCCCGGTCTGAGGTGATGCCTCACTACGGTCTCCACTAGCTTTATTTCTTTTGTGCTAAATCTTAGCCTTTCCAGGGTTTCGGTTGCCATGGCTGCCCCTTCCTTGGCATGCTCTAAAAACCGCGTCCGCCCGTCAGCCTCAATGGTTTGGGTTTGAGGCTTGGCAATATCGTGAAGGAGCGCAGCCAGTTTTAGCAGCGACCTTCTGGTGCTACCGCGGCTGACCTCCTGCTCGAAGTGTTGGGATAGCATCGCTGACCACGGTACAGGCGTCAGGACTTCCTCGCGAGCATACTCCCAGCTTCCCTGCCTGAGTAGAAAGTCAACGGCAGCTACCGTTCTAAGTGAATGGTCGAAAACATTCCAGAAGTGCTCCTTGGGCTGGGCAACCCTCTTTGTTTGAGCCAGCTCTGGAATCGTGGTGGTGACCAGACTTAACTCATCAAGGTAGTGCAGAAGCTGTCCGGCCCGGGGAATGGCAATGAGCCGGAGTAGCTCTTCTCTTATCCGCTCGCCAGCTACGCCGGAGACAAGATGGCTATCGCGCTTAATTAGAGGCTCGGTTTCGTTATCAATACCGAAATCAAGCTCGGCAGCCAGACGCACCGCACGCAGCAAGCGCGCCGCATCCGATTTGAGAGCCGTCTCACTGACAACTCGCAGCACCCTTTGCCGGAGGTCATTCCAGCCGTTAAACGGGTCGATGAGCTCACCCTTGTCCAACTCTTTTAGGTTGATGGCTATCGCATCTATGGTGAAATCACGTTGTGCCAGGTCTTGCTCGATGTTGCCCTTGAGTGTGGAGAAATCAAGCTCCAATCTGTTGTCGGTTGCGCCGGCTTCTTCGTTGACTATAACTACCCTACCCACCCTGTTTACGTCATCCAGCGGAACATATTTGCCGCCGACAATGGCGGCTATCTTCAGGGCGACCTCCAGTGCGTCTGCATCTACAGCAATATCAATGTCAGCCGTCTCTCTGCCTAGAAGGACATCACGCACAAATCCGCCAACAATGTAGGAATTTATATCCTGCTCAGCGAGGAAATTGCTTACCGTGTCTAACACTGACGAGAGCCTGGGCTCGATAACCAGCTTCAATTCTTCCACTTCTATCATCTAACGTTCCACTATACCTCAAAAGGCACCGATTTATCAAGGGGCTATCGGCTTTGAGCTTAAGTTGAGTCGGTATCTGCGGGTGCAATGTTATGGTATTTGATGGCGGGCTTCAGGGACAGAGCAGGGAATATGGTACGGCGCCGAGCGGTTTATCAGCCACCAGTTCTGCGGGGAAACCGTTGTCGGCCCATTGTTGTCTTAGCTTCTTCAGCGCCTTATTAGTATCACTGGCGACCTTCGCTTTATCGCAGTGCTCCAGCCGATACTTAAATAGCCAGTAGGCGAACTCCTTTAACTCGGTAAGGCTGATAGATATGATCTGAGGGTAATCCCTGGCTCGTCTGAATTGCTTGAGTAGCGCCGTCTCGGTAGCCCCGTATATTCGCTGGTAAATCTCGTTAACGTGCTCGGGCTTTTTACCGAAGCCCAGAGCATATTTCTCCTTGCGCACTTCCCCCTGTACCGCTTGGATTAAAGCCTCCTCCACCGTAATGCCATAAAAGTAGTTAAGGTATTGATGATACTTACTGCTGCCAACGAGCTTCTTGAATTCCTCCGTGGCCAGGCTTATGGGTGGTATACCTCGGAAGAGGAGAGCCGTTTTCTCATCGGCGGGCAGCAAGTCATCCACCGCTTTGCACAGGCGCTCCGCCAGAAGCAGCCAGTCAAAGGCTTCATCATCGATGAGGTAGTGGTAATGATGTCCGTTGTAGATTTCCTCGGTGGCGGTCCATAGCCCGATAGCTTCAAGCAGGACAATATACCAGTGCCTGCCTTTGGCGATAGCCTGCTCTAAGTGCCTTATTGCCTCACCGTTTTTCGTGGGCGCTGTCTGAGAAGATTGCAGTTGCTTGTCCAAATTGGCTACTCCTGTCTATCTGCCGAGACTATCCTCTCCGAGAACTCAGCCTTCAATTTCTCGTAGTAGTCTAGCTTGCCCGTGGTTACCAGGTCGGTTATCTTTTTGGCGATTGCCTCATCCACCCCCGGCACATCTCTCAATATTGCTATCTCTATAACCCTATCCCGAACTTTGACTTTGCCAGGAACAGCAGTAGAGGGTGCTTGTCTCCGTAGGAGGCTAGCATTCCATATTGGGCAATACTTCGATATTCCTCGATATTGTCGCCCTTCTCCCTTGCCTTCTTTATATTGAGGAGGGCCGCCTTCTTCAGTGAAAGAATGTAGCTTTGCCTTCTCTGTTGCTTGGTAAGGGAGTCGGAATCGGACAGCTTATTTAGGCTCTCACTTATGTCCTTAATTTCCTGCGCCAGTTCTTCGTCGGTCATAGTTCTACTTCCCACAGCATTTTTTGTATTTCTTGCCGCTGCCGCAGGGGCAGGAGTCGTTGCGACCTACCTTGTGACCGCCGACCTTCACCGGCTGTTTCCTGGCGCTGCCTGTCCCGGCGGCAACCAGAGCCATTGGCGACGGTGCCTGCGCGGGGGCTTCCTTCCTGACAATGCCCACGTGGTATATGGTATGGGCTACGTCATGCTGGATAGTGGATTGTAATACCTGGAACTGCTTATACCCCGCAGTTTTATAGGCATCCACCGCTCGCATCTGACGCAAAGTTTGCCAGCTTGCCTCCACGCGCATTTGGTCCATCATTGTCAGATGCTCCACCCACAGGTTATCCATGGTGCGGAGCATTATCAGGCGCTCCAGCACTCTCATATTCTCCGGGCCCAACTCCTTCTCTCGCCCCTCATATAGAGCCTCCGCCAGCTCAACCAGGCTGTCTTCAATCTGCTCTGCTTTCATCTGGGAAAGGGCGTCGGCATTTAGTGTGGGGGGGAGAGGAAAGATGGTAGAAGCATCGGCAATTAAGCCCTCTAGGTCCCATTCAAAGTCATGTCCATCCCCAATATGAGATGCCACTATACCCTTGAGCTCTTCTCTGACCATCGACAGGATGTTTGCCTTGAGGTCGGAGCCGCCTAATATTTTCCTGCGTTGGTCATAGATAACCTCACGGTGCTTGTTAATTACATCGTCATATTCAACCAGGTGCTTCCGCATATCAAAGTGGTGGCCCTCTACCTTGACCTGGGCGTTTTCAATAGATTTGTTGACCAGCGCATTCTCAATAGGGCTATCCTCATCCATCCCTGCCCACTCCATAAATCCCTTAACCCGGTCGCCGCCAAATCGACGCACAATATCATCTTCCAGGGACACGTAGAAGCGGGTGCTTCCCGGGTCACCCTGCCTACCGGCTCTGCCCCTGAGTTGGTTATCAATTCGCCGAGCTTCATGGCGCTCGGTGCCAATGATATGAAGCCCACCGCTCTCGACCACCTTATCGTGTTTCTCCTGCCATTCCGACTCACTTTGCCCGTCATGACTTCCTCCCAGAATGATATCAACGCCGCGCCCGGCCATATTGGTGGCAACGGTTATCGCCCCCGGCTGTCCCGCCCTTGCGATGATATCAGCCTCTTTCGTGTGCTCCTTGGCATTTAAGACCCGGCAAGGAATCCCCTTTTTCTTCATCAGGTCGCTCAGGTGTTCTGACTTCTCAATAGACACGGTGCCAACCAGTATCGGTTGCCCATCCTTGTGAAGCTGCTCAATCTCACACACTACCGCTCGGAATTTAGACTCATCATCCTTGTAAATCCGGTCACGATGGTCAGCACGAATCGTCGGCTTATTGGTGGGAATAGCCACTACCTCAAGTTTGTATATCTTGTGAAATTCTTCAGCCTCAGTGGCGGCGGTGCCGGTCATTCCGGCTAATTTCTCATACATCCGGAAGTAGTTCTGGATGGTGATAGTGGCAAAAGTTCGGCTTTCCCGCTGGACTTTGACGCGCTCCTTGGCTTCTATTGCCTGGTGCAGTCCCTCTGAGTAACGGCGGCCAATCATTAGACGCCCGGTAAATTCATCGACAATAATAACCTCACCATTCTTTACCATATATTCGCGGTCTTTCTTATACAGCACCTGGGCTTTTAGGGCATTCTCTAGGTAACGAATCAGAGCATAGTTTGATGGGTCATAGAGGTTGGGCGCCTTTAATACTCCCTCCCGCTTAAGTACGCGCTCTACATTACTGATGCCGTCATCGGTCAGGTTCACGCTTCGTGCTTTTTCGTTTACTATGTAATCCGCTTCTGGACGCAGGCGGGGGACAAAACGGGCGAACAGTTTATAATTCTGCTCGGCTTCTACATCCGGAGCGCTGATAATAAGCGGGGTGCGTGCCTCATCAATAAGGAGGTTGTCTATCTCATCGACAATGGCGTAGTTCATCTGGCGCTGGACGCACCGAGATAGCTCCGTAACCATGTTGTCCCGCAGGTGGTCAAAGCCAAACTCGCTGCTGGTGCCATAGGTGATGTCCGCCTCGTAAGCCTCGCGGCGTGGGGTAGGGCGGAAATGCCGCCACCGCTCATCTCCTGAATCAAAGCCGGGGTCATAGAGGCAGGATGGAGTGTGCTCATCCGGGGTCTGCTGAGGATAAATGCTGGCTACGCTCACTCCCAGGGCATGATAAATGGGTCCCATCCAGTACGGGTCACGACGGGACAGGTAATCATTAACCGTGACTAGGTGGCAGCCCTGGCCGATGAGAGAGTTGAGGTAGAGGGGGAGGGTAGCTACCAGTGTTTTTCCCTCGCCGGTTTTCATCTCGGCAATTTTGCCATGGTGAAGGGCAACGCCACCCATTAACTGGACATCGAAATGTCGTTGACCTATAGTCCGCTTGGCGGCTTCACGAACCGCGGCGAAGGATTCGGGCAGGAGCTCATCTAACGAAGTACCATCTCCGAGCCGAATCTTAAATTCGTCGGTCTTGGAACGAAGCTCAGCATCGCTGAGTCGCTCAAATTCTGGCTCCAGTTCGTTTATCTGGTTTACTATTGGCTGTAGCCGTTTCAGCTCTTTCTCATTAGAATCAACCAGCCTACCCAGCCATTTGAACATAGCCTTTTCCCTCGATTAACTCTCTGGCTTGCTTCTCCATTGATTTCCAGACCATTACCTTGAACTCGCCCATTCCGTTGACTGTGAGCACGTGCACCGAAGGAGCAGCGTTTGATTTCAGGAGACAGGGTATTCCGTGATTCTTCAGCAAGCCCTTGATAATCTGGGCTTCCGCCTCACCGGCTGCCCGGTACACCCCTACCATTTCTTCGTGTTTACTCACTTTTGATTCCCTCAAACATGGCTCCTATAGACATTCCTGTATGTATACGGTGGATAGCCTCACCCAGCAGTGGGGCTATAGGCAAAACCCTAATCTTATCTAGTTTCTTGGTACCGTTAACCGGGACGGTGTCGGTAACCACTACCTCCTTCACCGGGCACGAGGCTATGCTCTGGATAGCCGGGTCAGTGAATATTGGGTGGGTGCAGCAAGAATAGACTTCCTTTGCCCCCTGCTCTATTAAGGTGGAGACGGTATTCACCAGAGAGCCAGCCGTGTCTATTTCATCGTCTACAGTAAGAGCCACCTTGTTCTCAACCTCACCGATAACATTTAGTGTCTCAGTTTGGTCATTATTGCCAACGCGTCTCTTTTCCATAATGGCCAGGGGAGCTCCAAGCTTGGTGGCCAGGTCTCGTGCCCTCTTGGAAATACCTATGTCGGTGGCAACTACAACCAGGCTGTTAAGGTCTTCGGTGGCGAAGTAATCACTGAGCAAGAAAAGAGCGGTCAGTTCGTCAACGGGTATATTAAAGAAGCCCTGTATTTGCGCTGCATGCAGGTCCACGGTCAGCAGACGATTAGCCCCGGCTACAGTGAGCAGGTCGGCGATTAATCTGGCTGTTATCGGCACCCGAGGCTGGTCTTTTTTGTCGGTGCGGCCATAGCCGTAGTAAGGAATTACCGCGGTGATACGCCCGGCTGAGGCTCGCTTCAGGGCGTCTATCATAATCAACATCTCAACCAGACTCTTGTTGACCGGGGAGGAAAGGGGTTGAATAACAAAGGTATCCCGCTGGCGAACGTTCTCCTGTATACGAACAAAGATATTCTCGTTACTGAATTCAAAGACCTCACATTCACCCAGGGGTATCTTTAGATATTCGGCGATTTCCCGGGCCAGGGAGGGATGGGCATTCCCAGTGAATATCGTTAATTCGTCCATTGATTTTTTGCTCCTCCTTGAATACAGGTATTTTCTTCCTCTGCTTCGCCGCGCAGTTTAATCATAGCATAATTGTCTGTTAATCTCATGTCAGTCATCAATTCCGGGTACCGGGAAACGCTGGCATATCTGTATCACTTCCTGCGCGACCTGTTTCTGGACATTCGAGTCGTTAATATTACGGATTACTTTTAGGGTTAGTGAAGCAATTTGTTTCACTTCCTCGTTGCCAAAGCCGCGTGTGGTTACGGCTGGCGTGCCCAGCCTGATGCCGCTGGCTATCCGAGGTGGGTGGGGGTCAAAGGGGATAGCATTTCGATTAACCACGATGCCGGCTGCCTGTAAAGACTCTTCAGCCTCTTTGCCGGTGACCCCTGTCTCAGTGAGGTCGACAAGAACTAGGTGGGTATCTGTTCCACCTGACACTGGACGCAGTCCCAGTCGTTGAAGTTCGCTGGCTAAAACGAGGGCGTTATCTAGTGTAGACTGTTGGTAGTCAGTGAAAGCGGGTTGCATAGCTTCATAGAAAGCCACCGCTTTAGCGGCAATGACGTGCATCAGGGGGCCACCCTGAATCCTGGGAAATACGGCAGCATCTATTGCTGAAGCAAGCTCACGGCGACACAAAATGAACCCACTTCTAGGACCTCGTAGAGTCTTATGTGTGGTTGAGGTTACTACATCAGCGTAAGGCATGGGGCTGGGGTGTAGTCCTACAGCTACCATTCCAGCTATATGAGCCATATCGACCATAAGCTTTGCCCCCGCCAGGTCGGCAATATACCGAAAGCGCTCAAAATCGATAATTCTGGGGTAGGAGCTGGCTCCAGTGATAATCAACTTGGGCTTGTGTTTTACAACAAGCTTCTCCACTGCTTGGTAGTTAATTCTTTCTGTTTCACGATTGACTCCGTAGTGTATGAAATTATACGACTTACCCGAGAAGCTTATCTTATCACCGTGGGTAAGATGGCCGCCATGAGCTAGACTCATCCCTATAACAGTATCACCATATTCCAGTAAGGCATAATAAGCTGCCATATTAGCCTGAGCTCCGCTGTGAGGTTGGGCATTAGCATGCTCGGCATGAAATAGTTCCTTGGCTCTCTGGATAGCCGCATTCTCTATGACATCCATATTCTCACAGCCGCCGTAGTAGCGGTGATTGGGATAACCCTCGGCATATTTGTTGGTCAGAAACGAGCCCTGAGCCTCAAGCACGGCTCGGCTGGCGTAGTTCTCCGAGGTGATAAGGTTTATTGTTTCTCGTTGTCGCTTTGCCTCCATATCAAAGGCATGGCTGATTTTCGGGTCAGTTTGGCTTAAAAAACTCATGTTCCTCCCTTAATAAACATGGACTAATAAAAATAGTCTACAACCGTGACCCGATACTGTCAACAACAGGTCATAGGCATAATCGAACACAATTCTTTCTTTTTACTATCTTGTTTGGTGGCATAGTTGACGCTTAAATAGGCTTATGATAGGATTTAATTACTTCAGTCACGATGATCAGGATGATTTAGAATCCTCTTTTTATTTCTACCTTAGTAGCTAGTATCGGGTTATATCGCAACCATGTTAAGAGGGGGGGAGTTATGGGGGTAGAGGAAGAGTTAGCCGGGTTTCCGCCAGAGAAGGACATGATGCTAACCATCGGTGTTTTTGACGGGGTTCACCTCGGCCATAAATACCTGATTTCACAGCTAACGGGACATGCCCAACGGCAGAACTTGCTCGGTGGCGTAGTAACTTTTCGGCAGCATCCTCAGGAGGTGCTGTCTCCCCGGACTAGACTGCCGTCTCTGACTGGCCTTGACCAGAGAATCGAGCTTATCAAGAACGAGGGCGTTGAAGCTGTCATCACCTTGTCCTTTACCCCAGAGTTTGCCCGACTCAGTGTTCGTGAGTTCATCGCTTTACTGAAAAAATACCTCAGGATGTGCGGGCTGGTAGTGGGACCTGATTTTGCACTGGGTCGAAGCAGGGAAGGCGATGCCGCTACCCTCCGTGTGCTGGGGAAGGAGATGGGCTTCAGCGTAACCGCAGTTCCGCCTATAATGATAAATGGCGAAGTGGTTAGTAGCACGGTAATAAGGAATGCCTTAGCCGGTGGAGACATGAAAAAGGTGCACAATCTTATCGGTCGCTTATTCAGCCTCCACGGCTGTGTAGTCACTGGGGCAGGTCGAGGTATAAAGTTGGGCTTTCCCACCGCTAACTTGGACATAAATTCAGAGCAAGCTATGCCCGCCGATGGCATTTATGCCACCTGGACTCGTATAGATGGCCAGTTCTATCAATCGGTGACAAATATTGGCAAGCGTCCTACTTTCGATGGGAAGGAGCGTACCGTAGAAGTTTATGTTCTTGACTATCGTGGCGACCTGTACGGGCGTGAAATGAAAATTGATGTTGTGGAATGTCTCCGCGGCGAGAAAAAATTTGGTACCGTGGAAGAGCTGAAGAAACAGATGGCAGAGGATGTAAAGCAGAGCCGAGCCGTGTTAGACTCTAGAGGTAGAGATTAGTTATGGACGCGGGTGAAAAAGTCGAAATCAGCCAGGACGTTGACCGTTTGCTAAGGCGCGGGGTAGCCGAGATTATCATTGAGGAGGAGATGATAAAGCTGCTGCGGTCGGGCAAAAAAATACGGTTGAAGGAGGGTTTCGACCCTAGCTTTCCTGATATCCATCTGGGTCATATGGTAGCCCTGAGGAAGCTGCGCCAGTTTCAGGAGTTGGGGCACCAGGTTGTTCTTATTGTCGGTGATTGGACGGCTCAGATCGGTGACCCGAGTGGTGTTTCTGTCACCCGACCCATGCTGTCGGCGGAGCAAGTCCGGGCTAATGCTGAAACCTATATGAAGCAGTTCTTCAAGGTGGTTGACAAAAAACGGACAGAGGTGAGGTGGCAAAGCGAGTGGTTTGGCAAATTCGATCTCAGCGATGTCATCGCCCTGACCAGCAAGTTTACCGTAGCCCAGTTGCTGGCTCGAGAGGACTTCAGCAGTAGATATAGTGACGGGCGTCCCATTGCTATAACCGAATTGCTTTATCCGCTGCTTCAGGCCTACGATTCCGTAGCCGTGGAGGCTGATATTGAGTTTGGAGGCATTGACCAGAAGTTTAATTTGCTGGTGGGTAGGGAGCTGCAAGGCACCGAAGGTCAGCGTCCCCAGCAGGTGTTCCTGGTTCCGCTCCTCGTGGGGATGGACGGCAGCCAGAAGATGAGCAAGAGCTTGGGCAACTATATCGGCGTGGCTGAACCGCCTGACGAGATATACGGCAAGGTGATGTCTATTCCTGACAGCCTTATCATCAACTACTTCGAACTGGTTACAGATGTTTCCGATGAGGAATTGAAACAGTTCAGACAGGAGCTTGATGGCGGGACGGTTAATCCGATGACACTCAAGAAGCGATTAGCCAGAGAAACTGTTATCCAACTGTACAGTAAAAAGGCAGCCACCGAGGCTGAGGAGCATTTCGCCAAGGTTGTTCAGAAAGGGGAAGTGCCTGAAGAAATCCGCGAGTGTCCTATATCTTTTAACAGATTTAGAGAATTTCTAATGCAGATTGGTCAAGCGCAAGCAGCAACGACGCCAAATATTCGTTCAGCGGTTAACATGAATCGACTGCTTGTGGAAATAGGTTTAGCTAAGAGTCATAGCGAAGCTGGTAGATTAATTGCCCAAGATGCTGTGGAGATAGATGGCGAAAAATTAACCAGTAATGTAGCCTCTGTCAAGGACATTTTCATTATCAAAGTAGGCAAACGCCGTTTTGCTAAAGTGATAAATACTGATACGGAATAGAGAGGAGACCAATGGAAAATTTACGTATCCCGGGACCAACCCCATTGCCGGAAGAAGTTCTCCAGGCCATGACCAAGCAGATGATAAACCATCGGGGGCCTGAATTCGGGCAGATAATAAATGATGTAACCGCCAAGCTGAAGCAACTGTTTCAGACCAGGAATGACTTACTTTTGCTTAGCGGCTCGGGGACAGGCGGTCTGGAGGCGGCTATTGTTAACACTCTGTCTCCAGGAGATACGGTATTATCTGTAGCCACCGGCGTTTTTGGGGAACGTTTTGGCTCTATTGCCGGGCAATTTGGCGCCGAGGTAATCCCTCTGCGCTTCGAATGGGGTAGAGCGGCTGATGTTGGTGCCGTGCGCCATGCTCTCCATGCCGAGCCGAAAATTAAAGCAGTACTGGTTACCCATAATGAAACATCTACCGGCGTTACCAATGACCTGGCTTCGCTTAGCGCCGTAGCGAAGGAATTTGATAAACTGCTGCTGGTTGATGCCATCAGCAGCCTGGGCTCAATTGATCTGCCGGTGGATAAATGGCACTGTGATGTCACCGTTAGCGGTTCCCAGAAGGGGTGGATGGTTCCTCCCGGTCTGACCATGGTCAGTGTGAACCAGGAGGCGTGGCAGGCGCATTCGAAGGCTAAGATGCCCCGCTTCTACTGGGATTTCACCAGAGCCAAAAGTTGTCTGGAGAGGGGGCAGACGCCGTGGACTCCGGCTATTACTGTGTTGTACGCCATGTCAGTGGCTCTGGAAATGATGGTAAATGAGGGCTTATCCAATATCATCGCTCGTCACGCCAGGGTTGGCAAAGTTGCCCGGGATAGGGTAAAATCACTGGGGCTGCCCCTTTTCGCCGAGGAAAGTCATGCCTCCAATACGGTTACCTCTGTAGCCGCTCCTGACGGGTTTGATATGAAAAAGATGCTCAGGATTCTGAGAGAGGAGCATGAAATTGTACTTGGCGGTGGCCAGCAGAAATTAGATGGTAAAATATTTCGCATCGGTCACTTGGGTTGGGTAAACGAAGATGACATTGAGGCGGTAATATCAGCTTTGAAGGTGGTTTTGCCGCAGGTAGGATTCGAGCAATGAAGGTTTTAGTAGCTGAGACTATTTCTAACGAAGGGCTGGATATTCTGCGTGGCCATGTCCAGGTGGATATTAAGTTGGGGCTGACGCCGGAGGAACTTGTATCCATCATCGGCGACTACGAAGCCCTGATAGTGCGCAGTCAGACTCAGGCTTCTGCCGAGGTTATACGGGCTGGAGATAAGCTACAGGTCATTGCTAGAGCCGGCGTTGGGGTAGACAATATTAATGTGGATGAGGCGACTCGGCGGGGTATCATGGTGATTAATGCGCCTACCGGCAACACAATCTCAGCGGCGGAACATGCTATCGCCCTTATGCTTTCCCTTGCTCGTCATATCCCCCAAGCTAATGCCATGCTCAAATCAGGGGAATGGCGGAGAAACGATTTCATGGGCATCGAGGTCAGAAATAAAACGTTGGGTATTATCGGCTTGGGCAATGTGGGTTCAGAGGTTGCTAGGCGTGCCCGGGGTCTGGAAATGAAGCTTATCGCTCATGACCCATTCATTTCTGTTGACTATGCCCGCAACCTGCATGTAGAGCTCGTTACTATGAAAAAGTTATTAAAGGAGTCAGACTTTATCACCCTCCATCTCCCATTAACGTCATCAACCAGGAAGTTAATTGGAGCTAAAGCGTTGGCTGGGGTCAAGCCAACAGCCTGTATCATTAACTGTGCCCGCGGGGGACTGATTGATGAAGACGCGCTGGTCGAGGCGGTGAAGGAGAAGCGGGTGGGTGGTGCGGCTATAGACGTTTTTCCCACTGAACCAGCCACTGAAAGCATCCTTTTTGAAAGTGATGATATTATTGTTACTCCTCATCTGGGAGCTTCTACCGCCGAAGCTCAAGCTCTGGCGGCTAAAATAGTGGCTGAGCAGGTTGTCGATATTCTTGAGGGACAACCTGCAAGGTATCCAGTTAACGCCCCATTTATCCCGATTGAAACCTTATCGGTGCTGGCGCCCTTTATGAAGGTAGCGTCTACAATGGGCAGGCTGGTCGGCCAGCTAGTAGAGGGACAAATGAATGCTATCCGGATTGAATATGATGGTGAAATTTCCAATTACGATACTAATGCGCTTAAGGCAGCTGTTCTGGGAGGGTTACTCGAGGGGGTAAGTGAGGAGCGAATTAATCTGGTCAATGCCAGTATGGTAGCGGCTCGGCGTGGTCTGGCCGTAGTAGAGCAGGAAGAGACTACCTGTGAAAACTATACCAGCCTTATTACTGTGGAAGCGACCACCAGCACTGGAGCTATCACTGTTGCCGGAACGGTAATGCATGAGGAATCACACGTTGTTCGGGTTGATAACTGCTGGCTGGATATTGTGCCTACCGGTGGTTACTTTCTGTTCAGCGACCACCGAGATCGCCCCGGACTTCTCGGAGCTGTAGGTAAGATAACCGGTGACGCTGATATCAATATTAGCACCATGCATGTCAGCCGCCTCAAGCCTAGGGGTCAAGCCCTGATGGTTCTAGCCCTAGATGAGCCTCTGCCCGAGGAACAACGGCAGCAGATACTATCCCTGCCTGATATCTATACTGTCAAGCTGGTAAAGCTGTAGAGAAAAGCCGGAGCTACCTACACCAGCCGATGGAGAATCAATCCTGCGGGTAGTTTGGGGTAGAAGTAGGTTGATTTCTGGGGCATCTTGTCACCATCATCGGCAACGGCTTTAATCACCTCTGCCTTGATAGGCCTAACTAGAATGGCTAGCTGGTATTCCTGGTCTACTACCTTGTGTACCGCATCCAGTCTGTCATAGCTATAGTCGAGGATTGTTTCCTTCTGCTCACCGCTCAGTCCCAGCAGTTCCTCTAGGATGATGTGGTCAACAATGCTGACCTCCAACCTTTTGTATCGCTCGCAGTGGAAATAAGGCATCATCTGGCCGGCAGCGGCAAAGTCGCGAAGCTTTAGCATAAAAAGATGCTCTCTGTCTAAACCAAAAATGACTGGCCTGACCTCATCTTCCTTGTTCGATAAATCATCAACTTGCTGCCACACATCAGGTGTATTTAATGGCCATTCCTCTATATCAAAGAACGACTTCAGCTTGGTCATCAACTCATCCATGGTAGCTTTTGATAGACCACGCACCAGCCGGTGAGGCGGCAGGATTAGCATCCCGGGGTCAGAAAAGTCTACCAGCGTCATCATCACGAAATCGAATGCCTCGTCCCCCGATACTGATGGAGAATAGGTATGTTTCTCGCGTTGGTAGGTAAGCGCACTCTCGTAACGATGATGGCCATCGGCTATATAAAGCGGTTTGCCGGAGAAGTGACTGCATATTTGGTCGATAACCTCGGGCTCGGTGATAGCCCAAACATTGTGACTTTCACCATCGGTGTTGCTCAGGCTAATAATGGGTTTACGCCTCTTCCAGGCTGCCAGTAGCGGGGAGATTTGCTGTTTCCTGTCTTCAAACAGTGCCAGAATTGGGCTGGTATTAGTCTGGCATGTCCATAACAGGCTTAGCCGGTCATTTTTAGGCTCGATCAGAGTGCCCTCATGAGGGCGAATACCCATTTTATCTGGTTCTTCCAGTCTGACACGGACAGTTATACCACGGCGTATGTATTCCCTTTGCTGGTAGGTAAAATGGTGGGCGTGAAGATATATGGCTGGCATCTCATCAGTCTCAAGAATACCTTGCTCCAGCCATTGCTCCAGGGCGGCTGCCGAACGAGTGTATTTATTGTTTGTAGCCGTGTCCTGGGGTAACTCCCGGTTGAACTCTAGCCGGACAAAGTTATACGGGCTCCTTCGGTGCAGCTCTTGCTGTAACTGCGGGGTAATAATATCGTAAGGGGGACAGATGATTGTGGCCAGATTATCGACCAGTCGTTGATTATAATGCACACCCCGAAACGGGCTAATTTCAGCCACCTTGCTCTTCTAATCCTTCTCTCCGAGTGTGGGAGGACGATTTTTTATCACTATAGTTTACCTTATTCTCCATTGGTTGGGCAACTCCTTCATTTCTGTACTGCATAATCTTAACTCATATCATTCACTGAGGATTGGGTAGCGAGTAGACTTTCCTTTGACGTAATGGTAAGATTTGAAAATTGTGCAATTATTCCGCCAGCGAAGCTGGCCTCATTATGCCTGGGTAGTCTTAGCCGGTGCGATGGTGGTGTACATCATCAGCTCGGGGGTGAGATTTTCCTTCGGGGTATTTATTGATCCCCTGGTAGAGGCGTATGGCTGGAGCCGGGCCGATATTTCTCTCGCTTATACCCTCCAGTTTCTGGTAGGGATTCCGGTGGTTCTCGTCGTGGGGTGGCTGGCCGAGAGAATCAGCGCACGCCGCATCGTGGTAGTGGGGGCAGCCATTTTCACCATCGGTATGCTGCTTACTGCTGGGGTTACCAAGGTTTGGCAGTTCCAACTCTCTTTCGGCGCGCTCATCGGTGGGCTGGGTTCAGCTGGATTTGTAGTCTTGCTGCCGGTGCTGGTATCACGCTGGTTCTATCGGAAGCTCGGGTTGACGATGGGACTTTTATGGGTTAGTCTGAGCCTTGGGCCGGCATTATTATCTCCCATCATGCGCTGGGCTGTTGAAACTGTGGGCTGGAGCCAGACTTTCATCGTCATGGGCCTTATCGGGGGACCTCTGATGCTTGCCGCCGGCGTATTTCTCAGGGACCATCCTCAGGAAAAGGAGCTGACTCCATACGGGGGAATACCCTCTGAGTCACAGGCGGGGAATACGGCTTCTTTGCCTGAAAGCCTCAGCTTGCGCCGGGTTGCAGCGTTGCCCAATGTGCGGGCTCTGACTGCTGTGCACGCTTTAGGTTGCGTGGGGCACTCCATACCCTTGGCACACGTGGTCTCCATGGCTACCTTTGCTGGTATTCCTGGCATACCCGCTGCTGGAATACTAAGCGTAGCGCTGACTTCTTCCCTCATCAGCCGCTTTGGAATGTCACTGGTTGCCGATGCGAAGGGTGCAAGATTTACCTTGATCATCGCTTTGCTGCTTCAGACTTTTCCTATGTTGCTCCTGCTGAGCGCCAGGGAGTTGCAGTCGTTCTATGCCTTCGCTTTCCTGTTCGGTCTGGGTTTTGGTGGCGAGATGGTAGGCTTTCCTATATTCAACCGCCAGTACTATGGGGTGAATGCCCCCTTGAATACCATCTACGCCTACCAGATGGCGGGCGCCATGCTGGGGATGGCTGTGGGTGGCTGGCTGGGTGGAGTTATATTTGACTGGACCGGGGGTTATACCTGGAGCATAGTGGCGTCCCTGATTGCCGGTTCCCTGGGGATTATAGTATCTCTGCTGCTCCCTTCCCGCCGCCGACCAGTTACTGCTGAGGCTGGCCTGACTTGAGCCTAGCCACCGATAGTTGGTCTCGTAGAGAAATTCCAGTTAGAGCCTAAATATGGAGTGATTAAACCAATACTCACAAGAGGTTTAGCTAAGTGGACAACTTAGGGAAGCGGTGAAAATGGTTAATATCTGACAAACTTAAATATGAATACTAATCGAAGGTAAGATGGATTAACGTGGATTAACAGTGATTTGATGGTCGGGGTGAGAGGACTTGAACCTCCGACCTCAGCGTCCCAAACGCTGCGCG
>CAYFFA010000005.1:23861-34287 GCA_964342375.1 uncultured Dehalococcoidales bacterium | reverse complement strand
TGGCTAATGCAGTGGCATTTCTTGCTTCCAGCGAGTCTGACTACATTACCGGTCAGTCGATATGTGTAAATGGCGGGTGGGTCATGGAACACTAAGCGATGCTTTAGAGGGCATTGCGCATACTACTTTCCCACCAACACCCTGAAGGGATATAACAAGTTGTTTTTGTGACCATGCAACGAAGAACATTCATCTGAACTTCAGCAATATCATAGCTTTGATCTTCAAGCTATTAAAGGGCTTGATACAAGAGATACTCTATGGTAGTATATAGTATATTAAAATTGGCCATTGTTTAATATCTTTCAAGTGGAGAAGAACAGCATGGCTACAACAGCAAGGCAATATCGTTACGCCAAGGACAAGCCCTCCATCCTGGCCAGGATGAAGAAAATTGAGGGACAGGCGAGGGGCATTCAACGAATGATCGAAGAAGACCGCTATTGCGTCGACATCGTTCAGCAGTTGACTGCCCTCTCTTCGGCTGTTGATGAGGTCTCTCTTCTCATCCTTCAGGGTCATATTGAGGGCTGTGTCACCGACGCCATTCGCGAACAACATGGCGAAGGGCATATCAAAGAACTTATGGCTACCGTGCGTAAGGCTATGAAGCGGTAGTCAGGTGAAGTGAGAGGGAGGTCGGGACAATGGGCGTGGTAGGTAGACGAAACCAAAAAACGATTATGCCGGTCACAGGCATGACCTGCGCTTCTTGTGCGGCTACTATTGAGAAGGGGCTTTCTGATTTGACTGGGGTATCCCGAGTCAATGTCAATTTAGCTAATGAAAAGGCTTCCATTGAGTACGATTCAAGTAAAGTGGATACAAGGGCATTGATAGATACCATCTCAGACGTGGGCTATGGCGTGGCGGTGGAGAAAACAACCTTCAGCGTTGGTGGCATGACCTGTGCCTCCTGTGTAGCCAACATTGAGGATGCCCTGGCGAAGGTGCCGGGGATAATCTCAGCCAATGTTAACTTAGCAAGCGAGAAGGCGACCGTCCAATACCTGGAGGGCGAGGCCAGCATGGCCGACTTCAAGCGAGCGGTGGAGGGCGCTGGGTATAGCACCCGGGTTGAGGTAGGCACTGAGGGCATCGCTGAACCAGATGCGGTGATGGCAGCTACCCGCCGTGAACTCCGCACTCTGCGAAGCAAGCTAATCTTTGCCGACACCATAGGATTATTTATGCTCCTTATCGCCATATCTGAGTTCTCCGGGGGGTGGATGCCTTCATTCTTAGACAACCACTATCTTCTCTGGGTGCTGGCTACGCCGGTGCAGTTCTGGGCGGGTTGGCAGTTCTACCGGGGCACCTGGGGGGCCTTGAAGCATAAAAGAGCTAACATGAACACCCTCATTGCCGTGGGTACATCGGCTGCCTATTTATATAGCGTGGCGGCTATTCTGTTTCCTGGCTTATTCACTACTGGTGGTCGTGAGGCCAATGTCTATTTTGATACCGCGGCTATCATTATTGCCCTTATCCTGCTCGGGCATTTTCTGGAGACCAGGGCTAAGGGGCAGACTTCAGAGGCAATCAAGAAACTCATCGGTATGCAGGCCAAGACAGCCAGGGTAATACGCCAGAGCCAGGAGTTCGATATACCAGTGGAGGAGGTAGTGGTAGGGGACATTGTCATTGCGCGGCCGGGGGAAAAGATACCGGTAGATGGCATCATCAGAGAGGGCTATTCAAGTATTGATGAGTCCATGGTTACCGGTGAAAGTATGCCCGTAGAAAAGGGGACTGGTGACGAGGTCGTTGGCGCTACCATCAACAAGACCGGCAGCTTTCGCTTTGAAGCCACCAAGGTAGGTAAGGATACAGCGCTTGCCCAGATTATCAAGCTGGTGGAAGAGGCTCAGGGGAGTAAGGCGCCTATCCAGAGGCTAGCTGATATTATCTCAGCCTACTTTGTGCCTTCCGTTATCGCTGTGGCTGTTATTACCTTTATCTTGTGGTACGTTTGGGGACCATCTCCGGCATTGGCTTTTGCCCTCCTCAATTTTGTCGCTGTGCTCATTATCGCCTGTCCTTGTGCTCTTGG
This sequence comes from uncultured Dehalococcoidales bacterium, assembly GCA_964342375.1. Taxonomy (GTDB): domain Bacteria; phylum Chloroflexota; class Dehalococcoidia; order Dehalococcoidales; family CAYFFA01; genus CAYFFA01. The sequence continues at coordinate 32,234 of CAYFFA010000005.1, read as the reverse complement.
TCTGGCGACCCCTACCGCCATCATGGTGGGTACGGGCAAAGGAGCCGAGCACGGCATTCTTGTCCGAAGCGCTGAAGCCCTGGAGACAGCCCATAAGATAAAAGCCATTATTCTGGATAAAACTGGCACACTCACTCAGGGTCAGTCAGTGGTAACGGATGTAGTTTCCACTCCCAACTTTAAAGAAGAGGAACTGCTCATGATGGCAGCATCAGCAGAGCGTGGTTCTGAGCATCCTCTTGGGGAGTCCATTGTCAATGCTGCAAAAGAGAAGAGCATTTCTCTGGTTGATGCGACTGAGTTTAGCGCTATTCCCGGTCATGGTATCGAAGCCAGGGTAAACGGGCGGAATGTGCTTCTGGGTAACCTCAGATTGATACAGGACAGAGGCCTCTCCCTGAACGGGCAGGATGAAGAAGCCAATCGTCTCTGGGAAGAAGGCAAAACAGTGATGTTTCTGGGCATTGATGGTCAAGTCGCCGGGGTAATCGCTGTGGCTGATACCCTCAAGCCAAACTCGAAAGATGCGGTGAGAGAGTTGCATCGCCTTGGTCTTGAGGTGGTGATGTTTACCGGGGATAATCGCCGTACTGCTGCAGCTATCGCCAGAAAGGTGGGCATTGACAGGGTACTAGCCGAGGTTTTGCCCGAGGACAAGGCCGGCGAGGTGAAGAAGCTTCAGGGTGAGGAAAAAGTGGTGGCTATGGTAGGTGACGGGATAAATGATGCGCCGGCTCTAGCACAGGCAGATGTAGGCATTGCAATCGGCACCGGGACGGATGTAGCTATGGAGGCAGCGAATATTACTCTTATCGGCGGTGATTTGCGAGGAGTAGTTACTGCCATTTCTCTAAGCAAGCGAACCATGAGGACTATCAAACAGAACCTGTTCTGGGCTTTTGCTTATAATACTGCTCTCATCCCGGTGGCGGCGGGTGTACTTTATTTTGTTCATGGTCAGAGCGGGGTGCCGCTGGGGTTACAGTTTTTTCTGGGCAATTCTGGCTTCCTTAACCCAATGCTTGCAGCCTTCGCTATGGCAACCAGTTCTATCACTGTAGTATCCAATTCGCTGCGCTTAAGAAGGTTCAAGCCAGCCTCCAAGTTTGCCGATTAATCAAAAGGCGATGTTCCAGTGGCGCCTGACCCGGTCTGCAAGATGGAGGTAGAAGAGAGCAAGGCAGCAGTCACCTCTGAGTACAAAGGAAAGAAATACTATTTCTGCGCTGTAGGATGTAAGAGAGCATTCGACGAGAACCCGGAGAAGTATCTAGCCGGGTAAAAGGAGTGTGCTTACTGTTACCAGCGGATTTTAAAGCAGAATTTCATTAGCCGGCTATGTTTCCAGTCGTTGCAGGTAGCGGTGGGCTTGTAGTGCTGCCTTGGCTCCTTCGCCAGCGGCAACAATAATCTGTTTCTCGGGCACGTCAGTCACATCTCCAGCGGCATAAAGTCCGTCCATCGTGGTTTCACTGGCACAGCTGATGGGGACCTCTTTCCACTTGTTGAGCGGGACCAGTCCATCTACCGCTGCGGAGTTGGGCACCAGACCGATTTCGATGAAGATTCCGGTAACGTCAAGCTGTTTGCTCTTGCCGCTCTTAACGTCTTTTATCATCATTCCGCTGACAAAATCTCGCCCTTCAATCTTCTCCGTCTGATATTCGGTAAAAATTCTGAGGTTTTTGGCATCACCCAGCTTGTCAACAAGAACGGCATCACCGGTTAGCGGGGTAAGTGATACCAGGTCAACATGTTCAGCAATTTTCACCATATCCAGCGCTGCCTCAAGTGCTGAGTTGCCTCCCCCAACCACGGCTACCCTCTGCCCGGCAAAAACAGGACCGTCACAGATGGCGCAGTAGGTTACTCCTTTTCCAGCTAACTCTTTTTCCCCGGGCACATTTAGTTGCCTGGATCTCTTGCCGGTGGCAAAGATTACTGCTTTTGATTGATATTGCTCACCTGTCTCGGTTACGGCTTCAAACCCCCCGTCGATTTTCTTCAGCCGGGAGATCTTGTCGCCAATCTTCTGGTCTATGGGATACTGGCTCACCTGTGTCTGGAACTTTTCTATCAGCTCTGGTGCTTCAATAAACTGATAGCCCAGATAGTTCTCTATTCCCATGGTCGTATTTATTTGTCCACCGATGTCACCGCTAATCAGTAGTGTATTGAGCCGCTTACGAGCTGCATATACGGCAGCGGCAATCCCGGCTGGGCCTCCACCTATTATCATCAACTCATACATGGCTGCCTCTCTAATGAAAAATCACTGGGCCTGCCGCCCCGTAATTATTTTGATAGCAGTTCGTCCAGCTTGGCTTGGTTGAAACCGATGATAATTTCATCATCAACCGCGATTACGGGAACGCCCATTTGTCCTGACTTCTGTATCATCTCCCTAGTTTTATCCTTGTCCGTAGCAACGTTGTAGTCAGTATAGGGAATCCCTTTTTGGGAGAGGTAGTCTTTAGCCCTTTTGCAATAGGGACAGGTAGGAGTTGAGTAGATAACCACATTTTTATCAGCCATTCTTTTACCTCACGATTAGAATGCTCGGGAATTTAGCCTTCTGCCTGAATCTGTTCACCCACTATCTGGTTTCCGCATACCGGACAACTGACCATCGGCGGTACCCGGCAGCCCGGGCATACACCAGCGCCTTTGTATTCCCGGCCATATTCCGGATAGATATACTTGATATTTTCCATCATATCACCCCTTAACTCGTTGAGTAAAGTAGCGGAATATTATCCCTGTGTTTGGAGAATATCAAGTTCGCCTGTTGACAATGGAAAAATTCAGGGCTAGTATATTTCTTGTACCCTAACTCCGGTAACTCTTGACATCTCAATAGGTTGCTGAGGGATGCCGGCCGGGGTAATTCAGGCAATAGACGTGGGAACCCACACCGTTTTTATCGGTAAGCTTGTCGATGTCGGTGTCATTGCGGAAAAGGAATGCACGACTTATGAGTATTATCATCAGGTTAAACGGGGCATCACTCCCAAGACTGCCCCTGGCTATGTTGAGGAGAAGAAAGAAATGACAACCAAGGCACAAAAATATCGATGCACCATTTGTGGCTACATTTATGACCCGGAGGCGGGTGACCCGGATAGCGGCATAAAGCCGGGTACGTCTTTTGGGGAACTGCCTGGTGACTGGATATGCCCTGTCTGCGGGGAAAGCAAGAATGAGTTTGAAAAGGTGGAATAAGATGAAGCCAAGGGAAATAAGACCTAAAATCTATTGGGTAGGAGCAATTGACTGGGACAGACGGTTATTTGATGCGCTGGTACCGCTTCCCGATGGCACCAGTTATAACTCATATCTTATTCAGGGTAGCGAGAAGACAGCCCTTATTGATACGGTGGACCCGGCTATGGAGGATGTGCTGATAGACCACCTGAACCAGCTTGGGATTGCGCACATAGATTATGTGGTTGCCAATCATGCCGAGCAGGACCATTCTGGCGCTCTCCGCCGGGTCATGGCCAAATATCCTCGGGCAGAAGTCGTCACCGACCCCAGATGTAAAGGGTTGCTCATAGACCTACTCATGCTTTCGGAAGAGAGAATTGTCACCGTCAATGACGGAGATACTCTATCGTTGGGAGATAGAACCCTGGAGTTTGTCTATACGCCGTGGGTACACTGGCCGGAGACAATGTCCACGTATTTAAGAGAAGAAAGGATGCTCTTTTCATGTGATTTTTTCGGTTCTCATCTTGCCACCACCGACCTGTATGTAACTGATGAAGGGCAGGTTTATGAGGCAGCCAAAAGATATTATGCGGAAATCATGATGCCCTACCGAACTACCATCCAGAAGGATCTGGAGAAAATAAAGGGCTATGCGATTGATATCATTGCCCCCAGTCATGGTCCAATGTATGACCGACCGGAGTTCATACTGAAGGCGTATTACAGCTGGGTCTTTGAGGAGCCTAAAAACAGCGTGGTATTGCCCTACACCTCTATGCATGGCAGCACGCGCAGGATGGTTGAGTATCTTGTCGAAGCCTTAATCCCAAGGGGCGTGACGGTGCAGCAGTTTGACATGGCGGCGACTGACATTGGCAAGCTGGCGATTGCACTGGTGGATGCGGCGACAATTGTTATCGGGACACCTACTATGCTCGCCGGTCCACATCCGGATATTGTTCCGGCTGTGTTCTTAGCAAACGCCCTGAGGCCCAAACTGAGATTTGCTGCTATCATTGGCTCCTACAGTTGGGGAGGCAGGACCGTCGAACAATTAGTCGGCATGGTACCCAATCTGAAAGTAGAGCTGCTGGAAACGGTAACCTGCAAGGGATTCCCCGGGGAAGCGGATTTCAAGGCTCTGGATAATCTGGCGGAGACTATTGCCCGGAAGCACCAGGAGCAGGGCTTTGACTGATAATGCTCTGAGGGAGGAACCAATGGACAAAGATAAAGTTATCGCTTTACTGAACGAAGACCTTGAGGATGAGCACGGTGCTATCATTCAGTATCTGAACCATGCCTACGCTATGGGTGAGGGCGAGATGGCTTGTGAGATCGAAGCAATCGCTCGGGACGAAATGCGTCATCTGGACTGGCTGGCCGAGACCATAGTGGGGCTGGGTGGTGTTCCCAGTCTGAAGCGAGGTACGATGCGGATGGGCGACGGGGCAGTGAGCAGTTGGATGAAGAACGATGTGATGCTGGAAGAAGGTGCCACAAACCAATACAGGAAGCACATCAAGGCTGTAGAAGCCCCCAGGATAAAGCGATTATTGCAGCGTATCATATCTGATGAAGAAGCCCACCGTGATAAATTCGGTCATTTCATGGAGAAGGCGCAAAAGGCGGGTGTCAAGGACCTGAGGGGCGGTCGACAGGACGGGGTTGCTGATTTTCTCAACCGGGGCATTGAGCATGAGTATACTGTCGTTCTCCAGTATTTGTTCCACTCTTATATGGCCAGGAACACGGAAGTCAAGAAGCAACTGGAGGACCGGGCTATTAACGAGATGCAGCATATGGGCTGGCTTGCTGAGGAGATGGTTGATGGTGGCGGCAATCCAAGGATTGAGCACACTGAGGTTGACCAGTCAACCGAGACAGCCGAGATACTCAGGGTAGACATCAAGGCCGAACAGGAGGTAGCTGCCGAATATGACCGCGTCGCCAATGAGGTTGAAGATGCAGGGCTGCAAAAGCTTCTGCTTCGGATGAGAGACAACGAAATATATCATGCCGAGGCCCTTAACGACCTGCTGAAGGAAGAGGAACAGCAAGGGTAAAAGCCCAACAGGTCTGCTTCCCTTCTGCTCAAACCTGTTCCAAGCAAGCCACTGCCTGGATGCCATAATCCTGTGGATGATCCTCCCATCTTTATCTATGTAGTCTAGGAATCTCTATATGCGGACACTTCCCACGCAGAGTATGCTTCATCGTATAGTGCCAGATTTTCTTCTCTGGCCGGTTATAGAGTAACGTCAAAAGGGGCCGTTAATCTTGGTGCAGATACAGAGGGGTACGAATATATATTCACCAATATTCAAGACGGCTCTAGAGTCAGGAGAAGGGTAGTATCCATCGTATAAGGCACACAAGCCCTGACCATCACAATATATGCCCTGGAGACTATCAAAAAATGGAGTCCGAAATCGACGAGCTTTATAGCAGCTTCATCCTTATCGAACACCGACCTACCTCCATAAATGATACCACTTCTTAAGCCAGAGCTAGCTTCAAAGCTAAGAACCACGACTAAGCCCCGGTAGGGTATTGACAATCTCGCTACTCTGTGGTATTCTAAACTTTGTCTATTATTTTAGTCAACAATGAGGTGAGGCCAGTGAAGCTCTCTACTAGGAGCCAATATGGAACCAGGGCCCTTCTGGATCTAGCCCTTCACCATAATGAAGAGCCAGTTATATTAAAAGAAATCGCTCAGAGGCAGCAGATTCCGCTACGGTATCTGGAGCATTTAGTCACCCCGCTTATAACCGGGGGTATAGTACGGAGCACTCGGGGTCCCAAGGGTGGAATTTCCTTAGCCAGGCCCTCTGAAGAGATAAGATTGGATGAAGTCATTCAGTTTCTCGAGGGCTCAATCGCTCCGGTGGAGTGTGTTAATAACCCGGAGGTATGTACTCGCTCTGAATTATGTGCTACCCGGGATATCTGGAGTGAATTACGAGAGGCAATCAATGGAGTTCTGGGGTCAACAACATTGCGGGACTTAGCTGAGATGCAAAAAAGAAAAGAACAGCCCAAAGAGAGTATGTACTATATATAAATTGGCGAGGTTATAGCTTGAGCAGGTGTGTAAGAGGAGAGAAGCTGCGGCTATGATTGACAGGTATTCAAGGCAAATCCTGTTCTCCGGCATAGGGGAAAAAGGACAGAGGAGATTGGGCGATAGTTGCGTGGCGATTATCGGCTGTGGGGCGCTGGGTTCAATTATTGCCACTTCACTGGCGCGTGCCGGTGTGGGCAAGCTCAGGATAATAGATAGAGATTTCATAGAGTACTACAACCTACAGCGGCAAGTCCTCTTCGATGAAGATGATATCGAAAACCAGTTGCCCAAGGCAATAGCTGCGGAGCAGCATTTGAAGAAGGTAAATTCTTCGATTGAAATTGAAGGGATAGTCGCTGACGTAAACTATTCAAGTATAGAAAGGCTCATCAACGGGGTAGATTTAATCCTGGATGGACTCGATAACTTGGAAGCTCGCTTTCTTATCAACGATGTCTCTCTAAAACATAAGATACCATGGATTTATGGGGGAGCTATTACTTCTATCGGAATGACCATGAATGTAATTCCAGGTGAGACCGCGTGCTTCCGGTGTGTCTTTGCCAGCTTACCCAGCGGGCAACTAATCCATACCTGTGATACCGTAGGGGTAATCGGTCCTGCCCCGTCCGTTGTCGGCTCTCTTGAGTCCGCTGAGGCGTTGAAGATACTGGTCGGAGCCGAGGAAATCAACCGGGATGTCGTAATTATCGATGTTTGGAAAGGAATATTTGACCGCCTCAAAATCGCCGCCCGTGAAGATTGTCCCGCCTGCCAGGGCAAATATGAGTTTCTGGAGGGCAAGTCTGGATTGAGGGCCACTTCACTTTGTGGTCAGAATGCAGTGCAAGTCTTAAGCCCTGAGGTACGGGACATCTCTCTCAAGGAGCTTGCTGCACATCTTAAGCCGGTAACAGACGTTGGTTATAACGAGTACATGCTACATTTCACCGTGGATAACCATGAAATGGTGGTTTTTCCTGATGGCCGGGCGATTGTTAAGGATACCAACGATGAATCGGTGGCGCGAGGGCTTTACGCTAAATATATTGGAACATAAAGAAGCTATAATCTAAGATAAGGAGAATATGAAAGTGGCAGAAGCAATTCAAAAAGCAGAGAGACTGCAGTATAAGACAATAGAGATACCCAAGCTAACCAGAGGCATAGCCAAGGATTCTACCGAACTGATCGGAAACACACCTCTGGTTAGATTGAACCGAATAACCGATGGGATAAAGGCAGAGGTGGTGGGGAAGCTTGAGTTCTTCAATCCTCTAGGGAGTGTGAAGGACAGGATAGGAGTGGCAATGATTGTTGATGCCGAGGAGAAGGGGCTCATCAACAATGATACGGTTATCATTGAGCCTACCAGTGGCAACACCGGCATTGCTCTTGCCTTTGTCTGCGCTGCCAGAGGATATAAGCTCATTCTGACCATGCCTGACACAATGTCGGTAGAGCGCAGGCAGCTTCTGTCTATTTTCGGTGCTGAGTTGATACTAACCCCCGGGTCAGAGGGGATGCCGGGGGCGGTAAGGAAGGCGGAGCAACTGGCGGCGGAAAACACCAACTACTTCATACCGCAGCAGTTCAAAAACCCGGCAAATCCAGAGGTGCACAGGCTAACCACTGCCGAGGAGATATGGAGGGATACCGGTGGCAAGGTGGATATTCTGGTCTCCGGAGTGGGAACGGGTGGAACGATTACTGGTGTGTCCGAGATAATCAAGCCTAGGAGACCGCAGTTTAAAGCTATCGCCGTTGAGCCGGTCGATTCGCCGGTTCTCTCCGGGGGGAAGCCGGGAGCCCACAAGATTCAGGGCATCGGGGCTGGCTTTATCCCGGATATCCTGAGGACGGATTTGATTGATGAAATAATCAAGGTCACCAATGAAGATGCCGGAATAATGGCTAGAAGATTAGCCAAAGAGGAAGGGATACTGGGGGGCATATCTTCGGGTGCAGCCGCTTGGGTGGCATTAGAGGTAGCCAAAAAGAAGGAAAATGAGGGTAAGCTTATAGTAGTAGTCCTGCCTGATACCGGTGAGCGCTATCTAACTACCTGGCTTTTCCAGGAGCTCTACCAGGCG
>CAYFFA010000005.1:0-23761 GCA_964342375.1 uncultured Dehalococcoidales bacterium | reverse complement strand
TGATACCGGTGAGCGCTATCTAACTACCTGGCTTTTCCAGGAGCTCTACCAGGCGCGACCTAATGCGTAGAGCAAATTCAAAGAAGAGGGCAAGAAGATCCTCAAGTAGTATGGAGGAGAAGTGGACGCAAAACTGAAACGAGAATCTCGTCGTTTGAAGATGGATTTTGAGGTGCTGAAGAGCGGTGGGTTTATCAAGCAAACCCAGGGAGACCTCTTCACCGTAAGGTTGCGCTGTCCTGGCGGTACACTGACCTCACAGCAATTGCGTAAAGCTGCCGACTTGGCTGACAAGTATGGGCGGGGGGAGATTCATAACTCGATTCGCCAATCAATAGAAATCCCGTATGTTCACTATCTTAAGTTTAACGATATCGCCGATGAGCTGAAGGAAATTGGATGGTCGGTCGCCTCCTGCGGACCTCGCATCAGGGTGCCTACTGCCTGTGCCGGGTGCACCTGGAACCCCAACGGTCTGGTGGATACTCAAACTATGTGTATGGAGGTGGACAGGCGCTATTTTGGCTCTGCTACTGGCCATCATAAGTTCAAGATATCCTTTTCCGGATGTCCAATAGACTGTCTTCGAACCAGGGAGATGGACTTGGGCTTTCAGGGGATAGCTGAACCAGAATTACTAGAGAAGCTATGTAACGGATGTGGACTCTGCGTATCCAATTGTGAGGAAAAGGCGCTTACCATGGTGAATGACCTGCCGGCAAAGGATACCAGCAAGTGCACCTATTGTGGTGATTGTATCAAAGTCTGCCCGGTGGATGCCATGATAGCGGCGAGGAAGGGATGGCTTATCCGCGTGGGTGGTAAGCATGGGAGACACCCGATTTATGCCTATGAGATAGCCCAGTTCGCCACTGATGAGGAAGGTTTCTCCCTTATTGAGAAGACAATGGAGTGGTACCAGAACAACGCCGAGGGCAGAGAGCGAATTGGAGCCACAATGTCCCGTCTGGGTCTCTCCAAGTACCTTGACGAGGTCGTCAAACCCTTGGGCCTAGAGGTCATCGAAAAGTCTGAGGACAGGAGGAAATTCTGGACTGGGGGAAATTCTTATACTTGAGGGATTATTTAGCACAAACTATGGAGGAGAGAAGAATGGAAGACAAGATTGAACATGCGAAAGAATTAATTGCGGATGCCGTGAGAGAATATCCGCGAGTGGCAGTAGCTTGCTCTTTTGGCAAAGACAGTATGGTTACTGTTCATCTGGCAAGGGAAGTGGACCCCAATATACCGATTTTCTCGGTCATGACACAATACAAACCGAGAGAAACCTTTGAGTATCTAAAGAAGATGAATGAAAAAATGAATCTCGATGTAACCGTATATATGGTTGCTGACAGTATCCCCGAGATTCTCCATGGCGATTCTTTAGACGTAAGACTATTGGCAGCTGAGGAATTTCGCCGAAGGGCGTCTCAAATTGAAAGCCAGAACGGGAGAAAGATTTATGAAATAGAGCCAGATGAATGTTGCCGACTGCTCAAGGTAGACCCGACAATAATTGCAGTAAGCAGTCTGGACGCCTGGATAACCGGTTTAAGGAACACCGAAGGCAGGACGAGGACAGACTATCAGGAAGTAGAAAAGAAGGGTGGACTCATAAAAATAAACCCGATTCTAACCTTTACCGAGACTGATATATGGAGATATATGGCCGTCAAAGGCATTGAACCCCATCCCTGGTATGAGATGGGGTACCGTTCTCTTGGTTGTGCACCTTGCTCATCTCCTGGAGGAGAGCTTGAGCGAGACGGAAGATGGCAAGATACCAGTAAATGCGGAGGGGAGTGTGGTATACACACTCAAAGACTCAAATGGTAAATCAGGATAAAGAACCGGACCACAAATTAAAGGTTTATTCTAATATAACCCAGCTAATAGCCAGCCCGGAGAACCCAACGCCGTTAGTTAGGTTGAATGGAATCAACCCCGGTAAAGACTTTCAAATTTATCTTAAACTTGAAAGATATAATCCATTTGGTTCGGTTAAAGATAGAATTGTCAGCGAGATGCTAAAAGCACTGGAAATAGGAAATAGGACGGTGGTTGAGCCATCATCTGGCAATACCGGAATCGCGTTAGCGTGCGTAGCCAATGCTTTGGGAGTACCGGTGGAGATTGCTGTTCCAGAAAGGATTCCCGAAGAGAAAAAGATAATGTTAAGGTTCTTGGGAACCAAAGTAACTGAAGCTGATGATGCCCTATGCCCTTTATTCCCTACCGAAGGAGCCAGGGGAGTGGTTAACGCCTTGATACAAAGTCCGGCTACCAGAGGTGGCTATATCAGCCCCAACCAATACGAGAACGAGTTGAATGTTTTGGCTCATTACCGGATGACAGGGCCGGAAATATGGAAGCAGACACAGGGCAAAATCGACTATTTCTTTGCCGGGTTTGGCACGTGTGGCACAATAACCGGGGTTGGCAGGTACCTGAAAGAACAAAAGCCGGAAATAAAAATAATCGGTGTGGAACCTTCCTCGCCGAACCATAAATTGCCCGGTATGAAGAGGATAACCGGACTGGATGAGGAGTTTATACCCACAATTCTGGACAGGTCAGTCATAGATGATTCTGTAGAAGTGACTGACGAAGATGCGTATAAGACAGCTATAGCATTAGCCAGAAAAGACGGAATCCCCGTTGGTCCGACGACAGGTGCTATCCTTCACGTTGCCTTACGCTATGCCGAATCGAATCAAGGATTAGCCGTGGTTATATCTCCTGATGACGCCTTCAAATATACCAGTTTTTACAAATATATCCTGGAAGTGGAATCAAAAGGGACTGACTATGAGATATGATTTATCTGATTTCATCTGCCCTTTGTCTAAAATGGAGGCAACAGAAATAATTGACGGTTTAGACGGGGGAGAAACGGTAAGAATATTGCTTGGTGACCAGGACTCTCTTAAAAGCGTGGCGCAAGAGTTAAAAACCAGAGGTATAAAACCTGGCTTTGAGCAAGAGAGCGAAAGCAGATTTGTATTAACAATTACCAGATAATCAGATCACACAAATAAACCAAAGAATTTCAAAAAAGATAAACATGGAAAGCCATAAAAGAAGCATCATAAAAGCTACGACCTGGCGGTTGTTGGCTTCTCTGGTTACAATGTTAGTTATTTATTTATTTACCAGGGAAGTGACACTATCGATAGGTATAGGCTTTGTAGATGCAGCAATAAAAGTATTTGTTTATTACTCTCATGAAAGAATGTGGGATAGAATGGAATTTGGCAGAAGGAAGAAGGTCGAAGAAGATTATATGATATAATGTGGCAATCCAGGTGGTCGGATGGGTCAGTTTGATGATTCCCCCTTTTTTCCCTCACAATAGTTAAGTGAAAAGGTTGGTTCATTATGTTTAAAATCTTAAGGGAAGACATACGGACGGTATTTGCTAAGGACCCGGCAGCCAGAAACGTGCCCGAGGTTATCTTATATTATCCGGGGCTACATGCCGTGTGGTTTCATCGCTTGGCGCACTTCCTCTGGTGCCGTAAACTCAGGTTTCTCGCTCGTCTAATCTCCCATATCAGTCGCTTCCTGACCGGAATTGAAATCCACCCCGGAGCCGAAATCGGACGGCGTTTCTTCATAGACCACGGTGTAGGAGTGGTCATCGGGGAGACATCGGAAATAGGTGATGACGTGCTGATGTATCAGGGGGTCGTCCTTGGGGGAACCACTTTGAAAAAGGGGAAACGCCATCCTACAATCGGCAATACTGTGGTGATGGGGACCGGGGCGATAGCTTTAGGTGCTATCACCATAGGAGACGGAGCCAAGATTGGCTCGGGCTCGGTAGTAGTAAACTCGGTGCCGCCGGATGCCACAGTGGTGGGAATTCCGGGGAGGATAGTGGAAGATAGCCATGAGCCACTTCTGAACTTAGAACATGGGAGGCTGCCTGACCCGGTAGCCAAAGCGATAAGGCTTGTTTTAACGGAGCAGGATAGGTTAGAAGAACGTTTGAGACGGCTTGAGAGCTCAAGCGGCTTGGCAACCTCTGAAGATGAGCTGAAAGAGAAACGGGAGGAAATCGCGAGGGAGTTCGGCCAAGGAGGGGGAATATGAGATTTGAAACGATAGCCATTCACGCTGGGGAGGGGCCTGAGACGAGATTTGGTGCTATCTCAGTGCCTATATATCAGACCTCAACCTTTGCCTTTGAGGATGTAGGCAAAACGAGGGGATACGATTACTCACGCACGGCAAACCCGACGAGGAAGGTTTTGGAGGATACCATCGCCCAACTCGAGGGCGGAAAGGCTGGGTTTGCTTTTGCCACCGGTATGGCTGCTGAAGCCACCGTCATCCACCTCCTTCAAGCAGGCGACCATGTAATCTCAGGAGATGATGTCTACGGGGGAACTTACAGACTGTTCCAGGATGTTATGCCCAACTTTGGGTTGGAATTTACCTTCTTGAGAATGGATAGCAGGCAAAAGATTGAAGCGGCAATAAAGCCAAATACCAGGATGATATGGATGGAGACCCCGTCCAATCCGCTGCTTAATATAGTTGATGTAGAGATGGTGGTTGATATTGCCAGAGAGCGCAACATATTGACGGCGATAGATAACACCTTTGCCACCCCCTATTTACTGAGACCTATTGAGTATGGAATTGACCTGGTCGTCCACTCCACGACCAAGTATCTCAATGGTCATTGCGATGTTGTCGGGGGTGCTGTGGTAACTACCACTGATGAACTGACGGAGAGGGTTCAATTTCTTCTTAATGCCATGGGGACTTGCGCCTCTCCATTTGATTGCTGGCTGGTACTCCGGGGAATTGAGACTCTACCGGTGAGAATGAAACAGCACAACGAGAATGCTGCCGCTGTGGCAAATTACCTTAAAGAGCACCCAGCGGTGAAGAAGGTATTCTATCCCGGCTTTGAATCTCATCCGGGTCATGAAATCGCCAAAAGGCAGATGAAGGGCTTTGGGGGAATGGTGTCCATGGAATTAAAGGGAGGAACTGATAAGGTCGATTCCTTCCTGAGAAGGATTGAGGTTTTTGCCCTGGCGGAATCGCTTGGTGGTGTTTCCTCTCTTGCTGAGCACCCCGCTACCATGAGTCACGCCTCAATGCCGGAGGAGCACAGAGGAGAAGTGGGAATTACCGATGAGTTAATCAGGTTGTCAATAGGACTGGAAAACATTGACGATTTGATTGATGATTTGCGCCGGGCGCTGGAGTCTAGCTGAAGGAGCAGGATATGACTTATGCCAGAGCTTTGCGTTGTCGAAAATGTGGGCAAGAGTATCCTCTGCAGGCTCGTAGCCTGTGTGAGTGCTGTTTCAGCTCACTTGAAGTGATCTATGATTACAAGACACTGGCGAAAGAGCTGAGTCGGGAGAAGATTGCAGAGGGGCCACCGAGCATGTGGCGCTATAAGGACTTATTGCCTGTCGATGATGATGTGGTGGACATCGGCACCGGTTTTACTCCCTTGCTTAAAGCTGACAGGTTAGGGAAGGAACTGGGGCTGGATGAGCTCTACATCAAGAATGACTGCCTTAATCCAACTTTCTCGTTCAAGGATAGGCCGGTCTCTGTTGCTATCACCAAGGCACGGGAGTTCGGGTTTGACACAGTAGCCTGTGCGTCAACTGGGAATCTGGCTGCCAGTGTAGCCGCCCATGCCGCCAAGGCCAATATGAAAGCCTATGTTTTCATTCCGTCTAACGTGGAACCGGGTAAGCTGGTAGGTACGGCAATCTACAACCCGGTACTGATGAAGGTTGAAGGAAGCTACGATGACGTCAATCGTCTCTGCGCTGAGCTGGTACAAAAATATAAATGGGGATTTATTAATATTAACCTCAGACCGTATTATGCTGAGGGGAGTAAGACCCTGGGCTATGAAGTTGCAGAGCAACTGGGATGGCGTGCCCCTGACTGCGTGGTGTATCCTGCTGCCTCGGGGCTCAGCTTTACCCGTATATGGAAAAGCTTGGATGAGCTGTCCATGCTAGGTTTAATCGAGCCGGTTAATACTCGTATGTTTCTCACTCAGGCTGCTGGCTCCTCACCTATCGTTGATTCCTTTCAGGCGGGCACTCTGCATGTGAACCCGGTAGAGCCAAAAACAATTGTCAGTTCAATAGCCATTGGCAATCCAGCTGACGGCTATCACGCCTTGATGGTTGTCAGGCAATCAAACGGTGGGGCCTGCGCTACCACTGACGAGGAGGCTATCGATGGGATGAAGCTGCTCGCTCAAACTGAGGGCATCTTCACCGAGGCAGCGGGTGGAGTGGTGATAAGCGCATTACGGAAGCTGGCAGCCACAGGCTCGATTAAAAGAAATGAGCTTACGATTGCTTTTATCACCGGGGCTGGGCCAAGAACTCAGGAGATTGTAGCCGAGATTGTTCAACCGATTACTGTCCGGCCTGTCCTGGAGTCAGTTGAGGAGGTGCTTGGTGTATCAGTTTGAAGCTTTTGGTATTCTATATAGGCTGAGTCGGGAAGGAGGAAAATAATATGGTTAGGAAACAGGTAATGTTTACCTTCCCCGAGGAGTTAATCAAGGAGCCCATCATCTTTAATCTCAGTAACCAGTTCAGGGTGGTGCCCAACATCCGCCGGGCTGATATTACCGAGGATAGAGGTTGGGTAATGCTGGAGATAGAGGGGGAGGAGGAGGACATTGAGCAGGGTATGGTCTGGGTGACGAGCAAGGGGGTAAGGGTCGACCCGGTAATTGGCGATGTTGTAGAGGGATAAGAGATGCAACAGATATACCTTGATTATGCTGCCACCACGCCGACACACCCCGATGTGGTGAAGGCGATGCTACCTTACTTTACTGATGTCTTCGGCAACCCGTCAAGCATCTATGTTTGCGGGCAGGAGGCAAAGGGGGCTGTTGAGGAGGCAAGGGCTAAGATTGCCGACCTCATTGGCGCTCGGAGTGAGGAAATCGTCTTTACCGGCGGTGGAACCGAGGCAGATAACTTTGCCCTGCAGGGCATAGCTTATGCCAATGAGAGCAAGGGGAACCATATTATTACCAGCTCTATTGAACACCATGCGGTGATAGAGACGTGCAAATTCTTGGAGAGAAGAGGCTTATTGGTAACCTGCCTTCCGGTAGATGAGTATGGCCTGGTTGACCCCTCCGATGTCAAAAAGGCTATCACCGATAAGACTATTCTCATTTCGGTGATGCATGCTAACAATGAAATAGGCACCATAGAGCCAATAGCCGAGATAGGGAAGATTGCCAGAGAGGCGGGAATCTATTTTCATACTGATGCAGTGCAGACAGTGGGGCACATACCGGTAGATGTGAATGAGCTTGAGGTGGATTTGCTCTCTATATCAGCCCACAAGCTCTACGGTCCCAAGGGAATTGGGGCGCTGTATATCAGGAAAGGTACGAAATTGATTTCCTTCATGCACGGGGGTGGGCAGGAGAGAAGGCGGCGAGCCAGCACTGAGAATGTCCCCGGGATTGTAGGCTTCGGCAAGGTCGTGGAAATTGCCCGACAGGAAATGAGCGAGGAAGCGGAGCGCCTGACCCGCCTTCGTGACCAGCTTATTAAGGGACTTCTGGAGCGGATTGACCACAGCCGCTTAAACGGGCATCTCCTCAAGAGACTGCCTGGCAATGTTAATATTAGCGTTGATTTCGTAGAAGGGGAGTCCATGTGTCTGAATCTTGACCTTGAGGGTATTTGCGCTTCTACGGGCTCAGCCTGCAGCTCATCAACCCTTGAACCGTCTCACGTTCTTCTGGCACTGGGACTTCCCCATGAGCAAGCGCACGGCTCGTTGAGGTTTACTCTGGGGAAGTGGACTGCTGAGGAGGAGATAGATAGAGTTATAGAGGTTCTGCCCATCGTTGTGGCTAAACTCAGGGCCATGTCGCCACTTTTGAAAAGCCACGGATAGGAGAAAGAGAAAATTAGCGGTGGACGGTCATTATACAGCGAGAAGGTGATGGAGCACTTCAAGAACCCGAGGAATATGGGGGGGATAGAAAATCCCGATGGCATTGGACATGTGGGGAACCCGGTGTGCGGTGATATCATGGAGCTATATATCAGGGTAAACGGTAGCACCATCGTTGATGCCAAGTTCAAGACCTTTGGTTGTGGAGCCGCTATTGCCACCAGCTCTATGATTACTGAAATGATAAAAGGTAAGAGTATCGAAGAGGCGCTGGAAGTCTCTAACAAGGCGGTAGCTGCAGCCCTGGACGGGTTGCCGCCGGTTAAGATGCATTGCTCGGTTTTGGCTGAGGAGGCACTTAAATCAGCTATTGAAGACCATCTAAAAAAATCTGGAGGGGATAAAAATGGAAAAATTCAGTCCGGCAGGCGAAAAAGATATAACCCGTGCCATAGTCGCCGAGTTTGCCAAGCAATTTGAACAATATGTGGAAAGTGACTGCATTATTATCGGGGCCGGCCCCAGTGGACTAATGGCCGGACGCAACCTGGCCAGAGCCGGGAAAAAGGTCTTTATCATAGAACGGAACAATTACCTCGGCGGTGGATTCTGGATAGGGGGTTACCTGATGAATAAGGTAACGGTGAGGCATCCGGGGGAGAGAGTTTTAGACGAGCTTGGCATCCCTTATAAAGAGGTTAGTAAAGGACTATTCGTTGCTGATGGACCGCATGCCTGCTCAAAACTTATCGCTTCAGCCTGCGATAGCGGAGTTAAAGTTGCCAATATGACAATCTTCGAGGACTTAGTCCTGAGAGAAGGCGGACACGTGGGGGGAGCGGTAATTAACTGGACACCCGTTTCATCGTTGCCCAGAGAGATAACCTGCGTTGACCCGGTAGCCATAGAATCGTCAATAGTGCTCGATGCTACCGGACATGATGCCAGGGTGGTGAAAAAGTTGGAGGAAAGAGGCCTGATAAAAACCAAAGGCTACGGTGCCATGTGGGTAGACAGGTCAGAAGACCTGATAATTGAGCATACCGGTGAGGCTCACCCCGGACTGTTTGTTAGTGGCATGGCGGTGTCAACACTCTACGGACTGCCCAGGATGGGGCCCACCTTTGGGTCAATGCTTCTATCCGGAGAGATAGCAGCCAAAATCATCCTGGAGAAATTGAAATAGGGTTCGGAGAATAATGGAGATTATTCTCTATGATGAGGGGACTGCCGACGCCCTGGACATAGAGGAGATTGCCCAATATTTGGCGCAAAGGGTGAGGAAAGCCGAAGTCGAGACGAGAGGAAATCCCTTTGCCTTCAACCTTCCCCAGGATAAGGTCTCAGATTACGCTAGGAAAATTGTCAGCGCTAAAATTCAGGATGTGAGCCAGAAGATACCGTTGGAACAGGAACCTCTCTATGGTGAGATAGAGTACGAAAAAAGGAGAATTCTCGGCAAAACAAGGTCTTTTGGAATTATATACGACGGATTTCAACTCCAACGGGTCTTTTTCGAGCTTATATCAAGGGAAGAGCGCCGTCTTGATCTTGCGCATATCATCTTTACCAATCGTTTGTTTGGCACCTGGGATGACGGCAACAAGAGATATCACCTGAGGACAAGTGTTTACGGTATTCCTTCCGTTATCTCAACGACGGGACTCGTAGAGGCACCAGCAAAGCCAAGAGAGTATTACCTTCTCAGGCAGCAATATGAAAGTCTGGGAAGGGACTTAGCGGAACTTAAGGAGAAGTTCAAGGGCAGGTTTATTGATTATGAAGACGAGCGGCTGAATGAGGTCGCTAAAGGATACGCAACGCAGGCAGTTTTCTGCCATTCGACCGGCAATCCATTCTGTGCAGACGAGGGCTGCAGGTTGTATAATGCTCACTGGCAGGAGGAACTCATCTTTGCCCAGCTTGAGAGCGAATACGAGTTTTGCCAACGACACATCGAACTTTTAAACGGCGGATTTTCCTTGTAGAATTAAGGGAAGGGAAACCTGAGGAATCTATAACAGACCCCTTTTGAAAAGCTATCCACAATTCCGCAAGAAATATAATGCTTTGCAGGTGAAAAGATGAGCATAGAGAAAGAAATCTTGAGTTCCAGCCGAGTGGTGGCGGTAGTCGGTCTTTCCCCAAAAACCGACCGGCCAAGTTACAGAGTAGCCAGCTACCTGAAGAAGAATGGCTATAAGATAATCCCGGTGAACCCTCAAGCTGAAAAGATATTGGGAAAGACTTGTTATCCTGACCTGGGCTCTATCCCCGAGCCGGTAGATGTGCTGTCTATTGTGGAGGAGGCAATCCAAATAGGAGCGAAGGCGGTGTGGATGCAGGAGGGAGTGGTAAACGAAGAGGCAGCAGCTCGGGCTAGATTTGCAGGGCTTCAGGTGGTCATGGACAGGTGCATGAAAAAGGAGCATGAACAACTGCAAAACTAGGGGAGAAGGGAATGTGGCGAAGGTAGTAGTTGCAATGAGTGGTGGGGTGGATTCCTCCGTGGCGGCTGCCATTCTTAAGGAAGAGGGCTACCAGGTAATCGGCGTGACCATGCAGATATGGTCCTCAGATAATCAGGCTGATGACGCTGACAGGTTTGGCGGTTGCTGTGGAACCGGCGCCGTAGAAGATGCCAAGAGGGTAGCCTATAGGCTGGGTGTCCCTCACTATGTGATGAATTTCAGGGACATTTTTAATCAAAAGGTTATCGCTGATTTCTGTCGTGAATATAGCCTGGGGAGGACGCCTAATCCGTGTATCAGGTGCAACCAGTATATTAAGTTCGATGCCCTACTGGAAAGAGCCAGGGGGCTGGGCGCTGATTTTGTGGCTACCGGGCATTATGCTAGAATAGAGAAGGATGGAGCTGTAGGAAGATACCTCCTCAAGAAAGGAATTGACCGGCGCAAAGACCAGTCCTACGTGCTCTATCCAATGACACGGGAACAGTTAGGGCATATCCTGATGCCCATAGGAAATCTTACCAAAGAGATAGTGAGAGAGATAGCCGAAGAACTCAAGCTTCCAGTGGCGGCTAAGCCAGAGAGTCAGGAGATTTGCTTTATACCTGATAATGATTATCCAAGGTTCTTACAGGAGTATATCCCCGGGGCAGCGAAGCCGGGGCCAATACTGGATGGACAGGGGAATGTTTTAGGGCAACATCGGGGAATCCTGTTTTATACTGTGGGTCAACGCAGGGGACTGGGTGTATCAGCCGGAGATCCGTTATATGTAATAGCTATTGACCGGGAAAGGAATGCCATAGTGGTAGGCGGTAAGCAAGACACATACGGAGACGAGCTTATGGCATCGGAGCTGAACTGGATAACCGTAGCTAAGCCGACTCAGCCCCTCACGGGGAGAGCTAAGATACGGTATCTTCATCAGGAGGCTGAGGCAGATATAACTCCATTGGATGGAGACCGGGTCTATGTAACGTTTAATGAGCCACAGACGGCAATCGCCCCTGGGCAGGCGGTAGTCTTTTACGACGGGGATACTGTAGTGGGTGGGGGGACAATACAGGAAGTAAGGAAGTGATGCTATGGCTAAAGTAATTGCAGTATGTAAGAGCAAGAAAAAGGGTACCAGCAAAGAATCTATTGCTGAAGGTATTTTTCGGGAAGAGTACGGTCTTATCGATGATGCCCACGCCAACAGCGATACCCATCGCCAGGCAAGTCTGCTGGCGATTGAAAGTATCGATAAGATGCGAAGTCTTGGCCTGGACATAGGCCCCGGAGGTTTTGCCGAAAATCTTACTACGGAGGGAATAGACATAGCTTCTCTGCCTGTGGGCACACGTATCTCTGTAGGGAAAGAGATACTCTTGGAGATTACCCAGATTGGCAAAGAGTGCCATACCAGGTGCGCTATCTATCATCAGATAGGCCAGTGCATCATGCCCGAAGAAGGAGTATTTGCCCGGGTGCTTCGTGGCGGAGCAGTAAGGCCCGGAGACCAGATAAGAGCAGAAAAAGATGGAAAACAGGAACGCTGAACTAACGGATAAAATTCTAAGCCTCAAGAAACGGAGAAACGCAGTCATCCTCGCCCATAACTATCAACTGGGCGAGGTTCAGGATATAGCTGATTTTGTTGGGGACTCTCTGGGATTGAGTCAAAAAGCAGCTGAAACAGATGCCGAGGTGATTGTATTCTGCGGGGTTCACTTTATGGCAGAAACCGCCTCTATCCTCAGTCCGGATAAGACTGTCTTGCTTCCGGATATAAATGCCGGCTGTCCCATGGCTAATATGATAACCGCGGAAAGGCTGAAGGGGAAAAAGGGGGAATTGCCGGGCGCCGCCGTAGTTTGCTATGTCAACTCTGCGGCCGATGTAAAAGCCGAATCAGATATTTGCTGCACCTCAGCCAATGCGGTCAAGGTAGTGGAAAGCCAGGACACGGAGGATATCCTCTTCGTTCCTGACCAGTACCTGGGCCATTATGTCTCCACCAAGACCGATAAGAAGATGACACTCTGGCCCGGTTTCTGTCCTACCCATCTGAGGATTCGGGCTGAACACATCACGCGGCTCAGGCAGGAGTATCCTCAGGCCAAGGTGGTCGTCCACCCGGAATGCAGACCCGATGTGATTGCCCTCGCTGACGAGGTTCTGAGTACCAGCGGGATATGCAGGTTTGCTCAACAGACAGAAGCCGAAGAAATAGTTGTGGGGACGGAGATTGGGATTGTACATCGTCTCAAAAAGGAGAATCCGGGTAAGAAGTTCATCCACGTCTCGGAGCAGGCAATCTGCCCCAATATGAAGCTAATTACCCTGGAAAAGGTGCTGTGGTCCCTGGAGGAGATGGCCCCTGGGGTAAAGGTTCCGGAGGAGATTCGAGTTAAGGCAAAAGCCGCCGTGGACATGATGCTGGAGATAGTGTGAGGGCTTGCTCCTCTTGACGCAGATTGCTGTGATTACGCTCAGGTTTGGAATCATAAAATTAGAGAGTAAGAGAACTGCGAATCTGGCTTCAAACTTTAGCTCGATTCAGTTGCTTCGGGAACTACGCGCTGGTAGTGCCGCTTGGTTACACCTTTTGGGCTATTATGCTGGCAATAGCCCGGTAACTTTCCATGATTCCCTCGCGATAGCGAAGACATCGGAAATCGTGAAACATGTCGAGAAGTTCATTATGCTTCAATAGATAGTCGGGATTATTCGGCTTGCCGAATTGCGCCTGATCAACAATAAAGGTTTCGTATATTACCATCCCTCCCTTTCGCAACCCATCTTTAATCTGTGGCACGAGAGAGCGCTGAAGGTAATTGAAGCAGATAATCATGTCGTAGGCAGCTTTTTCAATAGAGTAGTCCCCTTCAAGGTCGGCGACCTGGGCTCTGAGAGCGACTCCAGCCTTTTGCGCCGATTCCAGGGCAGCATTTATTGCTTCGGGTGATATATCAACGGAGTCTACTTCCCAACCCAATTTGGCCAGGTAGATTGCGTTCCGCCCCGTGCCCATAGCCACATCGAGGACTCGTCCCTCAGGTAAGAGCTCTATGTTCTCCGTCAGGAATGGAGCCGGCTCAAAGCCACTGTCATGTATATGAGTCATCTCATGCCGTTTGGCAATACCTTATGTCCCGGCCAGCTTCTTGGCGATGGCGGCTCCCATTCCAGCTGGCGTGCCTGCTCAGCCCAGAATTCCTCAGACTCCTCCATAGACTGCTGGTAAATATTGACATATTATTTCAGAGGCAAGTATCTGGACTCAAAAGGCAATGATAGCTCAGCCATAGTTTAGAGTCCTCCAATAAGTTCTGTAGCCAGCCTCGAAGTCTGGCTCGAAGCGCATGCTCATTCAGTGTAATCCCGGCCGGTGGTATGGGGCACGAAGACATGGCAAACACCGCTCTCAATGCCGCTGGACTTCACCAGTTCCTGAATCTTCGAAGCGATGTCTTGAAAATCTATCCTTGACCTTGTCGTTATGCTAATTCTGTACATCAAGGCTCTACTCACCCCGAGAGCTGCCAGAAGTCGATTAGCTGTTGAAAATCAATCAGTCCACTCGCTGGTAAATTTTCTATCTCAATTCCCGCTTCGACTGCTGCTGCCACCGGGTTCAGCCCGCCGAGAAGCACTGCCCCGACTCGATTCATGCCTACCGCAATTTGACAAATTGACTCACTGGTGTTGCCCAAGGCATAAACCCCACTGATGCCAGCCGCTTTGAGCATGGTGATTTTCTCTTCAACGGCTGCTCTCGATGGAGCTGGTATTTCACGAAAATTAGCCAGTATCTTACCGTTGCCGGTTTTGGCAGCGTCGCCGACATTGGTCATCCCGGCACGAATATATTGCTCGGAGGGATCCAGAGATGTGCCTGCATAGTTGATTACGGCGATAAAGCGTCTCGGCTTTGAGTCTCTAACTTCAAGTATCCCCCCAAATCTAGATTCGATAGGAATACCTGACTTCAGCAATACTCCGTTTATGACTACGCTGCAAACCGTGGCCAAGCCAGTTTTCCCGTTGGGGATAATTACCGAACCAAGCTTTTGTCCTTCAGAAGCTACGGATACCAGGTTGCTGGCACAGATTCCAGTCTCGAATACACCACTCATTGCTGCCAGAGCTTTTGTGAGCTTATCAGTGTCAATGAGTGAAATATTTATGGGAAGTTGTCCGGTTCGTTTTTGGGGGTCAAAGGTGGTTTGAAAAGCCAGCAGTTCGAGTTTCTCTAGTATGAAGCCGACCTGGTCTGGTGCCAGTGCTATCCTGAGTTCCTCGACTCCCCGGGGGGTAAGCATTCTGCCATCACGACCTAGCGGCTGAGTATAACCTCTCTCATCGGTTATTCTCAGGTGGTATCTGACCGCCCTCTCGCTCAAAAAAATTCCGTGACGCTCAAGCTCGCGGGCGATGGTAATTGACCCCAGCGGTTCGGAGGACTCGCTCAGGACTTTAAGAATAGATACTATCTTCCTTTCCGCATTAGAGCCGGCACCTTGTACCATGCGAGTCCCTCCTTTAGCCTCCCGGGAGAAACTGATGCCATTATACCACCTCTATACCAAAAGCGGGATAGCTATTTGAGCCTGCTCGCTACCCCTTGAACCTGTTTGTAAGTGGCAGCCTTCTGTCTCGCCCAAAGGCTCTGGGGGTTATCTTAATGCCAGGGGGTGCCTGGCGGCGCTTATACTCGCTTCCGTCCACCAGTTTTGCTGTCCGCTCAACCAGTTTGTTATCAAAACCCATGGCAACGATTTGCTCGACACTTTTATCCTCCTCGACATAAGCGGTTAGAACGGGGTCGAGCAGGTCATATGCGGGCAGGGTATCGATATCCTGCTGGTCGGGTCTTAATTCAGCTGAGGGTGACTTATCTATTACGGTGGATGGTATAAGCTCTGAACCGGCTAGAGAGTTTCGGTATCCGGCTAGCTCATAGACCATAGTTTTGGATACGTCCTTTATCACAGCAAAGCCACCTGCCATGTCCCCGTATAGCGTGGTGTTGCCTGTTGCCATCTCGCTCTTGTTACCTGTGGTGAGAACAAGCCAGCCGAATTTGTTTGACAATGCCATGAGAGCATTGCCTCTGATGCGGGCCTGGATATTCTCCTCAGTCGCATCCGGCTCGGTTCTGGCGAAGGGTTCGCTCAGCGTTTCTAGATAGGCTTGAAAAACCTTTTCAATGGGAATGGTCAAAAGCTTGATGCCAAGGTTCCGGGATAAAAGCTCAGCATCTGACAAACTGGCGGGCGAAGAGTATCTGGAAGGCATCGCCACCCCGACCACGTTTGAAGCTCCCAGGGCATCTACGGCAATGGCAGCCACCAGGCTGGAATCAATTCCTCCGGAAAGCCCTAGCACTATCTGATCGAAGCCATTCTTGGTGATATAATCATGTGTGCCCAGCACCAGCGCATCATAGACCTCCCCGGGGAGATGGCGTATCTGGAGCTGCCTTTGCGGTATTGGTGGTTTTGGAGCTGCCGAAGGCACTTCAGATACCACTACTCTGGTTGTGTGCCATCCTTGCTCTTCCAGCAGTGGTGGTGTCTTTCTCCACCTGAGGTCGTGAAGACGTGTCCGAAAGACAGCCTCGACATCAAGGTCAGTGACTATCAGGTCTTCCTCAAACTGTTTGCCCTTGGCTATCAGCCGTCCTTTCTCATCCACTACCATGCTATTGCCATCAAAGACCAGCTCGTCCTGCCCGCCAACCAGATTGTTATAGGTGAAGATAGCCACATTGTCCGCGGCGCGGGTTCCCAGCATTCTCTCTCTGAAATCGCTCCTGCCACAATGATATGGCGAAGCACTTATGTTCACTATTACCTCAGCGCCGGCGTAGGCTTGGGCAGTGGCTGGCCCAGCCTCGTACCATATGTCCTCACAGATGTTAACGCCAACGCCGATACCGTTTATGATATAGATGGGACATGCCTTGCCGGATTGAAAGTAGCGGTTCTCATCAAAGACGCCGTAGTTGGGCAGGTATATCTTGTGATAGATATCAATAAGCTTGCTATCATGTATCACCGCCGCGGCGTTATAGATGTCCTCTTTGGCATCGACAAAGCCGACTACTACGGTAAGTCCTGAAGAGTTATCAACCAGCTTGTCCAGAGACCGCAGGTTCTCCTCTATGAATTGTGGCTTAAGTAGGAGGTCTTCTGGTGGATAGCCACAGATGGCAAGCTCGGGGAAGGTGATGAGGTCGATGCCCAGAGACCTAGCTTCAGCGATGGCTTCTAGAATTTTCTGCGTGTTACCGGCAAAATCACCTACGGTAGTATTGATTTGAGCCATGCCAATCCGTAGCCGATACATGTTGTCCCTTCCACCCATGGCGAACCGAGTCCAACTCACAGGATAGACAAGTAGCTCTTAATCTCATATTCGCTTACTTGAGTACGATGCTGGTCCCACTCGAATTTTTTGTTCTGGATGAAAGCGTCAAAAACGTGGTCGCCGAGGGCTTTTCGTACCAGTGCACTCTTTTCTGTGAGATGGATAGCTTCCAGCAAGTCAGCTGGCAGGGTGTCTATCCCCTTTTTCTGTCTCTCCTCATCGGTCATCGCGTATACATTTTCTTCTATGGGGTCGGGGGCTTCGTATCCCTTCTCGATACCTTCAAGCCCGGCGGCCAGCATCACGCTGAAGGCAAGGTAGGGGTTGCAGGCCGGGTCAGGGGAGCGAAATTCAACCCTGGTGGCTTTTTCCCTGCCTGGTCGGTACTCCGGAACGCGAACCAGGTCAGAGCGGTTTCTCCGTGCCCATGAGAGATACACAGGTGCCTCATAGCCAGGAACCAGCCGTTTGTAAGAATTGACCCACTGGTTGGTGACTGCGGTGATTTCAGGGGCGTGCTTCAACAGTCCGGCTATATATGCCCTGGCTTCTTTGGAAAGGTTGTAACCGTCACTCTTGTCAAAGAACGCATTTTTTTCGCCTCTGAATAGCGATTGGTGAACATGCATACCACTACCGTTCTCACCGAAAACCGGCTTGGGCATGAAGGTGGCATATACCCCATGGTTCAGGGCGATTTGCTTAACTACCAGGCGGTAGGTCATCACGTTATCCGCCATAGTCATAGCATCGGTATACCTCATGTCAATTTCATGCTGGCTGGGGGCAACCTCATGATGAGAATATTCAATGCCTATGCCCATCTCTTCCAAGGTGAGGACTGTGTCTCTCCTCATGTCACTTGCCATATCCAGAGGTGTCAGGTCGAAATAGCCTCCTTCATCTAAAATCTGGGTTCCTTTGGAATCCTGGAAGTAAAAATATTCCAGCTCAGGCCCTACATAGAAGGTGTAACCCATGTCTGCCGCCCGTTTCAAATTCCTCTGCAAGACATAGCGGGGGTCCCCTTCAAAGGCCTTGCCGCCGGGTTTCGTGATGTCACAGAACATCCTGGCAACGGCACGGTGCTCCTTGGGTCTCCACGGGAGCAACCGGAAGGTGTCAGGGTCAGGCAAAGCCACCATATCGCTTTCATCGATACGGGCAAACCCTTCAATTGAGGAGCCATCAAACCCCATCCCCTCCTCCAGTGCGCCTTCCAGTTCCTCCACGGTGATGGCAAAGCTCTTCATAAACCCTAGGATATCAGTGAACCACAGCCTGATGAACTTGACCTCGTGGTCCTTGGCCATCTTGAGAACATATTCATTGCGCCCTTGCTTGCTTTTGCCTTCCATGTTTCTCTCCCCCGTTCTGATGTATATTGATTATATAGCGTTTTCGTCCTTTTCACCAGTTCTTGTGTTTTGAGTGATGACGTTCGGCGTTTGGGCAACGTCTTCACCAAGGACGACAACCTCAACTCTTTTCACTATAGTTTTATTTAGTCTCCTTACTGCTTAAAACCTCTGCGCCCCTCTCCCCGGTCCTGACTCGCACTGCATTCTCTACAGGAATGACGAATATCATCCCATCACCTATGACACCAGTTCTCGCCATCTCGCAGATAGTATCAGTCACTACAGCACAGTCTTCATCATTTACGACTACCTCCAATTTTAGTTTGGGCAGAAATTCCACCTGGTACTCTCCTGCACGCCACTGCAAAGTGAGCCCCTTTTGCCGCCCCCTTCCTTCTACTTCACTGACCGTCATACCAAGATAGCCAATTTCTTCAAGAGCGGCCTTTACAGTAGCCAATTTTTCCTCTCTGATAATTGCTTCTATTTTCTTCATATCATAATCCCCCGTATGCCTTTTCGCTGTGCTGTGATATGTCCAACCCCACCGCTTCCTCCGTACCTTTGACCCTGAGACCAATGGTGGCATTTACTATTTTACCAAGAATAAAGGTAACGGCAAAGGCAAAGCCACCAACCGCAGCAATGGCGACGAGTTGTCTGACAATTTGCATGGCATTGCCCGCAATGAGCCCGTCAGCACCCCCCGAATTAACTGCCACAGTGGCAAAGATACCCGTAGCCAGAGCGCCCCAGGCACCTCCCATCCCGTGAACTGCCCATACGTCCAAAGATTCATCTATACGCCGTCTCATCCTGAAGAGCATGAAATAGTAGCATATCGCCGCGGCTCCAATACCTATGGGTATGCCGGCTATTGGTGATACAAAACCGGCAGCGGGGGTAATTGCTACCAGCCCGGCAACAGCTCCAGTGGCAGTACCAAGGATGGTAGGACGTCGCTGCCTCCAGCTAAGTAGCATCCACGTGAAGGCAGCCGCCGCCGCCGAGATATTGGTGGCTGCGAAAGCACTCGATGCCAGCCCGCCAGAGGTGAGAGCACTGCCGGCATTAAAACCGAACCAGCCGAACCAGAGCAGCGCCGCACCAAGCACTACCATAGGGATGTTATGGGGCTCCATCGGTTCTCCTTCCTTAAAGCCCTTGCGGGGGCCAATCAGCATTGCTATGGCCAGAGCGGAAGCGCCAGCAGTTATGTGAACTACTGTGCCGCCGGCAAAATCAAGCGCGCCTAAATTGAATAGCCAGCCACCATCACCCCACACCCAGTGTGCCACCGGAGAATACACAAAGGTCATCCACAGAGCAGAAAAAACGAGCAGGGCACTGAATTTTGTCCGTTCCACCACTGCCCCTGTGATAAGGGCAACGGTAATGATGGCGAACATCGCCTGGAACATCATGAAAGCCAGGTGAGGAACGGTAGTCGCATAGATGGAAGAGGGCTCCTGTCCCACCTGGCGGAGACCTATGAAGTCAAGTCCACCAATAAAGCCTCCTATGTCAGTGCCGAAGCTCAGACTGTAGCCGTAGAGCACCCAGAGCAAGGCAATGAGACACAGAGCTGCAAAGCTCATCATTATTGTGGAGAGAACATTTTTTCTCCTCACCATCCCACCGTAGAATAAAGCTACACCCGGCGTCATTAACATTACCATTGCTGCTGACATTAACAGCCATGCTGTATCACCAGAATTGATAGGCATTACAACACCTCCTTCATAAAGTTAAGTCCAGTCTAACGCATAATTGTTTCCAATAGATTACAGATGTGTTAAATTTATGTTGCAAAAACCCTGGAGGTGATTAAGTATCGCTCTGGAACCTGTATCCTATGTTTCTTATCGTGTCAATGAAAGTGTGGGCGGAATCCTCAAGCTTAATCCTGAGTCTCCTTATATGGACATCTACTGTCCTGTCACCGCCGTAGTAATCAAAACCCCAGACCTTGTTGAGCAGAGCTTCGCGGGTAAAGACGCGCCTTTTATTGTTCGCCAGAAACTTGAGCAACTCATACTCTCTAAAGGTCAGCATTATCAACCTGCCCCCTACAGATACCTCGCATCTATCTAGGTCTATCGCCAAGTCGCCGCATCTGATTATCTCTCCGCTCTGCGTGTCAGTAGCTCCCTGCAGAAGCCGTTTTGCCCTCAATATCACTTCTGGTACGTCGTATGGTTTGATGACAAAATCATCTGCGTCCGCAAGGCTATCAGCCCTATCCATCATCCCCCTATGAATCAGGGCAATAATTGGCGTCCCTCTTTCCCGCTTTATCCTCCGTGGTAGTTCCCATATCTCTGAATGGCCGTTCATTTCTACCAGGACTAAATCTGGGGCCTGCTGGACGACCTGCTCAATTGCCTCTTCTGTGCCCGAAACCATCGAGCAAGCGAAACCCTCCTGGACAAGCCCGGAGTGCAGTTCCTCTTTTGCCTTGCGTTCCCCGGCAATTATGAGTATGCGCGACATGGAATCCACCTCTTTTTTAGTAGGCGTAAAGTCTGCCATAGGGTCGTAAGTAGCGAGGGAAAATCTTGATGAACTCGTGGCTCAATATCTCTTTGGCATCATAGCCGAAATGGGAGGCGAACTCGCCAACGAATCTCTGAAGGACTTCATGGTCCTTAGCTTCTAGTTCGGCAACGCCCACTTCTTTGCCCAATTGGTAGCTCTCGATACTTCCTCTCAGGTAGATGACGCCTCCGTGCATTCCGGTGCCAATAAAATTGGCTTTGTGGTGTTGTCCTTTACTCAGATTCAGGCCGAGTAGAATCAGGATGCCTCCCGCCATGTACTCGCCGAAGAAATCCTGAGCGGTACCGCCGATGACCACTACCGGCTTCTTGTCGCCGTACTCCTTCATATGGATGCCTGCCCGATAGCCGACATCATCCCTGACGAAGATTTTGCCTCCTCTGGCTGATAAACCGGTAATGTCTCCGGCGTGACCGTGAACAATTATCTCACCCTCATTCATAGTATTACCGCAGCCATCCTGAGCATTGCCCTTAACGATGATTCTGGGCCCATTCATAAATGCTCCCAGGTCGTTGCCCGGGGTGCCGAATATCTCAATCTCGACAGGTTTGTTCAGGTCTGTGCCGATGTACCTTTGCCCGTAGACGTTGTGAAGATTAATCCTCCGGGTTCCATTGGAAACCGCGTTTCTCAGCCTGGCGTTGAGCTCCTTATAGAAGACGTCATAGGCATCTATTTTTACCACGTGGTTGGTCTTGTTTTGATGTGTGTCTTTTGTCATTTTAGCTTCCTGCCATTCTAACTCCCAGGATTTCTAGTTCGGTATCGGTAAGCCCAACGCCTCTCAGGTGCAGGCGGTTGCCGCGCAGGCTTTCTAGGGCATTGATACCCATGCCGCCCAGTATATCCTTAATCTCGAGGCTCCAGCCACGGAGGAGGTTAGACAGTCGCCTGGCACCGATGTCGGGGTTAATCCGCTTGGTCCGGGTGGGATCGGTGGTGCAGATACCCCAGGCGCATTTCCCGGTGTGACATTGTTGGCAGACAGTGCAGCCCAGAGCGATTAAAGCTGCAGTTCCGATATAGACGGCGTCAGCACCAAGGGCTATCGCCTTGACCACATCACCGCTATTTCTTATTCCGCCGGAGGCGACGATTGAGACTTGGTTGCGGATACTCTCTTGTCTGAGGCGGGTATCTACCGCAGCCAGAGCCAACTCAATGGGTATGCCGACATTGTCACGGATAACCTTGGGCGCAGCGCCAGTAGCTCCCCTGAGTCCATCAAGAACAATGATATCAGCGCCTGCCCGCACCATGCCGCTGGCAATAGCCGCTGAGTTATGGACAGCGGCTATCTTCACCGATACTGGTTTGGTATAGTTTGTCGCTTCCTTCAGGGCGTGAACGAGTTGATACAGGTCTTCAATGGAATAAATATCGTGCTGGGGTGCCGGGGATATAGCATCTGTCCCCTGGGGAATCATCCGTGTCATGGAGACCTCGGCACTCACCTTCTCTCCGGGAAGGTGTCCGCCGATGCCGGGCTTTGCCCCTTGCCCGATTTTAATCTCGACTACCTGGCCGGCATCAAGGTATTCAGAATGCACGCCGTAGCGTCCTGATGCCACTTGGACGATAGTATTATTAGCATACTTATATAGCTTGGGGTGAAGTCCGCCCTCGCCGGTGTTCCATAGTGTATCCATCTCGGTGGCTGCCCTGGCCAGGGATTCTTGTACGTTGAGGCTCACTGCGCCGTAAGACATAGCAGCAAACATGACCGGTACTTCTAACTTGACCTGGGGAGGCAGTTCTGTACCCAGGACACAGGCCGGGTTGACTTCAACGCATTCAGGTTTTCGTCCGAGATAGGTGGTCAGCTCCATAGGCTCACGCAGCGGGTCGATGGATGGATTGGTCACTTGGCTGGCATTGAGAACCAGGTGGTCCCAGTAGATGGGGTAGTCTTTATCGCTACCCATCCCGGTGAGGAGCATACCGCCGGTCTCAGCCTGCTTGATGATGTCCTCAATGACCTCGGGACGCCAGTTGTAGTTATCCCTGTAGTCAGAGGCACTTCTCCTGATGGTCAAAGCATTGGTGGGACAGAAGCGCTCGCAGCGTTGGCAGCCGATGCAGTTCTCCTCGCGGCTTCCCATCTCGTCATCCTCTGCATCATAGTGGTGCGCGTCAAAGGTGCACTGGTTGACACACACCTTACACTGGATACACCGCTCAGGGTCTCGCTCTACTAGAAACGTGGGTGATAGATATGTCTTCATTGGTTTTTCCTCAGATTCGTATCGGTATTCCCTTTTCGGCCAGGTATTCTTTCGTCTCACCGATGGAATAGGTTCCATAGTGGAAGATGCTGGCGGCAAGAACAGCATCTGCCTTGCCGGCAACCAGAGCCTGATACATGTCTTCCATGGTGCCGGCACCTCCACTGGCGATAATCGGCACGCTCACTGCTTCAGAAATGGTGCGGGTAAGCTCGATATCATATCCTGCCCGATGACCGTCAGCATCCATGCTGGTAAGTAAAAGTTCTCCAGCTCCAAGTGCTACTGCCTGGCTTGCCCAGGAAATGGCATCAATTCCGGTTGGCCTCTGACCACTGCGAATGTAGACCTCCCACCGTGGCTCCTCGCTGGTCTCCACCCGCTTGGCATCTATGGCGACCACTATGCACTGGCTGCCGAATTTATCGGCGCCTTCTCCTATCAAGGTCGGCTTGAGCACGGCGGCGGTGTTTACAGAGACCTTATCCGCCCCTGCCCTCAGCATACGTCGTATATCACTGGTGTTGCGCAGTCCGCCACCCACGGTAAGGGGCATGAAAACCTGCTCCGAAATGCGCTCAACAACGCCTATCATTGTGTCACGTCCCTCAGGAGTAGCGGTTATATCCAGGAAGACCAGCTCGTCAGCACCATCTTCATAGTAGAAGCTGGCAAGCTCTACCGGGTCACCGGCATCGCGTAACTGGACAAAGCTGATTCCTTTTACCACTCGTCCGCCCTTTACATCGAGGCAGGGTATAATCCTCTTAGTCAGCACTTGGCATCCTCTCCTCAGCAACCGTTGCCGGCTGTGGCTGAAGCGGCTGTTCTAATCTGCCTATTATAGGCT
>CAYFFA010000004.1:15862-34518 GCA_964342375.1 uncultured Dehalococcoidales bacterium | reverse complement strand
CGGAGACTGAGGCAGCGCATAGAATTTGCCAGCGTGAACACGGCTGGGCACCAGGTAATCGCGAGCTCCCTCAGGAGTGTTCTTAATAAGGATTGGCGTTTCTATCTCAATAAATCCTCTGGCATCCAGAAAATCGCGGATAAATTTTATTACCCTATGACGAAGGAGTATATTTTTCTTCATTCGAGCCCGCCGCAAGTCAAGATAACGATACTTGAGACGAAGGCTCTCATCTACTTCAACATCTTCATTTATATAAAAGGGTGGGGTTTTTGACGGACTAAATATACCTGTCTCACGGACGATAACCTCAATATCACCGGTGGGCAAATTGGGATTCTCAGTGCCCGGCGGGCGGAGAGCAACCTCACCACCAGCTTTCACCACATATTCAATACGCATCTCACTGGCTATTTCATGACCCGTCTTCGATACATCTGGATTGAATACCACCTGAACTACGCCTTCACTGTCCCGCAGGTCAATAAATATCAGCCCCCCATGGTCCCGGCGGCGGTCTACCCAACCCGCAAGGTCAACCTTGACACCAACGTGCTGCTTGTTCAACTCACCGCAACTATGAGTTTTAAGCAAAATGCTCTCCTGTGCCAATAATCTCTGGACACTGAACTAAAGTATAGCTTATGGCAAGGGTATTCTTCAACTTGCATGGGTCGACAGGAGAACCCACAAGACTCTAGGCAACCATCGTGGAGGGATGTTCTTTAAAGGGCTTTATCCGTGTAACCAAGGGGAACAGGAACGGATAATCTGATTTCAGGTGCTCCGCATATGATACCCACTCAGCAGTCAGAGAACGATACACCCGCTGAATATCCATGGAGAGCTGGTTGCTGTCAGCGTTAGGAAGATTTTCCATTGACGGCCTTACCTCGAGCTCCTCAGTGAGGAGAAAGGTTGCCCAGAGCAAACCGGTAAAGCGCCCGTGCTCCAGCAGATTAGGGTTCTCCAACAGCCTCAACAGAAAGCCTCGCTTTTGAACGAGGAATATTTTCAGCTCCTCCAGGTCTATGTTAAGACAATTAGGTCCATCCTCCATAGTGCGAACAAAAACTACCGCTGCCTTGAAATCAGTCTTAGTCCAGTTCTGGTCAACAGCAAGATGTTGGCTAATCTCATCACTTTTCTCGAAACAAGTGAGAAGCCTACCGAGGAGATGGGTTCCCACTTCACTGAAAAAGCCCCCACGACCATGTTAAGCTTTTGCAGAATAGCCTGTTTTTCACGGCGGGCAAGTATACACTCGATTACTATCACCACAAGGAATACTTCGAGAGGCAGGAAAGCCAGGTCGCCAACCATACAAATAAAGATGTGATGGACATCCCGAAAAACATAGTAATGAAGC
This sequence comes from uncultured Dehalococcoidales bacterium, assembly GCA_964342375.1. Classification (GTDB taxonomy): domain Bacteria; phylum Chloroflexota; class Dehalococcoidia; order Dehalococcoidales; family CAYFFA01; genus CAYFFA01. Next base: position 33,149 of record CAYFFA010000004.1, on the reverse strand, counting down.
AAGTAAATCAGTCCTGAGATTGCAATGATAATACCACCAAGCATAATAAAGGGTGAGTAACGCCTCATTGTTTCTCTCCGCTACCAATATATTGTATATCTATACTCTACTAATAAATGATGGCATACATAGAGCAAAGGGAGTACATTGACAAGCCCAATCTTTAATACTATTATCTGAGAGTATTACAAAGGAATTGTAGAGATAATTGAGAAAATAGAATTTGTTAAATATTCTACCAAGGGACGGGCAGATATTTGCAATAGCTATACTCGTTCTCTGGTGCGTTGCTACATTCTCCAAGAGAATTAGCGATGCTCTGTGGATTGCTGAAAAAACCCGGGCGATTATTGGCGGAGCTACTTTCTACATCTCATACACAATCTTGGAGGATAAATATGTTTAAGACCAGAATTACCGAAATTTTGGGAATAGAATATCCAATACTCCAGGGAGCAATGCAGTGGCTATCACGAGCTGAACTGGTATCGGCTGTTTCAAATGCCGGCGGACTGGGTATTATGTCATCCCTCACTTTTTCTACACCAAAGGAGCTCCGGCAAGAGATAGCAAAAACAAAAAGTATGACGGATAAGCCTTTTGCCGTAAATGTTACCATAATGCCAACCAGCCGGTCGGTGAACTACGAAGATTATTTCAACGCAGCCATTGAAGAAGGGATAAATATTATCGAAACTGCTGGCCGAAGCTCTGAGCCATATATGAAGCTGCTCAAGGACGCTGGTGCAACAGTATTGCACAAATGCGCTAGGGTCAGAGATGCCAGGACAGCAGAGAGGGTAGGAGTAGACGCAGTAACCATCCTCGGCTTCGAGGCAGCGGGGCACCCGGGTATGGAAGATGTAACCTCCTTAGTCCGCATCCCGATGACCGTAGATGCAGTGAAAATTCCAGTCATTGCCGCTGGCGGTATTGCTGACGCCAGAGGTTTCGTTGCTGCCCTTGCCCTGGGCGCCGAGGGTATTCTCATGGGTACCCGATTCATGACCAGTCAAGAGTGCAACATGCATCCCAAAATCAAGGGACATCTATTACAAACTAACGAAACCGACACCATGATGATAGAGCGTTCAATTAAGAATGCAGCCAGAGTGATAAAGACGGACTTCAGCCAGAAGATTCTGGAGATGGAGGAGAGGGGAGCTACACTGGAAGAGATACTGCCGATGATAAGCGGCGATAGAGGAAAGAGAGCCTATATCAACGGTGATGTCGATGATGCGGTTATTACTTGCGGGCAGGTCGCAGGGTTAATACACGATATGCCCTGCGTGAAGGAGATTATGGAAGGCATCATCAGCGAAGCCGAACTCATTGGGCATCGCCTCCACGATATAGGAATTCCGGCATAATTTAAGTTAATCACTCTGAGGACGTGATTTTAACCACTCCTGTTTCTGGTCAAGCCGTACCTGCTCATCGGTAGGTTTATAACCCGCCAGAAAATCATCTTTGAAAGAACCGAAGCTGCCGTTGAGGATGGCAGCTCTAACTTTATGCATCAAATCATTGATGAAGCTCAGGTTATGGATGGTGGCTAATCTGTAGCCTAATAGCTCTTCACGACCAAACAGATGGTGTAGATAAGCCGCCGAGAAAGTGCAACAGGTGTAGCAACCGCAATCAGGAACAATCGGCTGTTCCATCTGACGATAGGCAGAATTTCGAATATTATGCCTGCCATCCCATGTAAAAAGAGCGCCATGCCGGGCTGTGCGAGTCGGCAGGGCGCTATCAAACATATCGATTCCTCTAGCCACACCTTCCAGCAAATCTTCGGGAGAGCCCACACCCATAAGGTATCGCGGCTTATTCTCCGGCAACAAAGCTACTGTCTCTTCAACCATGGACAGCGTTATCTTCTTGGGTTCGCCAATACTCAAGCCGCCAATGGCATATCCAGCAAACCCGAGCGACGCAAGATATTCAGCCGACTGGCGCCGCGGTTGAGAAAAAACCCCCCCCTGAACAATAGCGTATAGAGCCTGGTCATCACTCTTTTGCGCTCTCCGGCATCTCTCCGCCCACCGATGTGTCCTATTCGTTGCCTCCTGCACCTTTTCAAAGCTATCACCGTAGGCAGGACACTCATCCAGAACCATAATAATATCAGCGCCAAGCGACTCCTGAAACTCGATAATCGACTCAGGAGTGATAAAATGCTCGCTCCCATCGATGTGAGAGCGAAAGGTAACTCCCTCCTCGTTGACCCGCCGTAATGACGCCAGGCTAAATATCTGATAGCCGCCACTATCAGTCAGAATGGCTCCATCCCAGGCCATGAACTTATGTAAACCTCCCAACTTTTCAATAGTGGCGATGCCCGGTCTAAGGTGGAGGTGGTAGGTGTTAGCCAGCACCATGGGTACCCCAATATCCCTGAGGTCATCAGGGGTCAGTGTCTTAACCGTAGCCTGGCTGCCCACCGGCATAAATACCGGTGTCGGCACCGTACCATGTGAAGTCACCAGTTCTGCGGCGCGGGCTCCGGTTTGAGGACAAGTTTGTATTATGTGGAGGCTATTATTCGCCATTCCTACCCTAACAACCAGATGTCCAGAAGCATAGTAAGGAAAATTATACCCAGATAAGGGAAGGAGGATAGCTTATATATCCTCCAGGCATCCTGGGAAGCATGGGATATCACCAGCCGTGAACCGGCATATATCATCAAGATGCCCAACAGGTTAGCCACCACCAGATAGAGCCAGGCGAAGCTACTTGCAAAATAGAGAGCAATAGAAGCAGCATAGAGCAGCAGTGCTGATACCAGCAGCACCTTTACCGCATCTTTGACCTCTCGATTCATGGGAAAGAAGTCGAGACCGGCGCCGAGATAATCTTCTCGATTGGCAATCATAACACTCCAGACATGAAACGGTACCCAGATAGCAATGAGCATACACAGGAGCAATACCTCCCAGCCCAAAGCGGTCTCGATGGCAAACCACCCCATGAGAACCGGGGCGCAACTGGCGAGCATGCCCTGGGGAAAAACACACGTCGCCCTCTTCCGCTTCACTACGGCAGCTACGGTACCCCCCAGAGCAGCCAAAAAGACAAAGGGATGCAGGAACCATGCCAGAACAAAACCTGCGATAACCAAGCCTACATTCAACGGTAATACTTTTTCCGGAGGGTAAATACGCTTTGAGGGCAACGCCCTATGTCTGGTACGCCGCATCCTAGCATCAACGCCGCAGTCCAGATAATTGGTCAACCCATTAGCCCCGGCACTGGCTAGAAAAATCGTGAGGGCGATGATAAGAAATCTAAAAGAAAGCTGTCCATCAGCAGCTACGATAGCCGCACCCAAACCAATAAAGGTCAGTAAGCTGCTGGCACTGGGCTTTAATACTCCAACATAGTTTCCAATTGTTCTATAAGTTTGGCTCATGCCCCTCATCCAGATAACGCTGCAGGATAAGCGCAGCAGCCACGGCATCATCACGAACCTTTTTCCTAGCCCTTTTGACCTCATGCATCAGACGCCTAGCTTCTACCGTTGTCAGTCGCTCATCCCTGAACTCAACCGGAACTTCAGTATGACCAGATAGTTTCCGGGTGAAGGCTTTTACCTTCTCCGCCTGCTCGCTCAGGCTGCCATCCATAGAGATTGGCAGGCCAACGATAATTTGCCCAACCTCCTGCCGTTCAACAATATCAATAATAGCATCTATGCCCGCCATATCATCTTCACAGTCAATGATAGTAAACGGGCTGGCTAATATACCGCCGGGATCGCTGAGAGCCACCCCAGTCCTCTTATCTCCAACGTCAAGTCCTAGGCTGCGCGTTTTATCCACCTCCAGATTCTAAATCAAGCTTTTCACCAGCCGAAGCGCTTCGTCCAGCTTATCTTTGTTCTTTCCGCCAGCCTGTGCTAAGGTAGCTTTACCCCCACCACCACCCCCGGCTACCTCTGCTACCTGCTTCACTATTTTCCCGGCATCATAACCCCTAGCCACCAAATCCGGGGTCACGGCAGCCAGAAAAGCCGGCCTATTTGCATAAAGTGTGCCCAGGACTATCACCGCGCCCCCTAATTGCTCCCTGAGCAGGTCGCTCATTTCCCGTAAAACTTCAGGGCGAGACGGCGGCACCCTGGCAGCTAGTACCGTTACCCCATTAATTACCTCTGCCTGACCGGCTAAAGACCCAACTCTTAGCTTAGCCAGTTCCCTCTCCAGAGCCAAAGTTTGCTTGCGCTCTCTATTCAGCTCACCGAGCAGGCTGGACACCTTATCTTCAACTTCTTCCGGGTCGGTCTCTAGGGATTGGGCACTCTTCTCCAAAGCAGAAAAACGCCTTTCAATAAACACCTCGGCTTCCCTGCCGGTAACCGCCTCAATTCGGCGCAAGCCAGCGCCAATACTGCTTTCGCCGATAACACATAGAAGGCCAATTTCCCCTGTTGAATTGACATGAGTACCGCCGCACAGCTCAACGCTAATCGCCGGCTCGCCTATTTTCAGCACCCGAACCTCATCGCCATACTTCTCGTCAAACAGAGCTATAGTCCCTGCCTCTATAGCCTTTTCATACGGCATTTCCTCATCATATACACGCAGGTTCTGGCGGATTTTTTCATTGACAATATGCTGCACTTTCTGTGTTTCCTCACCGGTCACTGCAGCCAGATGAAAGAAGTCAAACCTGAACCGATCGGGAGCCACCAGTGAGCCCCGCTGCTGAACATGCTCACCCAGTACCTGACGGAGGGCAAAGTGAAGCAAATGGGTAGCGGTGTGATTACGGGCAATATCAAGCCGCCGCTCCCCGTCAACCTCAGCCTCCACCTCATCCCCTACAGTTAAACTGCCCTCAGCGATACGCCCTTGATGGACGATTATATCCCCCAGCACCTCACTGATACTGGTGACCGGAACTTGCCGCAGCAAAGAGGTATTGGTTACCAAAAAACGTCCTTTAGTAGTCCGTATCTCACCGGTATCACCTACCTGCCCACCCATCTCTCCATAGAACGGGGTATCGCTTAAAATTAGCTCAGCGTTCTGTCCCTCTACTATTGTTTCTATGGATTTACTATGAGCTATGAGGCCTATAATAACTGCCTTATGTTTCAGCTTAACGTAACCCACGAAAGGAGTGGGCCCGATATCAAGCTGCTCGCTTAATTTTGCTGATTCCTTCGCTTCGAACTTGTGAGCCGCCTTGGCTCTCTCCCGCTGTTTCTCCATCTCTTTCTCAAAGCCGTATAAATCTACAGAAAAACCATTCTCAACCGCAATTTCCTGCGTCAGCTCTACCGGAAAACCATAGGTATCATATAGCCTAAACGCATCCTTGCCCGATATTTGACCCTTTCTTTTGGTGGCTACCTTCTCCATAATTCCAGCTAATAATTCCAGCCCGGTGCTAAGTGTTTCGTCGAATCTGGTCTCCTCAAGCTCAATCACCTTGCCGATAAAATCGTGTCTCTTAACCAATTCGGGATAAATATGCCCCATCTGCTTAATAGCGTTCCCGGCTATTTCAGCGAGGAACGGTTCGTCCAACCCCAGCCTTCTGCCAAAGAGAGCAGCGCGGCGTAGTAATCGACGCAGCACATAGCCCTGCCCCTCGTTGCCGGGAATCGCTCCGTCGGCAATAAGAAAGGCAATCCCCCGACTATGCTCAGCTACTATTCGCATAGCATTATCTGCCGTCTTATCTGAACCATATTTCTTCCCGGCCAATTCGGCTATTTTTTGCATCAGAGGAGCAAAGAGGTCGGTATCATAGACCGAGGTTTTGCCCTGGACAACGGCAGCAGTTCTCTCCAGTCCCATACCGGTATCAATATTGGGTTTTGGCAGCGGAGTGCGATGTCCGGCTTCGTCCTGATTATACTGGGTGAATACCAGATTCCAGATTTCGGAGAAACGGCCGCAATCACAATTCGGCGCACAGGAATCCTTCCCACAGCCAACCTCTTCACCAAAGTCATAGTGGATTTCGCTGCATGGTCCACAGGGTCCGGATGTGCCGGCTGGTCCCCAGAAGTTATCCTTCTCATCAAATTTTAGTATCCTCGGCTCAGGAACACCTATCTCCCGCCAGATACGGAAAGACTCATCATCATCAACGAATATGGTAATCCATAACCTATCGTGGGAAAGCTTTAACCACCGGGTAACAAATTCCCACGCCCAGCCAATCGCCTCTTGCTTAAAATAATCACCGATACTGAAGTTGCCAAGCATTTCAAAAAAGGTAAGGTGAGTCGCATCGCCTACAAGCTCAATATCAGTGGTGCGAAAGCACTTCTGACATGACGCCAAGCAGGGGCTGGGGGGCAACGCTTTGCCCAGGAAGTAAGGCTTAAACTGCACCATGCCGGCACTGGTAAACAGCAAAGTCGGGTCATCATGAGGGAGCAAAGACGAGCTGGGGATGATTTTATGCCCCTTTTCCTCAAAGAAATTCAAGAATGCTGCCCGAATTTCATCACCAGTCACTTTTACCGCTCACCACCCCTAGAGGATATACTCTATCAAATAATATACGATTTTAGTGTAAGGTACACCGGCTGTCAACGAGCTTCACCTAAAGAATCTGCCGCAGATATTCCTTTAGCTTCGACTCAATATCAGGATGCTTTAAAGCAAAAGCAACCGCTGCCTTCAGCCAACCTAGCGGGATTCCGGTATCATACCGCACCCCCTCAAACTCACAGGCATACATCGCTTGCTGTCCGAGCAAGAATTGCAGGGCATCAGTAAGCTGAACCTCATCATTTTTGCCCGGCTTAGTAACCTCAAGAGCATCAAATATCTGAGGCATAAGGATATACCTGCCCACCACCCCCAAATCAGACGAGGCTTTCGCCAGATTTGGCTTCTCAACAATGCCCAGCACCCGATGCACACGGTCTGAAACCTTCTCAGGCTCAATGATGCCATACTTCATAATGTCTTCTCTGCTTACACGCTCAACAGCTACAACATTAGTTTCATACTGCTCATAAACCCCTATCATCTGCTTCAAAACAGGAACCTCGCTGTCAATAATGTCATCGGGGAGTAAGACGGCAAAGGGTTCTTCCCCGATGAGACCCTTCACAGTTCGTATGGCATGACCAAGCCCCAACTGCTCCTTTTGCCTGATGTAACAGATGTCAGCCAGGCCATACAGCTCCCGCAGCCTCTGCAAGAGCTCGGTTTCCCCTCTATGCTCCAGAATATACTCCATCTCAAAGGAGCGGTCGAAGTAGTCCTCAATGGCCTGTTTGCCCGAAGAAGTTACCATGATAATTTGCTCGATACCTGAATCAACAGCCTCTTCCACCGAATGCTGAATCAGCGGCTTATCTACCAGCGGCAGCATCTCCTTAGGCTGGGACTTGGTAAGAGGCAAAAACCTTGTTCCCCACCCCGCCGCAGTGATAACTGCTTTGCGAACCTTCATCCTGCCCTCCTGCCATGATTTTCACTACGGACAAGAACGGCAGCGCCGAGCATCCCCACATCATCACCAAGCCAGGCAGAAACTATACGCACCGCCTGAGCCGGTAGAGAGAAAGCCCTTTCCATCACCACCTGCCTTGCCGGCTCAAGTAAAAGGTCTCCCATTTTTGCCATCCCGCCACCAACAATAAGCATCTCCGTATTAAAGATATTGACCAGATTCGCCATGCCTATCCCCAGATAGGTTGCTGCTTCCAGAACAACCTCTGAAGCAAGAGAATCACCACCCTGCGCTGCCATTCCGACCTGTTCAGCGGTGATATTCTCCATCTGACCATCCACAAGCTCAATTATGGATGATTTCTCTCCCTGGCTGATACGCTTTATTGCTTCCTTAGCCACGGCGGTACCCGAGGCTAGCATCTCCAAACAGCCAGTATTGCCACAGCTACACCTTGGCCCATCGACATCAATGGTCATATGACCTATCTCTCCGGCACTGCCGCTCGCTCCAGAGTATAACTCTCCATTTATGATAATCCCACCGCCGATACCGGTGCTCACCGTAAGATAAACAAGGTTATTCACTCCCCTCCCCACACCAAAGTGCTGTTCCCCGAGGGCAGCAGCACTTGCATCATTGAGCAGAAAAGTATTAACCCGGTACTTCTCCTTAACAATATCCCTTAATGGAACATCGTGCCATCCGGGAAGGTTTGGCGACGAAGTTACCACCCCCTTCTCCATGTCTATGGCTCCAGCAGCAGCAATGCATATGCTGCCCACCTGAGACGAGTCTATATTTCCCGAACCAAGCAGGCGGTCTGTAGCCAGAAATATCCGGCCAATTATCGATTGTGGCCCTCCATCAGACATGGTAAGATGGCATTCCCTGGTAAGCACCTGACCACTGTCGGAAATGAGTGCGGCACGTATCTGAGTGCCACCCAGGTCTATGGCTAGAACCGGCAATCCATGCTTCCCAGATTCTGGCATCTTGGATACTAGTCTACCCTATTTCGGTCGATTTGTGAAATTATACATTGTTTATCGACCTCACCCTCTTTAAGCTTTCCCTGGATAAATTAAAGGCAGGTTGCCATAAAACACACACCCTGTTAAATTTAATTTGTGCCGTATCTCTTTGACCACGTAGATTCGATTGAAAAAGTCGTCAGACAGCGTCCCTTTGGGCTTATTACCGATGTCGATATTGTACAACCCAGCTATACATTGCGCCGCTGACATAGTTCAGCAACCAGAATATTTATAGCAAGCTCATCCCCGTATTTCCCCGTCTTGATAGCTAGGTCAGCTTCTAAAAGCTTATGATAGACATCTCTGATGCGCTCCCAGGAATACCTCTCAGCTTGCTCCAGCGTCTTACGCAATACAAAGTCCGAAGTCAAACCCAAACTAGTCTGAATCCCCGCTCTAGACTTTCCTTGCCTCTTTAGCTCCTTGGCTCGAGTCATCATCTGCACCTGCCGTGCCAGCACAACCAGAAGGTAGGCTGGGGCAGCTCCCCCCTGCAGTAACTGTTGGAGTGATTGTTCGGCCGCCCCTGCCTTGAACTCAAGAATAGCATCAACCATAGCAAAGACATTAGTTTCCCGGGCGTAGCTTACCATCGCTCGAACATCCTCCTCCTCAATACGGCGGCCCGAAGTGAACAGAACCAGCTTATCGATTTCATTCGCCATAATCCATAGATTACCGCCCACAAGTCTGGCCAGTAAAGCTGTCGCCTGGGGTGATATACTGCCACCCCCACCACCTACCCGCTTTTGAATCCATGGACGCAACTCAGCATCTTTGAACAGAGGAAAGGGCCTTACCTCCGCCTTTGCTGAAAGCTCCCTGAACAAAGGATTATTGCTTTTTATTCCACCATCTATCAGCACCAATATCGTGCTATCAGGTAGCTTGCTAATACAATCAGCTAACGCTTTGTACTCGTTTTGCTGGTTGGTCACCCCGGTGCTTTTCTTTTTCCGGCCGGGTCTGCCTTTAGGTTCAAAGCGCCCCAGCAACCCGTTGATAATGACCAGGCGTTTTTCCGCCAGGAAGGGCGCCGCTTCACAGACAGTTCTCAACTGTTCAATGGTCACCTTCTGCCCTTCAAGCGTAAGGGTATTAGCCACTAAAAGATTCTGGCCACCTATATCCTGCTTTATCTCCTCAAGCGACTGGCGAAGAGAGAAATCATCCTGGCCCAGTAGTATATACAGCAAGGTCCACCTTCCCATCCAGAGGTCTCCTCATTTTATCACATTAAGAACCAAGCTGTTTATCACTGACAGCCTGCCGAGATTGTCCATCAACCAAAGACCCTCTTGAAGAATGATGCCACAACAAGTAGAATAAACGGGAGAAGTAATACCACTTAGCTAGTATCATCCGGGGTATAGGGAGGACTATAATGGCAGAACGCTCTCACGAACTACAGAAGCTGGCGGATATTGCCACTGACCTGGAACTTGCTGGCGAGCTGAGGATTAAATCCGTAGAACAGCTTGGCAAAATAGGCACCCATGAGGCACTCCTAGTCTTACTGGAACTGGTAGCCAATGAAAAGTTAATTCGCCGGGAAAGGGAATCTGCCCTTAAGCAAGCCAGGGAAATAATAAAGTCAGGGCATTAAAATCCCGCCACGGAGCCAAAGCTTTCAAGGCACAGATGCAGTGGCAAGGTAGGCAACCTGCTCGATGAGTGTTGATATCGGCATTATAGGGCTGGCTAAAAGCGGCAAGACGACCATCTTTAACGGTCTAACCAAAGGTAAAGCTGAGATAGCCAGCACAATCCCCCATATCGGAGTAGCCAAGGTCCCGGAGCCCCGCCTCAAAACACTGGCCGATATGCTCCATCCCAAGAAGGTAGTTCCCTCCGAGGTAAAACACACTGATATAGGTGCTTCAGCCGGTGGTCTGGTTCAGGGCCAGACTACAGGTGGTCAATTCCTGACCCAGATTAGCACTGCCGACGCTATCATCAATGTAGTCCGAGCCTTTGCCGATGAAACCATACCCCATATTGAAGGCAGCCTGGATGTAGAACGTGATATCGCCTCTACAAATTTAGAGCTCGCCTTTTCCGACTTATCCATCATTGAGAGAAGACTGGAACGAATAGAAGCAGCCCTCAGGGGGGCTAAGCAGCTTGAGCGCCAGGGTCTTCTCCGAGAGCAAGAGATGCTAACCAAGCTTACGACTGATTTAGAAAAAGGTACGCCCATCCGCGAACTGGAGTTGACCGCTGATGAGGCTAGGACTATTGCTAACTACCAGTTTCTTACCGCCAAACCATTATTAATCGTGGTCAATATTGGGGAAGAACAGCTATCCCAGGCAACCTCTTTAGAAGCTGAGTGGAGCCCGCGCTGCACACGCCCAAAATGTCGCCTTATCGCCCTCTGCGGCAAATTAGAAATGGAGCTGGCTCAACTTGATAATATTGCTGCTGAAGAATTCCGCGCCGAGTTCAACTTGCAGGAACCAGGGCTTGACCGCACCGTTAAACTGTCCTACGAATTACTGGGGTTAATCTCCTTTTTTACTACCGTCTCAGATGAAATTAAGGCCTGGCCTGTCCCCAAGGGCACCAGTGCCCTTAAAGCCGCCGGTAAAATCCACTCCGATATGGAAAGGGGTTTTATCCGAGCCGAGGTAATCAGCCATGACGACCTGATACGATGCGGCAGCCTCTCTGAGGCTCGCCATAAAGGTCTTCTCCGACTGGAGGGCAAGAGCTACACCGTCCAGGATGGCGATGTAACCAACTTCCTGTTCAATGTCTAGTCACGTTCTATATTTACGCAATAGGTTCCCAAACAATCTCAGCACAGGTAACAAAACAAAGAGCCCCTTGCCACTGACCCCGCCGATATATTAGAATCAGACTATGCCAGAATACGCAGACCAACTGGTGACAATCTGCAGTCAGGGGCAGAAAATCTTCGCTAACTTCTGTCTTCCCCAGGAGAGAGCCCCCTGCATCCTCATGTCTCACGGGCTTGAGAGCAGCAAAGATGGCGATAAGTGGCTGGCTCTGGCGCCACGGCTCTATGATGCCGGCTTCGCCAGCCTGCGGTTCAGCTACCGCGGCTGCGGAGAGGGAGAGGATAAAAGCGAGGGAGAATTTGATGGCACGACTCTAACCGGCAGAATCTCAGATTATAGAGCCGCTACGGATTTTCTCCAAGAGGCAAAAATTGATATCGCCAGGCTGGGCGTAATCGGCTCCAGCTTTGGTGGCATGGTAGCACTAGCTGCCAGAGAGGAACGGATAAAGGCTATAGTAACTCTAGCCACCCCGTCCCACATCCCCTTCCAAAGCGAGGGGAAAGCTGCCCGAGCTATAGAGATAGGCTACATTGAGCTTGGTTCTGGCAAAAGACTGAAGATAGGTTTCTACTTGGACCTACTCAGATACAATATCGACGATGAGGTAAAAAAGATCCACCATCCGCTTCTCGTGGTACACGGAAGCCAGGATGATGTTGTTCCGGTGGCAGATGCCAACACCCTGTACAGCCTTGCCAACGAGCCGAAACGACTTGAAATAATTGACGGGGCAAATCACGCATTTGATAACCCGGAGCACCTTGACAGGATAATCGGACTAAGCCTCGAATGGTTTAAGGCCCATCTCTAAATTGGGGGGGGGTCCTTGGAGTTAATTGACACTCACTGCCACTTAGAAGAGATAGAAAACCTTAGAGCAGTCATTGACAGGGCAAAATCCACAGGGCTAATAGGCATAATCGCTGTCGGCTCAGATTATCAATCGAATGGCCAGATACTTGAAATTACCGAGAAATATAAAGGTTTTGTCTACCCGGCTCTGGGGTTTCACCCCGCAATGTTAAATACCTCCCGGATAGACCGTAATTTAGAATTCATTGAAGAGCATATAGCCGAAGCGAAGGGGATAGGTGAAATAGGCTTGGACTACCATAAAAAAATAATAGCGATGGCGCCAAAGGAACTGCAAAAATCAGTATTGAGAGAAATTCTGGTCATTGCCAGAAAACATCGGAAGCCGGTGATAATTCACTGCCGGTATGCATGGAGAGACGCCTTATCTCTGGTAGAAGAAGCCGGGATGGAAAAGGCAGTATTTCACTGGTATACCGGACCTTCCAGCATCCTCAGAGACATAGTCTCGCTGGGCTATTACATTTCAGCTACTCCAGCGGCTGAATATCATCAAGAACACAGAAGGGCAGTAAAAGCCGTATCTCAGGAACATCTGTTAATTGAGACAGATTCGCCGGTCAGCTACGGAACAGATCTCAGATGGCAGTCTGAGCCAGCCGATACCTTAAGAACCTTAAAAGCAGTGGCCAAAATAAGAGGGGCAGGTGAGCAAGAGCTGGCTCAAACAACCGCGAAAAACGCCACAAATTTTTTTGATTTACCCCTCGGAACTCAGGGTGGATAGCTCACGCAGGACAAAAGCGCAAAAACCGGTAAAGGAAGCGGAAAACCTCCTCAAGGAAAGAGTCGGAATTCAAGTTTTGCCCCTAAGTAGATGTGACATAATTTCACACTCAAAGTGAACAGGCTGAGTTGACAGAAAACTGGCTACCATGTTACCATCTCCTTGAGCCCCTGATAGCAATAACTGGATGCTGATGTTCACGGCAAATTGCTCCGGTTTTAGGCACCAGAGATAGCTGGTGCTTATTATACTGAAGAAACAAAATTTCCCGCTAACAGATAGGAGTATTATCATGGAGTTCAGGTATACAAAGGAAGAGGAGGAATTTCGCCAAGAAGTCCGCCAATTCCTGCAGAGCGAGTCTGAATTAATAGAAAAGGTTAAACAGGAAGAGATAAGTGGCGCCGGGTGGGGTCCATATACATGGGAATTTATGCGAAAGGCGGGAGCTAAAGGCTATCTCACCCCCTCATGGCCCCAAAAATATGGCGGCCTTGGCGCCTCCCACATGGAAAGATATATAGTATCTGAGGAGTTGGCATACTGCCTTGGCAGGCTGGCTGCGGTTGGGGTGGGTATGGCTGGACCGGTAATCCTGCATTCTGGCACCGAGGAGCAAAAAGAGGAATTCCTGCCCAGAATTGCCAGAGGGGAAATAGAATTCTCTCTGGGCTACACAGAGCCAGAAGCCGGCTCCGACCTTGCTTCCCTAGAAATACGCGCGGTCAGAGACGGTGATTATTATAAAATAAATGGTCAGAAGGTGTTTAATACCGCCTCCCATTACTCTCAATATCACTGGCTAGCAGCAAGAACCGACCCCGCCGCTAAAAAGCATCGCGGCATATCGATGTTCATTGTTGACCTGAAGAGCCCGGGCATCACTATCCGACCCCTCACCGGTCTAGGTAAGATCAGAACAAATGAAGTCTTCTATGATGACGTAAAGGTTCCCGCCGACCGCCTGGTCGGTGAAGAGAACCGAGGCTGGGAGTATCTAATAGCTGCCCTAGCTTTCGAGCGAACCTGGCATGCCGGCGAAAACATTTATGAGCTTGAGACGTTACTAGACTACATCAGGAATACCAAACGTAATGGTAAACCGATTGCCGATGACCCGACAGTGAGACAAGATGTAGCTCAATTGGCTATCGACATAGAGGTGGCACGTCTATTCGGGCTTCGCATCGCCTGCATAATTGAGAAGGGCGCTATCCCGACCTATGAGTCGTCCATGACCAAGATGTTCGGCAGCGAGACGGCATATAACCTGGCTGCTGAATGGATGAAGATTATTGCTCCTTATGGACAACTGAACATGGGCTCGAAACATGCTATTGATGATGGTAGACCAGGGCGGGTACTCTATAACAGGGCTACTCGAAGCTTAATAACCGCAGGAACCAGCGAAATCCAGAGAAATATTATCGCTATGCAGTTAGGATTACCCCGAGGATAAGAATTATTTAGTCATAATATAGAGGAGACTCATATGGATATCGACCTGAGTGAAGAGCAAGAGATGCTGAGAAAGATGGCTCGTGATTTCCTCGCCGACAAGTGCCCGGGGACACTGGTAAGAGAGATGATGGAGGATGAACGAGGATATCCTCCTGAATTATGGCGCGAGATAGCCGATTTAGGCTGGCTGGGGCTAGTGTTTCCGAGCGATTATGGTGGCGAGGATTTTAACTTCCTTGAGCTGGCGATACTACTTGAGGAGATGGGGCGCGTATCTTTTCCCGGTCCGTTCTTCTCCACGGTAGTACTTGGTGGACTACCAATACTACATATGGGAACCGATGAGCAAAAAAAGGAGTTCCTCCCCAAACTCTGCAGGGGTGATTTACTGGCCACCCTCGCCCTCACCGAAGCTGATGCCAGCTTTGACCCATCGGCGGTTACATTAAAGGCTATTCCTGATAACGATAGTTTCATCCTATCGGGCTCCAAACTATTTGTTCCTGATGCCCATATAGCCGATTTATTAATATGCGTTGCCCGGACCAGCCCAGCAGGAGAACCTGACCAAGGAATAACGGTGTTTCTGGTTAATGGTAAAAGTCCAGGCCTTGAGCGTAACTTGCTTACGACGGTAGACGGCTCCAAGCAATGCGAAGTTATCTTCAAAGAAGCCAGAGTCTCTAAAAACGCTGTTCTGGGAGAAGCGGATGCAGGCTGGGAAGCTATTGAAAGGATACTTGCATTAGCCGCAGTGGCCAAATGCGCAGAGATGCTTGGTGGTGCCCAGAGGGTGCTGGATATGGCAATCCAATATTCCAAAGAGAGGCAACAATTTGGTCGCTTTATCGGTACTTTCCAGGCTATCCAGCACCACTGCGCCAATATGGCAACAGATGTCGACGGTATGAGGCTGACCACATATCAAGCGGCATGGATGTTAAGCGAGAGCCTTCCCTGCAAGAAGGAAGTATCTATGGCTAAGGCATGGGCAAGCGATGCTTTTAAACGAGTTACTTTTCTGGGATTGAGAGTGCATGGCGGCGTAGGCTTCATGGAGGACCATGATGTATCAATATTCTACAGGAAGGCTCGTACCGATGAATTTTCGTTTGGTGATGCTGATTTTCATCGGAATATAGTCAGCCACGAATTGCAAATCAGATAAATCTCACAAACTGATAATTGTTATGTTTATGTGTGTAAGCACCGTCATTGGTGCTCCTTAATACCAGAAAAGGAAGGTATCAAAAGACCGCTTTGTCCGCTATAATAAGTAGAAGCATATATCATGAGGACAGTCGTCCTTATAAATTAATGACATTAATAAAAAAGAGAGGCAAATGGATAAAATAGAATTAGAGGCTACTACCCGGGAGACCCTTGGTAAAAAGGTCAGGTTTCTACGCCGCCAGGGAGTCATGCCTGTGCACCTCTTCGGTCACAGTATCAAGTCAGAGACATTGCAATGTGACACAGCTCAATTGCATCGCATCCTGACCCAGGCAGGGAAGACGAGGCTTATCAGTATCAAGCTTGATAATGACAAAAAGCCAAGGAACGTTGTGGCTCGCGAAGTCCAGAGAGACCCACGAACAGGCGAGTTACTTCACGTAGATTTCTACCAGGTGAGAATGGAGGAAAAAATAAGGGTAGAGGTCCCCATTGTTTTAACCGGGGAAGCACCAGCTCTGAAGTTGAAGGAGAACAGCCTGGTGCATGAACTCACTAGCTTGACTGTTGAATGCCTCCCTGATGAGATTCCTACAGACGTAGAGAGCGACATAAGTTCGCTCACTGATCCAGAGCAAATGATTCGAGTGAAGGACATTGCACTAGGCGAAGGGGTCGCTGTCTTGAATGACCCGGGACATGTAGTGGTGAGAATTAGTGTGCGGTATATAGAGATGGAGGAGGAGGTAGCCGTGGAAGAGGGAGTTGAAGCTGAAGCGGAAGCTCCTGAAGGAGCCCCACCACCTGAAGAGGAATCGAAAGAGGAATAAGTGCACTCATTCCATTAAGAAAAGCACGGTGAGGACACACTAGCGAGAGGAGATAGCGCCATCCCCTCTCGCCTCATTAGTGAGTGAGCATCAGGAGAGCCCGGCACTGCACTCTTAATAGTAGGTGTAGGCGGTTTTCCTGCCTATCCAGAAACCAAGCAAACCGACGAATACTACCCCCAGCACTATCAGAGCATATTTAGCCCAATCAGGCAGGGTAATGCCACCGCCGCGGACACCAACAACATAAAATGACCTAGCGGTTGACCACACGCTCTCATTAGATGCATCGTCTGTGGCTTTAACCCTCCAGTAGTAGGGGGCTTCCTTTTCAGTTGGCTCCAGCTTCTCCGCCTCGTCGATGGTGTATTCCGAGTTGGTCAGCGCTTCCTTTTGCAGCATCATGGTAGTGAAATCAGCATCGGAGGCAATCTGAAGGGTATAGGTTACACCGCTGGGGTCAGTAACATCCTCCCAGTCTAAAGAAATCACTGCATCTGCATCTTCATCCGCCTCTATTTCGTCACCCGCCCCCGGTAACTGCAGCGCTGGCACTGATGGTGCTTCCGACTCCATAATAAAGGTCGCCTGCATTACATTGGCACTATCACTAATGGTTACGGTATGCTCTCCACCGGTGCTGGCCGGAGCAGCGAAGACGGCTGTAAAAGCCCCGTTAGCGTCAGCAACCGCGGTAGCTATTCCAGTATCATCATACTTGATAGTAACCGCCCCGCTAAAGCCGGTGCCAGAGACAGTAACTTCGGTGCCAACTTCGCCGTTGGTCGGATCCATATCCATGCTCATACTGGGAATAAAGGTGAAGGTAGCGCTCTTTTCACCGGCGGCGTCGCTCGCAACAACAATATGGCTTCCCCCTGTGCTCATCGGGACAGCGAAGACGGCTGTAAAAGCCCCGTTAGCGTCAGCAACCGCGGTAGCTATTCC
>CAYFFA010000004.1:0-15762 GCA_964342375.1 uncultured Dehalococcoidales bacterium | reverse complement strand
AGAGACAGTAACTTCGGTGCCAACTTCGCCGTTGGTCGGATCCATATCCATGCTCGCAACTATAGTGAACTCTGCCTTATCTAAGTTGCCATCTTTATCCTCAGCCTCCACATCATAGGTACCGCCCTCTAAGGCCGGCACCGTAAAGCTAACATCAAAACTGCCGTCTCTATCAGTCTCCTCTTCTACTACCTCAACGTTATCAAAGTAGATGAAAACATCTATCCTATTACCAAAACCGGTGCCAGTCACGGTTAACTCGATGCCCGACAACCCCGAGGTAGAGCTGATACTCATTTGTGGCTCTACGGTAAAAGCAGCCGTGACCTGAGTCTCTGACTCATCGCCAATAACAGTTATGATGTGGGCGCCGGCGGTGCTTTCAGGAATGATGATTAAACTGTCCGCAAATTCACCATTCCTGTCGGTTTCGTCGTCACCACTCTCTATCTGTACATCCTCACCATCGTATTCTATATAGATATCCTCCCTGTTACCGAAATCAATACCACTAATCTCTACCTCGGTGCCTACTATGCCATGGGCGGGAGTTATCGTAATCTCGCCGCCCACTACAGTAAATTCGGCAACCGCATATATATAATTGTTACTTATCTTGGTAATATAGATATAATAGGTACCGAATGTAACATCTTCATCATCAGTGCCATTGAGAAGTTGTGAAGGCACTATGAAGGTGCCGCTAAATTCCCCCGCGTCGGCATCATCTGCATAGCCAACCTCAGGATCCGCCACCATTTTGAAGTACGTGTCAACGTGGGTGTCAATGTATTTGCCTTTGGCAACTTCGTCCCCGGCAAAGTAAATGGAAACTCGCCTCTCAACTGCCGGTTCATCAGTACTAGGTTGCCAGTCTATCCCGGTGACGGTAATTTCATCACCAATATTGCCACTACTAGCACTGAGCACGATGTCCCTCTCAACCGCCAGTGTCGGCGTTGCCGGAATGACCGCCATCAACAGAGCAAGGATGATAGCCGAAGCCAGAACGCAAAACATTTTTCTATATTTCATTTTGCAACCTCCCACTTCTCCTCCCCTTTGCAGGAGGACAAGATTTTTATTCGTGCTTTATTTCCTTTATTGTTCACCTCGACTATTTTATCAATCTTTTCCTGGCACCACGGTTTGGACTGTAGGTGCCGGCGAAATTCTCCAGAATATCTCTATTAATCAGCCAGGTATTATGAATCTTTACCGCCGGTAAATCCCCCTGCCGACACAACCGCTTAACCGTCTCAGGATGAATCCCCAGACGACGGCTGGCTTCTATCGCATTATAATAACTATCCAATAAAGTCATAATATCCGATAATTAGACATTGCTTTATTAAAACAATACTAACCGAAATGGCCGCTTTTGTCAACCCCACCCAAAATGCGACAAGATATCATTCCTTGACAGAGTTGCCTGTGCCAGTTAGAATTGTGTGATAGCTGGTGGAAACGAGGGTTTCAATAGTTTACTCAGACGATTTAATAAAAGAGTGCGGCAAGACCGCATTCTGTCTGAGATGCGATGACGGGAACACTTCGAGAAGCCAAGTGTTAAGTGTAAGCGCAAGGAAGCAGCCAAGAGACGCAAGAGTGCCAGAGCACCAAGACGATAGCAAATATTATCTTCCCAGGCTAAAATGGAAACAAAACTTCAAAATACAGGCCACTTAGAATCCCCCTTAAAGCAAAAGCTAACGCATGACCTTGAGCAAGCAATGAGAGGAAAGGATAAGGTAAGACGGTCGGTCATCCGACTGGTGATGGCAGCCATTAAAAATGCTGAAATTGCCCGGCAAGCTGCTCTAGCTGATGCCGATGTTCTTGGCCTCATTGCCAAGGAAGCCAGACAACGTCATGAGAGTATTGAAGCCTTCAAGCAGGGAAACCGTCAGGACCTGATAGCTCAAGAAGAAGCTGAGCTGACTATCCTCCAGGAATATTTACCCCAGCAGATAACACGGGATGAAATTATAGCCGCAGCCCGACGTGTTATTGAGGAGGTGGGAGCGCAAGGAATCTCCGACAAGGGCAAGATTATGCCCATACTTATTGCTCAGCTCAAGGGAAAAGCAGACGGGCGAGAGATAAATAGTGTAGCAACTGAGTTGTTGCAATAACACCATCGGTTATTGGGATAACTCCCCTACTTTTATATTTTAACCACCCACCCACAGGCAACCACTACAAATCCACCAAGGCTGATCAAGTCTGCTAAATAAATAAAGGGGCTTCTTTTCTCGAGCAGGGATGCCCCTTTACTCACCAGGTATTAAATCTAATCTTCGTTCTTATTACTCAAGCACCCTAAGGTCAAGTTACGACATCATAAAACTACTGCTTTCAAATCTGCCCTTTTTGCATTTGGGACAGATATCATCGTCTAATTGCTCTTTGAGTTTTGTGCCACACTTAGGACACAGAGCTTCATATTCTTTAACCGAGCTATCATAAGGCCCCCAAGGGTCACCGTCTATTATCGGTATTTCAAATTCTCGTATTATGACTTCCCTCACTTTCATGCATTCCATACAGAAACGTGCTGTCGTGAAACATTTCACTCCCATCTCTTCGGCCTCTATTCCCACAGGGACAGGATGCCCATAGGGTTTGCGTTTTCCATTCTTATCCCTATAGAACTCATGCTCACCGCTGGTCTGTACCTCATAGTCACAGTTTTTACATTTTCATGTCCAAAAACCAGCCATTGTTCATCTCTCCTTGTTTTTAATTAATTGTAACTCCAGGGGTAAGTTTTCTGTCAAATTAAAGCCCAAATAGCCCTCTAATCACTGAGAGGCAGCTATTTTTAAAAAGTAGTGATGTAACCGCGAGTCTGTACTCAGCTCAGGATGGAAAGTAGTGGCCACCATCTTTCCCTGCCTAGCAGCAACAGCAGTGCCGTCAGGCAACCGAGACAGTATCTCCACCTCCGATCCGGCTTTCTCAATAATAGGAGCACGAATAAAGATACCGGGGAATGATTCCTGGCCCAGAGCCGGCACCGCCAGTTCAGTCTCAAAGCTATCTACCTGTCTCCCAAAGGCATTACGTCTAACTTCCATATCCATAAGAGATAAGGTCTCCATACCAGAATCTGAATTAGACACCTTCCGAGCCAGACATATCATCCCGGCGCAGGTTCCTAAAATGGGAAGCCCGGCTTGAGCCAGTTCTCTCAACGGTCGAGCGAAGTCGAAGCTGTGCATCAAATTGAGTATAGTAGTGCTTTCCCCGCCAGGGATAATGAGGCGGTCCAAGCCATCAAGTTCACCAGGCAGACGAACCGGTGAAGCCTCCACCCCCAGCTGCTGCATAATATGGATATGCTCTATAAATGCACCTTGTAAAGCTAAAACCCCGACTTTCATACCTTATTACCACTTTTAAGAGGCTTACCTTTCGATGAATTCGCCCTTTTCATAGCTACCCAGAATCTTTACCATGGAGGCTACCTTGTTCAATTCCTTGAGGGCCTGCCTGGTCCCGGGAGCATCCCGCCCTGCTTCAAAATCCAGGTAGAAATAGTACTGCCAGACCTTACCGATTATTGGTCTTGACTCAATCTTGGAAAGGTTAACCCCTTCATCGGCAAAACACTTCAAGCACTCAGATAAGCTCCCCGGACGATTATTAGTTCGGATGACAAGTGATGCCTTGCTCGCCTTCTCGGCAAACCTGGGCTCTCTGGAAATAATCAGGAACCGGGTATAATTCTTCTTGTCAGTCTCAATGCCCCTGTCCAATATTTCCATGTCATATATCTCGGCAGCTAGTCCGCCAGCAATCGCGGCTGCATTCCGAAGTCCCATTTCCTTAATCATCTTCACGCTGCCGGCAGTATCATCAGTCTCAATCCTTATGATTTCGGGGTGCTTCTCCAGAAAGCTCAGGCACTGCTGCATTGCTCGCGGGTGCGTATACACCTGGGCTACATCCTGTAGCGTCACACCGGGCAGCGCTATCAGGTTGAGCACTATCCTTAGATACATTTCCCCCACAATTTCGAGGTCGTACTTCAGTAAAAGGTCATAAGTTTCCAGAAATGAACCGGCGATTGAGTTTTCTATGGCAACAACGCCAAAATCAGCCGAGCCGCTCTTTACATCTTCAAATACTCCACCAAAGTCACCCTTCTCAATAATCTGTGGAGCATCGGTAAATCTTTCCCTGGCGACTATATCATGAAATGAGCCCCGGTAACCCTGAATTGAGACCTTATACATGCTAAACCATCCCACTACTCGGAAGTCAGTTCCGCCTCTATTTCAACCAGCGCCCGGTGAACTTGCTGGCGCATCTCTTTGGCATAGGGATTAAAATTATGCATATCCTGAAAGAGCGTGAATGTATCGTTTACAACATAACCCTGCACTTTTAGAAGCTGGGCAAACCCTCTGGTATCTATGACCGTGTTTTTAATATTCATCCTCTCACCAATTCTACCTACCAGGTGCGTATAGGCGAGGGAAAATGCCGTCAATTTATCGTGCTCTTCCGGACTCATCTCTATCGCTGCGAGACCGATATCCCGGCAATACTGCTTTATTTTGGCAAACTTTGACGGCGAGATTCTAACTGTATGTAAAATTATTTTTAGGCCCTTCAAGCCCCGCCTGGCGCTCTCCGGACCAAAAGCCGGATGAGTCGCCAGGATTTCCACATTGGCCGGGACATACTTCGTCATCACCGCCACCGGATGAATCTTCACCGAGCATACGTCTACGAGCAAAGCCCCCGACTTGATTTTCCCGCATATAGACTTTATTACCGCTTCAAAGGAAGAAATAGGTACGCATGGTATTATCACGTCGGAGTTACAAACGTTGTCAAGACTGGCATACTCAACGCCTCCACTGATTCCAAGCTTCTTCCTTTTCCGGGCAAAGACGAGGATGCGGACATTTCCAGATTTCGATTTTATGATTCGGGCAATAAGTTTCCCGAAACGCCCGAAACCAATAATTCCAACTTGAACTGTATTCTGGCCTATCGCCGAAGTTGTAGCTTTCATATCGTGTGCTCTGACGGCAAGTATAAACGCCTGCAGTTGCTCTGACGCCATTCTACGGCTGAATAGCGTTAATAATATCCCGGTCTAACCGCGTGAATTTGGAGAGCCATTCCAACCTCTCCTTCTTTAACGCCTCTGAGAGCTCCTTTATCTGCTCTTCTGGATAGTAAGCCTGCAGGTCAAAACGGCTTAAGTCTACCTCAGGTATCTCGACGGGCACCTCGTAACCCCAGTATTCGTCCTTCTTCCACACAATCTTATCGCGGGCTATCATCTCCAGCATCTTTAGAGAGTCCCTGTGAGTTATCTTCTGCCCTCTATCTGTACCACCCACCATGCCCGTATTTATGATAAAACACTGGATGCCAGGATTATTCCTGAGCAGGCTGAGGAAAATTTTGCCCTCTTCTTCCTCTTCTCCAACGATAAAGGGATTGGTGCCAACCACCCTCAGCGATTTACCTGCCTGGGTAGGGTCACCAGCCGAGGTCTCTATTGACTCCCCAAGCATAAAGGCGGCAGCTGCCCATTCTGGGCCAAGACGCACTACCGGCGGCATAATATCATTGCGCCGGGTGATAAATATCATAAAATCAACCTTCTCCAAGTCAATATCGCTGTCAGTAAATGCAATATCTCCCCGTTTAACCATCCCCCGACCATTAGAGGTTAATGTAGAATCGAAGAAATCCACCTTGCCTGTTTCCGGCTCTACCCAGACATTTTCCAGTATAGCCCGGGGGCTTATCGCCGCCGCATACAGAAGCGGCTGCGCGCTGGGCTCCAGGTTTTCGGTCTTCAGATAGAAGGACTCCTCAGTGCCGATAGCGCTGCCATCAGCCATCAGTATTACCACATCGTCTTGGCGAATCACTACCCTTTCCGGGGGACGCAGCCAGTGGGAATGGCAGGAGAGCGCCGTCTTCCCAGTGCCGCTGAGACCAAAGAGAAGAAAGCCAAAATCTCTCAATTTACCATCCCGAAATACCCGCACAATCTTACTCGCTGCATGTAATCCCAGATTCCCTTCATTCTTCGCCCAATACATTACCTGGCGCAACATCGCCTTCTTATTCTCGCCCTTGTAGTCGCTCCCCAGAATCAGCGTCATGCCGGAGTCAGGAAATACCATGGTTTTCTTTACCGGCCATTCAGGCACGGTAATGGTAACGAAATCTGGCTTGCCCCCCTCCGGGGGAAACAGGGTATTGCCCCACATCAACGGTATCCGGGGATAGTCAGCGGTAACATAGACACGGCAATTCCTCTTGAAGCCAGGTGTATGGCACATTACCCTGTCCAGCATTATCATCTCTTTATCTCTCAAATGGTCCATAACTTTATGGATAAGCCGAGAATCTTCCCCTTCAAGCTCACCCATCACCACCTCGGTGAATTTGGCAATCCGATTCCGCACCTGAGTAACCACCGATAGGTTGCCAAATTCAGTTATGGCTCCACCCTTCTCCATCGCCCACTCCCTGAGCTTATCCTCGGAAGGATTATCGATTATTCTCTTCGGTTCGAACTCTGTGCCAATAATATTGTGCATTCCACTACTCCTAAAGTTAATAAAATCGACCTGTCCCCCTGCATACGGAAGTTTGGCGGTCAGGGTTGACAGGTCCCACCAAGAAGGGATTTTCTAGATTATACCATAACAGTATCCAGTTCACCATTTTATAGCCAGCATGTGCTACAATAAATTTATGGTTCGTGAATGCCAGCCTGACGATATGGATAGGATATATTTTATCATCAACGAGGCAGCCAAAGCTTACCAAGGTGTTATCCCCGCTGACTGCTATCATCAACCCTATATGTCTATGGACGAACTGGAGCGGGAGATGAAGCGGATAACCTTCTTTGGCTGGGAGGCAGACGGAGAGCTGGTGGGGGTGATGGGGTTTGAGCCGATTAAAGATATTACCCTCATCCGCCACTCATATGTGTTACCCCGATGGCAGCGACAGGGAATAGGCAGCGAGCTCCTGAATCACCTTGAGGGTCTGGGTGCCGCTCCCCGCCTGCTGGTGGGGACATGGGCTGATGCCCAGTGGGCAATCGACTTCTACCAAAGGCGCAGCTTCAGTATCCTGCCCGATGGGGACAAGCTACTAAAAACCTACTGGGATATCCCCCGGCGACAGATTGAGACATCGGTAGTTTTGGAGATAGGGGTGGGATAAAAGCAACAGGTGAAAGTGCTCTGCGAATATAGCAACCAAAAGTGCTTCAATGCTTCTCCCCCCATACCCCATCCCTCCTGACTTCCACCAGCTTCACCGACAACAACTTGTTTGTTAAGTCCTCGCCGCTTCTGGTATACACTTTTATATAATTATCGGTGTGGCCTGACCAGATGCCATCGGTCTGCTTCTCCCACAGTACGGTCATAGTCCTGCCCAGGAACCGCCGGCTGAAGTTATTAATGCTTTCTTTGGCCAGAGCCAGCATCTGCTGGCTGCGCTGCCTCTTAACCTTATC
Source organism: uncultured Dehalococcoidales bacterium (assembly GCA_964342375.1). Lineage (GTDB taxonomy): Bacteria > Chloroflexota > Dehalococcoidia > Dehalococcoidales > CAYFFA01 > CAYFFA01. The sequence goes on along the minus strand of CAYFFA010000004.1, from coordinate 8,246 downwards.
GGCTACCCTGCCCTGCATCCGGGCAGCCTGAGTCCCCTGTCGCGGCGAATAAGGGAAGACGTGAATCCGGGCAAACTCCATCCGCTTGCAGAACTCATAGCTCTCATGAAACTCTTCATCGGTCTCGCAGGGAAAGCCAACGATAACATCGGTGGTGATGGCTGCCCCAGGCATAGCGTCACGGATTAGAGCCACCGCCCGCTGATAATCATCTACTGTATAGCTCCGCTTCATCCGACCGAGCACTGCGTCACTGCCGCTCTGGAGAGACAGGTGGAAATGGCGGCATAGCCTCTCGTCGCGCCATAACCCGATAAGCTCAGGCGAGATTTCCTGGGGCTGGAGGGAGGATAGCCTTAACCTGGTCGCAGCGGTCTCGGCTATGATATGCTCCAGTAGCCCCTCCAACCCGACCCCGTCGCAGCTATACGCGCCAATCTCGGTCCCGGTCAGCACCACCTCTTTACAGCCATCAACCGCCCGCCGCCTGACCCCGGCAACAACCTGCTCAACGGGCAGGCTTTTCTCCCCACCCCGCACTCGGGGCACGATACAGTAGGAACAAAAGCTGTTGCAGCCATCCTGGACCTTGATGAAGGCGCGAGTCCGCAAAGCAAGATAACGGTCAGCCGCAGTTTCCCCCTGAACACGTGCTGAACCGCCGATACAACCCGACTCCTTCAGCAGCTCCAGTAACTGCGGTTTTTTCTCATTGCCCACGGCAAGGTCAACCCCATCAATCCGGGCCAGCTCCTGGGACGCCCGCTCGGCGTAGCAGCCGACAGCCACCAGCCAGGCGTCAGGATTTCGCTCATGCGCCTGCCGCAGCCAGTGACGGGACTTGCGGTCGGCAACGTGGGTAACCGTGCAGGTATTGAGTATGTAGACATCAGCCTCATCGATCTGAGATACCAGCCTGTATCCCGCCTCATCCAGTTGCTCGGCTAAAAGCTCCGTCTCCGCCTGATTGAGTTTACAGCCTATGGTACCCAGAGCAACCGTCATCTTTTTCGTCTTCTCGCTCACCTTACCCCCTCTGCAGATAACAATATTATACCAGAGGATATTCCTCCTTGCAGGTAATCCTGAATTATGGCAGAATATATAGTAACCATTGAGTAAAAGGCAAAGTTATTTCAAATATAATTCCCGCCTTTCTTGAGACAGGGAGGTGAAATTGACAAATATCCCCGAAAACAGAGTCATGATTACCGGCATAGGTGCCCTGACCCCATTGGGACTGGATATGTCCACCACCTGGGAAGGTATTATTGCCGGCAAGTCCGGCATTGACTATATCACCCTATTTGACCCCGAACATATGGAGACCAGGTTTGCCGGCGAGGTAAAGGGATTTGAGCCCTCCGATTATATGAACCGCAAGGATGCCCGCCACATGGACCGCTTTGCTCAACTGGCGGTTGCCGCCGGCAGGCAGGCGGTGGAGCACGCCAGACTGTGTATAGACCCCGCTAACGAGGATAGCATCGGCGTCGTAGTCGGCAGTGCCATCGGTGGACTGACTACCCTGTTTAAACAAATAAGCGTGCTGCTGGAACAGGGACCAGACAGAGTGAATCCCTTCCTAGGACCGATGATGATAGCCGATATGGCTTCAGCCCAGGTATCAATTGCCCTGGGAGCTAAGGGGGCAAACATCTGTACTGTCTCAGCCTGCTCCAGCGGCTCTGATGCTGTTGGCATCGCTTATGAAATCATCAAACATGGCGATGCCCAGGTTATGATAGCCGGCGGCGCCGACTCCATAATAAACCCGATAGGCATCGCCGCCTTCAACGCCAACAAAGCCATCTCCACACGAAATGACGATCCGCAACGCGCCTCCCGTCCCTTTGACGCGGAACGGGATGGCTTTGTCATCAGCGAGGGCGCTGCCATACTTGTCATGGAAAGCCTCTCCGTGGCCCAAGAACGGGGGGCAAACATCCTGGCAGAAATCATCGGCTACGGAATCAGCGGGGATGCCTACCATATGACCCAGCCGGATGTAGATGGGGATGGTGCCACTCGAGCCATACAAATGGCGCTCGATAAAGCAGGGGTGGCCGCCACTGAAATTGACTATATTAGCGCCCACGGCACATCCACGCCCTTAAACGACAAGGTGGAAACGATGGCAATAAAGTCCGTGTTCGGCAACGATGCTTACCGCATTCCAACAAGCTCCACCAAGTCAATGTTAGGCCATCTCATCGGTGCTGCCGGGGCTATCGAGGCAGCGATAAGCATTATGGCTATCCAGAACGGGCTCATACCACCGACGATAAATCTTACCCATCCCGACCCCGAATGTGATTTGGACTATGTGCCCGGCGCAACTCGCCAGGTCAAGGTCACCACGGCTCTGTCCAACGCCTTTGGCTTTGGCGGTCATAACTCGGTTCTAATCTTTAGGCGATATTCTGAGGCATAATCTTGAACCATAGCCATTGGAATCTTCTGCCACCAGTTCCAGAAAATGTGCTCCATGCCTCAGCTTTTCCTCCATTAATATCTCAGCTGCTGTTCAACCGCGGCATAGCTGAGCCCGCACAATCCGAGCTATTTGTTAGCGGTGATAAACGTCTGTCAGGCGACCCCTTCCTGTTACCTGATATGCACCAAGCGGTAGCCAGAATTTATCAGGCTTTACTTTCCGGGGAAAACATTGCAATCTATGGCGACTTTGATGTCGATGGCATCAGCGCCACTGCCCTGCTCATCCAGGGCCTATCAATCCTCGGCGGAAAAGCCACCCCTTACATACCCCACCGCATGACCGAGGGTTATGGACTTAAAACCGCCGCCTTGGAGAATCTTCACCGCCAGGGCACCAGCCTGGTTATTACCGTTGATTGCGGGATTACTGCCCTCCCCGAGGCCAAAAGGGCAAAACAGATGGGGCTGGATATTATCATTACCGACCATCATACCGCTCTGCCTGAAATCCCGCCTGCCGTGGCTGCCGTTAGCCCCAAGCTACCCAACTCAAACTATCCTTTCTCCGAGCTAAGCGGGGCCGGAGTAGCCCTCAAGCTTCTTCAAGCCCTGTTCCAGAGCATCGGCAAGGAAGAGCACCTGGGCAAACTGATAGACCTGGCAGCCCTGGGAACCATAGCTGATATGGCACCGCTGCTGGGGGAAAATCGTTATCTGGTTAAGGAAGGGTTAAAGCTAATCAATGACACCTCCCGCCTCGGCATCAGGGAAATGATAACCCAGACAGGACTGAACCCCGGCAGCCTCGACTCAGAAAGTATCTCCTGGGTTTTAGCCCCACGGTTAAATGCCGCAGGCAGACTGGCACACGCCATGACCAGCTATAAACTGCTGATGACAAACTCATCCGAAGAAGCCCGTGGGCTGGCAATATGGCTGGACCAGAAAAACACGGAACGGCAGAGACTAACCACCAGAGTCCTGACCAAAGCCAGGGAGCAAATATCGGCACAGGGGATTTCGCCACTGCTGATAGCCATCGGCAAGGACTACCCTATTGGAATCGTAGGACTGGTAGCCGGCCGAATAACAGAAGAATTCTACCGCCCAGCTATTATTGTCAGAACCGGCGAGCAGCTAAGCAGCGGCAGTTGTCGCAGTATCCCCGAGTTCAATATTACTTCGGCTCTGCAACAATGCAGCCGTTTGTTGTCTCATTTCGGCGGGCACTCGCAGGCCGCCGGCTTTACCCTGCCGACCAAGAACCTGGCTCGTCTCCAGCAAGAGCTTTCTCAGCTTGCCACCAGCCAACTAGAGGGGCTTGACCTCCGACCTCACCTGGATATTGACGTCGAGGCCGCCCTGCCTGAACTCACCGGGGATACCTTCCAGACAATTCAGAAGCTAGCGCCCTTCGGTCGTGGTAATCCGGCACCCGCATTCCTCAGCCGCCGAGTAGAGGTCGTCGATTGCCGCACCATGGGTAATAGCGGTGAGCACCTGAGGCTAAAACTAAAACAGGGTAGTGTGCTATGGGATGGGGTAGCTTTCAGGTCAGGCGATTATCGGACTGAGGTAGTCTCACCGCTTGACATCGTCTACAACATGGAAATAGACCGGTGGCGTGGAAAGGAAACCATCAGGCTCAATATCCTAGATTTTGCGCCGACGAGGTAGTCGCGCTGACCGCGTTTCATATCAGGAGAGCACGGCATCGGCTTTGATAAGAAGGAGTACCTTTCTATACAAATGAACAGCGCACTCCTCAGCACTATGAAGGGTATAAAGAGGTCTTTCGACCCTAAGAATACCCTCAATCCGGGGAAAATTATTGATTTTGAGAGCTAGTATATAAGTTTGAACTATTATTTCTTGCCACCTAGCTCACGAACTACTCCGTAAGCTAATAGCACAAATGGGCCACCAAAGCATGCAGCCACACGCCAGAATACGGTACTAATGCCACGCATTGCTGAATCTACGGCTACCACTATAAAACAGCCCAGCCAGCCGATAATGAACAGGATTAACCAAATCCATTTCTGCACCTCCTTATTTGCTTTCACTCCCCATCTGCCTTCACCCAGTGTGTCCGGTACACCAACAAGGGGATGGCGATAGCTAATATTATTACGCCTATCACCTGAGCCTGTTGTAAGCCGAAGAGAAATGACGGCCCCACCCGCTGGAAACCAATACCTAGGCGCCACGCTGAGTACAGGCTTAAATACAGAAGGAACAGCGAGCCATCAGGCTTGAGCCGCCCCCTCAGTTTGAGCAATACGCCAAAAACTATCAGATTATAGATAATCTCGTAGACCTCAGTGGGGTGAAGGGCTATTCCGAGAGGCGCATAGTTAGCGGGGTGAGCGCGAACCAAGCCCCAAGGCAGAGAGGTTGGTGTGCCATAGCAGCATCCATTTATGGCACAGCCAACCCTGCCTATAGCCTGAACCAGTATAATGCCGGGCGCCAGCAAATCAGAAACGTGGCCAAAGGGATACTTGCTCACCTTGCTGTAAATCCAGAGACCCAGGGCACCACCTAAAACCGCTCCGTAGATAGCAAGTCCCCCGCTGCTGAAAATCAGACCCGGGTGCTGGGTGTAGTCAATCACACCGCCAGTCAGGACAAGCTCGGGGTGCAATTTAGCCACGACGATGTTATCAATAATATGGAGCAATTTTGATATTATTATCCCGGAAGGCATGGCTACCAGTGCCCCGGTCAAAACCGGTTCAGCTGAGAGACCAACCGTCCTTTTGGTCTCTCGCATCATCCACAAGATAAGCACCAAAACCGCCATGGTAATCATAATGCCGTACCACCTGATGCTCAGGGAGCCGATGGTAAAAGCTACAGGATTTATATCTATAGCAATCAACGTTCCTCCATTATCAGGTTAACTTGAGGAGCATAGCGCCTCGACGAAGCTCTCGGCGTCGAAGCGGGCCGTATCCTCTAGCCCCTCACCGACACCGATGAACCTGACCGGTATCTTCAATTCGTCACAGATAGCCAGCACTATACCTCCTTTAGCGGTGCCATCCAGCTTGGCCAGAAAGATGCCGGTTACGCCCACCGCCTCGGTGAAATGTCTGGCCTGGATTAAACCATTCTGACCGGTGGTAGCATCAAGAACCAGAATTACCTCATGTGGAGCCGCGGTGTCAATCTTAGCCGCTACCCGCCTTATCTTCTTAAGCTCCTCCATCAGGTTGAACTTGGTATGCAGCCTCCCGGCAGTGTCAATAATTACCTCATCAATCTGCCGACTCCGCGCCGCCTGCAAGGCATCATAAACCACCGCCCCCGGGTCGGCACCTGGCTGATGAGCAATAACTTCCACCCCCACTCTTTTACCCAGTTGCCTGATCTGGTCAATTGCCGCCGCCCTGAAGGTATCAGCCGCCGCCAGTATGACCTGTCTCCCCTCACTTTTTGAGCTACAGGCAAGCTTGGCAGTAGATGTCGTCTTACCACCGCCATTGACACCCACCATCAGAACGACCCTGGGCGGTGACAAATTAGGTGTCTCCTGCAAATCAATATCCAGAATGTTCACCATCTCTGTCTTTAAGATATTGCGCACTGCCGAACTCTGGATAATCTTCTCCTCTTTTGCCCGTTGCCTAACCCGGTCAACGAGCTTCGCCGTGGTATCGACACCAACATCAGCAGAAATAAGCAGCTCTTCCAGTTCATCCCATACCGCCTCATCTATGGCAGCGCGGTCAAACAGGCTCATCGCCCTGGCGAACCATGTATCACGGCTGCGCTTCAGTCCTTGTTTGATGCTGTTATTTATCTACCTCACCCCCTTAGTTTAATCAACCCCTCCAGCAGCATCCAGGCTGCATTCTTATCCAGGGGATGGTTGTTATTGCCACACTTTGGCGACTGGATACAGCTCGGGCAACCCTCCTTGCACGGGCATTCAGCGATTGCCCTCAGGGTTGCCTGCCACAATTCCTCCACCAGCTCGAAACCCTTCTCGGCAATGCCGATACCGCCGGGATAGGCATCATAAACGAATATCTGGGCTTCCCCGGTATCAGGGTGGAGAGAAGTAGACACGCCGCCGATATCATTGCGGTCACAGAGGGCAAATAAGGGAAGGATAGCAATAGCCGCATGCTCGGCGGCATGCAATCCGCCGGCAAAGTCCAGTTGAGCCTCGCCTAGCCGAGCCACGGCTTCAGGTGGGAGGTCAAACCACAGGGCAACGGTGGGAAACTGATAAGGTGGCAGGTCAAGAAGCTCCTCGCCTATCACCTCCTCGGTAAACTGCTCCTTCCTCTTGAAGCCAACTACAATGGTGGTAACCTCTACCTCACCCAGATACACCTTTACCTGCCCACAACTTCTACTCTGGATTGCTTTGATAATATGCAAATCGGTGAGCTCCTTGGTCTGGGTATAGTATGAAACCGTGGTCGGTTCAGCATAAGCGGTATGCCCAGCCAAGTCAAGTCTGGTAACTAAATATGATTCACCCTGATGAAGATAAATAGCCCCGGGATGTACCTGGAAAAAAGCCCCACTGGCCTCTACCGTCTCCAGCAGGGAATTGGTAGAGGTATCAAAAAGGGCGAAATTCTTCCTCGAGGTGGAACGAATGCTGATACTCTGAGCCGGGTAGGCGGTAGACGGTGAAAGGTGCCACCTTTTTCTGCGCTCCCTGAGCGCGCCTTGCCTCTCCAGCTCTGCCCTTTCCCAATTCGAGGCGGAACCAAAGAACTCCTCGTCACCGTTGCTCAATGGCTGTTCCCAGGCAGCACATAAAAGATGGGCTCGCAAAATATAAGGGTTATCGGGATTAACCAGAGCATTCTCAAAATTTTTCTGAAAAAAGTAATCGGGGTGATGCATAAAATACTGATCAAGAGGATTATCTAGAGCGATAAGAAAACTCAGCGAGCTGTCTCTGCCCCGGCCGCTCCTGCTCGCCTGTTGCCAGGCGCTGGCAATACTCCCCGGATAGCCAGTAAGCACCGTAGCCTCCAGGTCACCGATATCTATACCCAATTCTAAGGCTGTAGTGGCAACTACACCCAGGAGGTGGCCATCAAAGAATTCCTTCTCTATCTGCCGCCGCTCCTCGGGGAGATAACCAGCCCGATACGCCTTGATTTTCCCGGCCAGAGATGAACTGGTTTCAGCTAACCTCTGCCTTGAGTAGACGTAAATAAGCTCAGTCAACCGCCGGCTGCGAGCAAAGGTTAGACTGCGAATATCACACCCCACTAACTCGGTGAAAAGGTCCGTCGCTTCACTATTGGCACTCCGCCGAAGGCTCTTCGCCTCATCTATAATCGGCGGATTCCAGAAGACAAAATCCTTCCTACCATGGGGAGAGCCATCATTATCAACTACCTCAAAAGGCAATCCCGCCAGGCTTTGCGCATGCTCACCGGGGTTACCTATTGTGGCTGAACAGCAAATGAACTGGGGGGTTGAGCCATAAAGGTCGCACAGACGCCGCAGGCGACGTAGCACACCGGCAACATGAGAGCCAAAAACACCACGGTAGATATGGGCTTCATCTACCACCACATACCTCAAGTTGCGCAGTAGCCTTGACCAGGCTTGATGATTGGGCAGTATACCGACGTGGAGCATATCAGGATTGGTAAGTATTATTCTGGCTCGCTGTCTTATCTCAGCTCGCTCGGCCTGCGGGATATCACCATCAAAGGTAGAAAATTCCTCCACCATGAACAGTTCCGGGCAGAATAACGCCTGCAAACTGCGCAACTGGTCCTGAGCCAGAGCCTTGGTTGGGAAAAGGTAAAGGGCACGACCAT
>CAYFFA010000003.1:0-35258 GCA_964342375.1 uncultured Dehalococcoidales bacterium | reverse complement strand
CCTACACCTACACCTACACCTACACCTACACCTACACCTACACCTACACCTGCCTCGCCAGAATATATCATCCCATGGTGGATGTGGCTGGCATTCGTTGTCGCCGTTATTACCACCGTGGTGAACATCATCCGGCTTCTGCAGCATCGCAAAGCGTAGCGCCACCATTGAACATAATCGAAATATGCTTATAACCTCAACTCGAAATCCAATAAACTAGTCTCCCAATTGAAGCCAGCCCGGCAAATGGATATACTATCTGTAGAACGCTTTTTGCAGAGTCGAAAATGCCATCATTTCAAATAGTCGCAGATTTCGAGATGACCGGTGACCAGCCCCAGGCGGTGGACCAGCTGGTGAAGGGGTTAAGCAGGGGCTTCGGGCACCAGACACTACTTGGAGTTACCGGTAGTGGTAAGACCTTCACCATGGCTAATGTCATTGAGCGAGCGCAGAAGCCGACTCTGGTCATCTGCCATAACAAGACACTGGCTGCCCAGCTTTACACCGAGTTCAAGGAATTCTTTCCAAATAACGCCGTGGAATACTTCGTCAGTTATTATGACTACTACCAGCCGGAAGCGTATGTTCCACGAACTGATACCTACATTGAGAAAGAGGTGGATATAAACGATGAGATTGACAAGCTGCGCCACGCGGCGACCCGCGCCCTCTTTGAGCGCCGTGATGTTCTCATCGTCGCCTCGGTATCGTGTATCTATGGTCTGGGTGAACCTGAAGAATACCGCAGCTTTGTCTGCAGCCTGAAACGTGGCGATAGCTACCGCCGGGGTAAGCTCCTCCGCCAGCTGGTTGATATGCAATATGAGCGCAACGATATTGACTTCACCCGGGGCAGGTTCCGTATTCGTGGCGATACCATGGAGGTTCAGCCCGCCTACGAGGAGCTGGCACTTCGGGTCGAGTTCTTTGGCGATGATGTTGACCGCATCGTCGAGATAGACCCGCTTACCGGCGAACTGCTCACCGAGCTGGACTCGGTGGATATCTATCCCGCCAAGCATTTTGTTACCTCTCACGATAAGCTGATACTGGCAATTGAAAATATAAAACAGGAGCTTGAAGACAGGCTGATGGAGCTGAAAGGGCAGGGAAAGCTCCTGGAGTCGGCGAGGCTGGAAGCTCGCACCAATTATGACATGGAAATGCTCAGGGAAGCCGGCTACTGCACCGGAGTGGAGAACTATTCCCGCCACCTCTCAGGGCGCGCTCCGGGTAGTGCCCCATGGACACTGCTGGACTACTTCCCCGATGACTTCCTGTTGTTTATAGATGAATCGCACATGACGCTGCCCCAGATTAGGGGCATGTATCACGGCGACCGCTCCCGTAAGGAAACCCTGGTTGAATACGGTTTTCGCCTGCCATCAGCTCTGGACAACCGCCCGCTCGATTTCACCGAGTTCCAGGGTCGCATCAACCAAACCGTCCACACCTCGGCTACCCCTTCAGATTATGAGTACGAGCACAGCCAGCAGGTGGTAGAACAGCTAGTCCGACCCACCGGCCTTCTTGAGCCGACAATCGAGGTTAAGCCAATCAAGGGACAAATCGACAACCTCCTGGACCAGATTAAGACCCGTGTGGAAAAAAGCGAGCGCTGCCTGGTAACCACCCTGACCAAGAGAATGGCAGAGGAGCTGGCTGACTACCTGATCGAAATAGGGATAAAGACCCACTACCTTCATTCTGAGATTGATACCCTGGAAAGGGTGGAGATACTGCGTGACCTCCGCCTAGGCATTTATGATGTGGTGGTGGGCATAAACCTGCTCCGGGAAGGGCTTGACCTGCCCGAGGTGAGCCTTGTCGCAATTCTGGATGCTGACAAGGAAGGCTTTTTGAGGTCGGAGGGGGCGTTAATCCAGACGATGGGGCGTGCCTCCCGCCACATAGATGGACACGTCATCATGTATGCCGATGCCGCTACCGGCTCTATGACCAAGGCAATAGCGGAAACAGGCCGTCGCCGTCATATCCAGGAAGCTTATAATAGAGAGCACGGCATTACCCCACAGGGGATAAGGAAAGCAATCAAGGACATTACCGAGCGGGTGAAGATGGTAGCTGAAACTCGTACCCCCTACGTGACCACCTCCTCTTCCAGAGAGTATATAGCCCGCCTGATTAAAGAGCTGGAGTCACAGATGAAGACCGCCGCCAGGAGCCTAGAGTTCGAGAAGGCGGCGCTGCTACGAGACCGTATCATTGAGTTGCGCAGGGAAGCTGGCGAATACCAGCCGATAAAGAAATGAACAATGATAGACTGGAAACAAGACAGGAACGCCGGGAAAAGAAGCTCAACCACTGTATCCGGTCTGGCCACTTCCCTAGCATGTTCTTCCAGAGCTTGCTCATAAGGCCTCCACAAAGGGCCCTTGCCAATTGCACCGCAACTCTGAAACCAGATTTTCAGTCTTAAACTCCTTAACCAACCAGCCCCCCCCCCTCTTCCCCCTCACCGTGTTCCTCCTCAAGCTGCTCCATAATGCGGGCAGCCCGTGGGTAACCGATACGCAGCTTCCTCTGCAGGTAGGAAGTAGATATGTGCTCATGCTCCTGTGCTAATTGCCTGGCTGCCTCTATGAGCGGGTCCTGGGGCGGGCTCTCTTTTTTGACCTCAATCAGGGATGGGATAAGGTCTTCAATCTTTGGTGCAGCCGCCTCTGCCTCTGCCTCTGCCTCTTCCACTTCCTCCCTTTGCTGGCTATTCCAGAAATAAACCAGCCTCTCTATCTCAGCGTCGGAGACATAGCATCCCTGAAGACGCTTCGGTTTGCCTGCCTCGGTAGGCATATACAGCATATCACCCCCGCCCAGAAGCTTCTCAGCGCCGACGCTATCAAGTATGGTACGCGAATCCACCTGAGAGGTAACGGCAAAGCTGATACGAGTGGGGAAGTTAGCCTTGATTAATCCGGTAACCACATCTACCGAAGGACGCTGGGTAGCCACGACGAGATGAATACCGGTAGCCCGTGCAAGCTGGGCTAATCGGCAAAGGAGGTGCTCTACCTCGTCAAATCCGGCCATCATCAGGTCAGCTAGCTCATCAATGATTACCACCAGATAAGGCACCCTCTGATCCCCGGTCCTGTTTTTATTAAAACCTTCAATATTGCGGACGGCGGCGGCGGCAAATTTTTCATAACGCCTGTCCATCTCCTGGCTGAGCCAACGCAATGTGCCTATAGCCTTGTTGGTATCAACTATAACCGGTGCAGCCAGGTGCGGTATGCTGTTATACGGAGTCAACTCTACCCGCTTGGGGTCAATCATTATAAACCGGGCTTCAGTGGGTGCGTTATGCAGCAACAAACAGCAGACAATTGCATTTAAGCATACGGTCTTGCCACTTCCAGTGGCTCCGGCGATAAGCAGATGAGGCATTCTGGTCAGGTCACCCACCACTGCTTCACCGCCAGCACCTATACCGAGACCCACAGAGAGTTTAGACCTGGCTTCTATTTTTTGGAAGGGAGTGGTCTCTATTACCCCCCGCAGACTAACCGAACTTGAAGTTGTATTAGGCACCTCAATACCCACCACTGATTTACCCGGCACCGGAGCTTCAATCCTGATAGTGGGCGCCGCCAGACTGAGCGCCATGTCATTAGCTAGTGAGATAATTCTGTCCACCTTGACCCTTGTCTTGGATATCTCCTCCAGCTTGATCCTGGCATTTCCGTTCTCGTCTTTTTCCCTTACTTCCTTAAATTTTCTGTCCCAGCCAGGTTCCACTCCGAACTGTGTGACGGTTGGACCGGCGTTTATCTGTACTACCTTGGCTTCCACCCCGTAACTGCCCAGAGCCTCTTCAATAAGCTTGGCTCTCTGTATATTGTCAGCCTGACTAAACTCAACCTCGGGAGTACTATCCAGGATATCGATCGGCGGCAATCGCCAGCCATCAACGGTAACCAGCGAAGGTGATTTCCCGTATTTCTTCCATACCTCCTCGGCCACCTGCCTTAATCCATCCCGAACCTGGGTAGGCGTAATCGCCGGGGTAGAAGCAATAGACGGAGTAACCGCCTCTCTTGACGGCATTACATCTCCAGGTTTAGGCGTTTCTGCAACAGGGGGAAGTTCTGGCTGCTGCGGACGCGCTGGCCTGGGAACAGACTTTCTTTCAAACTGCTTCCCCAGCCAGGAGACGAAATTCCTGGCCAAGCGGAAAAAAGTCCTGGGCGATACTAAAATAATACCCAGAATAACCAGTCCCACCAGTCGAAGGATACCGGCATAATCTTGGTCGCCGATGATACCGAGCCCTATACTGCCTCCCTCGCCATAGAAAGCCAGTACCCACCAGATAGCCAGAACGAAGACAATGCCGCTCAGCCAGCGATTCCAGCGATAGATAAGTGAAGATTGTTTCCGCCAGCGTATGAGCCCGGCCAGAATGCCAAGAGCCATAACTATGAAGACCATCCCCCAACCAAACAGCTCCCCGGCGCCATCCACGATACTGCTGGTCCACGAGGTTATTTTCGGCCAGAACCAGAATACAAGAATTGCGATGATAGCCAGCAGCATCAAAGACAGCAACGCAATACGGAGAAACCGGTCCACCCGTGACCTGCCTTCGGACATTCCTCTGGACTTACGCCTGTCATCGGCTTTTCTATTAGCCATATCACCCCTCGGTGAGTTGCAATGTTTTGAAGCTACACCCTTACCATAATTGGAAGAATCATGGGGCGGCGTTTTGTCTGCTCATAGTAAAACTTATTCAGTACGTCTCTAACTTTGGTGCGGACAAAACTCCACTCAGCCGAGCGGCCACCACTGTGGCCAAGAACACGAGCTACCACATCTCGACTCTCATCCAACATATTATTGGATTCCATGTTACCAACGAAACCCCGTGATACAATATCGGGACGGCCCACTAGTTTACCTGTTTGCCGGTTAATCGCGATAATTACCATGACTATTCCATCCCGTGACAACATCCGCCTATCACGGAGAACAACACCACCAACGTCTCCAACACTCAACCCGTCTACATACACATTGCCTGTAGTAACCCTGCCCGCCTTCTTAGCCTCCTGCGGACCGAGCTCGAGTACATCACCATCCTCTAATACAAAGATGTTTTCTTTTGGAATGCCCACTGACTCAGCTAATTTAGCGTGAAGGCTTAAGTGGCGATATTCACCATGAATAGGCATAAAGAACCTCGGCTTGACCAGACTCATCAGCAATTTTAGCTCTTCCGCACTGCCGTGCCCGTGGACATGAACCGATGCCACCCTATCGTACAGTACCTGAGCTCCCTGCTTAAAAAGGCTGTCCAGTGCCCTGTTGACCAGCGCTTCATTGCCGGGCACAGGTGTCGCTGAAATGACCACCGTATCACCGCGAAGTACATGAAGCTGACGGTGATCGCGGTTTGCCATGCGTACCAGAGCCGAAGTAGGCTCCCCCTGGCTTCCGGTGGTAACTAAGGCAATTCTATCAAGAGGCATACCGCGAAGTTCATCAATCCGAGCTAATGTCCCGTCGGGGGCAGTAAGATAGCCCAACTCCAACGCCATGCGAACTGTATTGCGCATACTGCGCCCAACAACACAAACACGGCGCTGATGCCTGACAGCTGCGTCAATAACCTGCTGAATACGGGAAACCAGCGACGCGAAAGTAGCTACAATCACCCTGCCTGGTGCATCTGCCATGACACGGTCCAGAGCCTCACCGACCACCTTCTCCGAGGGGGTATAACCAGGTAGCTCAGCATAGGTGGAATCAGAGAGGAGCAGCAAAACCCCCTGGACGCCCAGCTGAGCCAGCCGGGACAGATCAGTTGGTTTACCATCAGCAGGTGTATGGTCAAGTTTAAAATCACCACTGTGAACTACGATGCCTGCTGGCGTATTTATGATTAGCCCTACTGCGTCGGGTATGCTGTGACAAACCGAGAAGAACTCAACCTTGAACTTCCCCAGTGTAAATCGCTCACCGGGCAACCTCACATTAAGTTCGGCCTTTGAAAGTGCTTTCCTCTCTTTAAGCTTGACCGAGATAAGACCCCGGGTAAGCTTGGTGGAATAGACAGGCACATCAAGCTGAGGCAGCAGATAGGGCAAGGCACCAACATGGTCTTCATGGCCATGGGTAACGATTATACCCCTTATCTTGTCCCGCTTCTCCAGCAGATAAGTGATATCAGGAATTACCAGGTCAATGCCCAGCATTCCCGCCTCGGGGAACATAAGCCCGGCATCAATGACAATGATGTCATCTGCATATTCCATCATCATCATATTCTTTCCGATATCGCCTAACCCACCGAGAGGGACTATTCTTAATCTTGGCTTGCTCACTACTCTAAGCCTCAAACATATTCAATTGCTGCGGCTTCTGTTTGGCTTCAGGTACATTTCCCAGTTGAGCTATAAGTGATGGTATCTTGAGCATATCAGCCTCTATTGTCTGGCGCAGGCTCCGTTGATGAAGAGCAGCCGCTGGGTGATACATGGCATAGTAAATGACATCATCCCGTTTTTGGGCCGTACCATGAATCTTACTTATGATCTTACCCGGGAAAAACATTGCCATGGAATAGCGCCCTAGGGTTACAACCATCCTGGGACGAATCAACTCAATCTGGCGCTCAAGCCATGGGTGGCAGTTCTGTATTTCGTGAGGTAATGGGTCGCGGTTTGTCGGCGGTCGACATTTAATTATATTCGTTATGTAAACCTGCTCGCGACTCAAATCGATAGAGGTTATCAACTGGTCCAGGTATTGTCCTGCCGGACCAACAAATGGGCGTCCCTGCTGGTCCTCATGCCAGCCCGGTGCCTCACCAATGAACATAATATCAGTATCTTCAGCACCGTCACCAGGCACCACTTTGGTTCGGTTCTTAACTAATATTTCACACTTTTGACAGGTTACAATTTGCTGACAAAGCTCATCGAATACTGACATTTTCCCATTAACCCTGATAGAAAAGTTCAATCAGTCAATTTTTGATTATGATAACATGAGCAATATGTCCAGTCAATTTAATGTCAGAGGATTCTACAAGACTGGTGTTTACTTGAAAGCCTGACGGCACTGCCGGTAACCGAGGTCAAAAGCCTTGAGATTAAGCGGGGCTAGCTTGACTGAGAAACGAGCCCGGATAGCTCCTCTTATTGCTTCCGCCTTCACAGGGACCCGCCCGGTAGCAAATAGTGCCCCCAAGAGCACTATATTGGCAACCAACGGACTTCCTGCCTCCGAAGCAATCCGAGCTGCATCCAGCGCAACTACTCTATTGGCAACCCCGTTTAGCCTTTCAACAATTTTATCAGAGTCGGGATACTCACTCTGGCCCAGCGAGACGGTGAAGGGGATAACGGCTTCTGTATGAAGTATAACCATGCCAGATTTTGAAAGATAAGCGATGTTTCTCAGCGCCTCAGTGGGTTCCATTCCTACTATAATATCGCCTTTCCCCCTAGGAATGAGAGGCCCGTACACCTCGCTTCCAATCCTGATAGTACTCACCACCGAGCCACCTCTAACTGCCATCCCCAGCACCTCAGAGCCTCTAACATTCAGACCGCTATCAACTACAGCCTGTCCCAGAAGCTCTGACATCGAAATCACACCCTGCCCACCGACACCCACGATTAGAATATTGACTTCCTTTACTATTTTCTTCACTCCTGTATTATAGCTTTATGGGGGCAAACCATAGCACAAACCTCACAACCGGTGCATAAGGAACCATTTATTATCACTTTACCATTTTCTTTTACTATAGCTGGGCAAGCAAGAAGCTGGATGCACGCCTCGCATTTTACACTGCACCTTTCCTGATCTATATAATAAGGAACGGTTTTCTCCCCCCTCACCTGCTTCTCCCTCTGTTCTATAATAGCACACGGGCTTCTTGCAATTACGACTGATGGACCATCATATTCGATAGCTTTTTCGAAGGTTTCAATAGCCTTTTCGAGATCAAATGGGTCTATGACCTCGACGAATCTTACCCCGCAGGCTCTGGCTATATTTTCAGGCCGCACCGATTCAGTTTCTTCTCCAACAGCGGTGTAACCGGTGCCGGGATGTGGCTGAAATCCAGTCATAGCTGTAGCCGAGTTATCCAAGATTACCATCGTTATGTTCGCCTTATTATAGACAGCATTTATCATGGCTGGTAGGCCGGAATGGAAGAAGGTCGAATCACCTATCTGAGCTATGATTGGGACATCAACCACATGAGCCAGACCGTTGGCAATGCCGAAGCCACCGCCCATACAAATGTTAATGTCCATAGATTCTATCGGCGGGAGGTAGGATAAGGTATAGCAACCAATATCGCCCGGATATATAGGCTCCATATCCTTGCCATATTCCCTAGCTACCCTTCTGCCAGCCATCTTCATTGCATATTGAGAGGCTCGATGAGGACAGCCGGGGCACAAAGTAGGAGGCCTTGCCGGCAAAATAGAAGCCATTTCCTGCTCGAGTTTATCCAGCTCACCGAAGTTAACTGGAGACCGCGAGTTGGTTAATCTAGCAATAGCTTCGGTAACCTTTCCCGTAGATAGTTCGCCGACCGCCGGAACCAAGTCTTTGCCATGAATTCTAAGCGGTATATTGGCTTCTCCAGCAATGGCTTTAACATGGAGTTCAACAAATGGCTCCAGTTCTTCTACCACAAGCACCTCTTCTACCGAATTCAGCAGTCTTTTCACCAAGTCCTCGGGCAGTGGGTGGGGTGTACCAATCTTCAGCACTGAAATCTCTCCATCAAGCCGCAACCACTTTATTGCTTCTAGCGTATAACTATATGAGAGACCACAGGCAATTATACCCTTCCTAGCTCCGTCTACAAGTTTTAACTGGTTGTATGGAAATGTATTAACCGCCTTTTTTAGCTTTTCAAACCTCTCAAGCATTAAGACCCTGTTCTCCCTGGCTACAACTGGAGTATAGACCAGCCATGAACGATCCTTTTCAAAAGAACCTTTCTTCATCTCTTTTGATATTTCGCCCAGCGCCACATCACTTCGCCCGTGTCCTATTCTGGTCACGGACCTGACCATGAAAAGGTGTTTGAATTCCTCAGAGAGTCCGAAGGCATCAGCCATCATATCCTTGGCTTCTTGAACAGAAGAAGGCTCAAGGACTGGTATATAAGCCTGCTCAGCAATATATCGAGTATCCTGCTCATTCTGGGAACTCCATGCCCAAGGGTCATCGGCGGAGAGCAAAACCAGGCCACCTTTGGCACCTATATAGCCAGCCGTCATTAACGGGTCGTGGGCTACATTTACACCAACATGTTTCATCGATGCCATGGCACGCACACCACATAAAGAGGCAGCTAGGGCAACCTCAAATGCAACCTTTTCATTAATTGACCACTCGACATAGATGCCAAGCGTTTCGGCCACCCCGGCTAAGGTCTCCAAGATTTCAGTCGACGGAGTTCCTGGATAAGCTGCCGCCACCTGAACCCCAGCCTCTATCGCTCCCCTGGCTATGGCTTCATTACCAAGCATAAAAAATCTTTCCCCAGGCGAATCAGAACCAATAGTTAATCCCTCCATTCCGGCACCCCCTAATACTTAATAATACAGGGCAATGATAAAGTGACTCGGGGAAAAGTGAACAGTATAATGGCAACAAACAGCGTTCTTAGAAAATTATATATTCCCTGTGTTCGAAGATAGTTTCCGGATGAATATCCGCGACAATCCCTTTGATGGCGTAAGCATTCCCCTCCTGTATCACCGGCTTCAAATCTTAAAGCTTTCTTTCGCACCCGTATATTTTTGTCTCATCTTGGGTTTCTCTATCTTACCGGTGGGATTTCGCGGCACCTCATCAAATATGACCTGCCGCGGCCTCTTATATTTAGGCAAGTCTCTTTCACAGAATTCGTTTACCTCTCTTCTGGTGAGAGTCTCCCCCTGCTTGACCTGAACTACGGCAGCAACTGTTTCCCCCAATCTTTCATCGTGAAGCCCAATCACTCCCACATCATGAATTTTGGGATGGTTCCGAAGAACCTCTTCTACTTCCACAGGGTAGATATTCTCTCCCCCACTGATGACAACATCCTTCTTCCTATCTACAATATAGATAAATTCGTCGCCATCCTCCCTGACCATGTCCCCAGTATATAGCCACCCATCTTTAATGATTTCCACCGTCAACTCCTGATTCTTGTAGTACCCCTTCATTACACCATCACCCTTGACCAGCAGTTCGCCAACCCCTCCCCGAGGAACATCCTTTCCCTCCTCATTCACAATGCGTATCGCCCAACCAAAGCCAGCTTTCCCAATAGCGCCCACTTTTTGCGCATTCTCTATGCCTAAATGGACACATCCCGGACCCGAAGCTTCACTCAATCCGTAGTTGGTATCATACTGCATATCGGGGAAGTATTCCCTCCACCGTTTAATCAGTTGCGGGGGAACCGGCTGAGCCCCGATATGCATCAGCCGCCAGCAGCTCAGGTCATAATCCTCCTTTTTGAGCTCTCCTTTGTCTAACATTCCGAGGATATCCTGAACCCAGGGCACCAGCAACCACACTATTGTTCCCCTCTCTTTACTAACAGTCTCAAATATAGATTGAGGGTCTACTCCCGCTAATAGCACGGCTCGCCCGCCAACAAGTAAACTGCCATACCAGTGCATCTTGGCACCGCAGTGATATAAGGGCGGGATAAGAATAAAAATATCATCCTGCCGTTGACTATGGTGCGTATGTTCAGTGAGGGTCGCCGCCTCCATATTCTTATGTGTAAGCAGTATTGGCTTAGGCACTCCGGTAGTGCCAGAAGTAAAATATAACCCGCATCCATCTTCTCCATTCAGCTGCACCGGTATCGGTTTAGAGGAAGACTGGTCTACTACATCTTCAAAATCCTCCATATCATCGGGCAGATTATGACCGGAAAAGATATATTTTTCTATCGCAGACAACTGCGAGCGGATAGCCTCTACCCTGTCCGTAAATTCCTCACCTAAAATCATCACCTTGGATTCAGCTATATCAACACAATATTGAATCTCCCTGCTGGTGAATCTAAAATTGAGTGGCACCACCCATGCCCCAGTTCTGAGAATACCAAAATAAGTCTCAAGCCAGGTGATAGAATTCCGCATTAGATGTATAACTTTGTCTTCCTTCTTGACACCCCTATCCACCAAAGCATTGGCTATACGGTTTGCTCTCTCATCGAACTCTCTCCAAGTAATTTCCTTTCTTAATTCCTCACCGGGGTTGAGCTCGACAAGAGCTGGCTCATCGGGATACAGTTCGGCATTTCTAGCGAGTATCTCAGATATATTCATCGTCCCTATCCAACCCGAGCAACTACCTTATCAATCCACAAGACTATCATTCTTGCTTTCCCCTCCCCAGTCTATGATACCTGTAAATAAGAATCCTCCCGCCTGGGAGGATTCCATTTCAACTTTTACTGCTTTAGATTTGCTCCAAGCTAATTTATTCACATATATCGCTTTGCAGCATCCCCCAAGCGCACCTTATCTGCTCTACCTATAATATGCACAATATAAGGGGCGGGGAGCGATATTGGTTAACATGCTCTATATACCCACTCCGTTGGCGGGAATTTTATCACAATGAATAATACTATGTCAATACCGAAGGCTACGTAAAACCAACATTATGGTACGAGATATACAGCTAGAATGATTTGGCAGTTACGGTGTTTTCTCTAAGGACAGGCTTACTGTTCAGCAGTGATTGAGCTTCTTTCACCCGGAGCTCGCGCATCTCTCCCTCTTTGAGGTCGCCAAGGCTAAGACCATCGATCCTAATTCGCTTCAGTGCCATAACACGATAACCAAGGCTTTCGAACATACGGCGCGCCTGGCGCTTTCTACCCTCATGTATGGTTATACTATAGCTGAATGAGGGTAGAGCTTCTACTTCCCGGACAATGGCAGGATAGGTCATACCATCCTCAAGCTCAATACCCTGCTCCAGTTTTTGTCTTTCGCCTGGATGCAATCTCTTATCAAGCAGGACCAGATACACCTTCTCATGCCCGAATTTGGGGTGTGTAAGTTGATAGGTAAATCCACCATCATTGGTCAGTAATAAAAGCCCCGTGCTGTTTTTGTCCAATCGACCCACCGGGTACAACCTTAAACGACGATATATCTCGGGCAATATATCCATGACCGTCCTGCGCCCCCTCTCATCACTGGTAGTCGATAAAATACCCCTCGGCTTATTTAGCATCAGGTAAACTGCCTTCCTCGATTTAAGGTCAGCCAACCGTCCATTTATCAAAACTTTGTCTTTTTCCACATTCACCGGATGACGAAAGTCTTCCGCCACTTTCCCATTTATCTTCACTCTGCCCTGCCGTATGGCATCAGCAAGCCGCCTCCGCGACCCCATTCCAGCCTCGGTCAGCGCTTTGATTAGAGGAATTGATGACATACCCGATGACTCCCAACGTCAGTTTCAACCATAGCCCATCATCTGGCTAAGTACACTTCCTTATATATCTCCAGTATAAACACTTTAATTATCTAAAGCCAGTGAGGTCAGTATTTAAGGAAGCTATTGAGCAAGTCATCATCGCCGTAATAACGGCACAGACCGATGCCGGTAACATCGTCACTCTGGTGGGAGCCGGAGATGGTGGTGGCGATGTAGACATCAGTTATGGTAGCACTATCAGCGCCGTAGAACTCCTTGAAACACACGGCCGTATAGCAATGGACCTCACAGTAGGCGGAACGACCTATTAACATACCAGGCTGGACTCCGGCACACTGATACAGAGCAGCAGGAGAATATCCAGAGGGTCGTTGATAGATTCTGCTGCCAGTTAAAATATCGTCAAGGCAGGGTGAAACTACTTCCTGATTCATGGCAACGGCAGCCATGGCATCCATAACCCCAACTTCACCTGGACGTATTAAACGCCTCACTTGACGCCTTGAAGTAAGAGCCAATAACGCTTCACAGGCTAAGAAACCGGCGGGTCTCTTTCAAGGGGCCCGCCGGCAAACATGTTCCCGAGGCTACTCTGTGTTAACAGATAAAATTGTCAAGTTTGTTATAAGAATCCAGTGAAATTTTCAAAGGGGGAAGCCCCGGCATTACTAGCTCCCCCCTTTATTTGCAATCCAATACTCACGTATATTACAATTTAACTCGGTGGTATGTGCTATTTCTAATAGATACATTTCCCCAGAATCCCTGAAATTTCAACCGGGGAGAGGGGGTGACTAGTGCCGAAGAAGAGAAAGTTCATTATCGGTGGAATGATTGTAATCCTGACCATAGCCTATCTCGCCTATGCGGGCTTCACGAGTTCCGCGACTTATTACTACACGGTTAATGAACTCCTTGAACAGGGAAACTCAATCTATAACGAGAATGTGCGCGTGAATGGGCAGGTTGCTCCCGGCTCCGTAGAGCAGGAGTCTACGGGACGCGTACTGAGATTCGTCATCGTTGATGTCGAGGAGGAAGGAAGCTTGCCCGTGTCTTACCAAGGCGTTGTTCCCGATACCTTCAAGGTAGGCAATGAAGTTGTTGTTGAGGGCCGCCTCAATTCAGATGGCGTTTTCCAGGCATCTACCCTGATGCCGAAGTGTCCATCCAGATATGTACCCGAAGTATGAAAATCGGCTCAGGAAAATAATTTATGGCAGATATAGGCTATATTGCTCTGTTTCTGGCACTGGTAGCCGCGGTCTACTCAGCCATCGCCTTCATACACGGTAAGAGAAAAGGACACCTTTCACTGACTGAAAGCGCCAGGAATAGTCTCCTTGCTGTGTTTGGATTGCTTTCTATATCGATAACGATTCTAATCTATGCACTGGTTACACATAATTTCCAGATAGAATACGTTGCCTCATATACCAGCCGTGACCTCCCATTAACTTATCTGTTAAGTGCTTTGTGGGCAGGTAATGATGGCTCCTTATTATTATGGGCGTGGCTCCTTTCCCTGATTGCCACCATAATGCTGCTTCAAAAGAGAGACGTCGGTAAGGAGCTGGTACCTTATGCGGCTTCAATCGTCATGATTACCCAGGCCTTCTTTATATTTCTCCTGCTCGCGATATCAAATCCTTTCCAAGAACTCGCCTTCGTCCCCGCCGATGGCATGGGTCTTAACCCCCTGCTTGAGAACCCGGGAATGATAATGCACCCGCCGACCTTATTGGCTGGATACGTTGGCTTTACCATCCCCTTTGCCTTCGCCATAGCCGCCCTGCTGAGCAGAAAGCTCGGTGATGAGTGGCTAATAACCGTAAGGAGATGGACGCTTCTGGCCTGGCTCCTCCTCGGGATTGGTAATCTTATCGGTGCCTGGTGGGCATATGTCGAGCTTGGCTGGGGTGGCTACTGGGCATGGGACCCGGTAGAGAGCGCAGGCTTTATGCCCTGGCTGGTGGCAACCGCCTTTCTGCACTCTATTATGATGCAAAGAAGGCGTGGAATGCTCAAGGTCTGGAACATGGTGTTGATAATATTCACCTTCAGTTTAGCGATATTCGGCACCTTCCTGACACGAAGCGGTATCCTGTCCTCAGTCCACACCTTTTCTGAATCCACCCTAGGCCCCTTCTTCTTAGCCTTTATTGGCATCACCCTCTTTGGCTCACTGGGCTTACTCTACTACCGCAGCCAAACGCTAAAGGGTGAGGCCGAGATGGAATCCATTGTTTCCCGGGAGAGTACTTTCCTGCTGAATAACCTGCTTTTAGTTGGTGCTGCCTTTGCCATCTTCCTGGGAACAGTTTTCCCTCTCATCTCTGAAGCGTTTCGTGGGATAAAAATTACCGTCGGACCACCTTTCTTCAATCAGGTAGCTACTCCTATCTTTCTGGCAGTTATTCTCCTCGCCGGGGTTTGTACCCTCATTGGTTGGCGGCGGGCATCAACCAAAAACATGATTCGCAATTTTCTCTGGCCACTGGTAGCAGCCATAATCCTAGTGATAGCCCTCCTGATTGCAGGGGTGAGAGAGCTATACTCTCTCGTCACTTTCTCGGTATGCGGCTTCGTCTTCGTGACCATAATCTATGAATGGTTCCGGGGAACGAGAGCCCGCCACCAGATGAGGGCAGAAAACTACCTGAAAGCCTCCTGGGGCTTAATCGCAACCAATAGACCCCGCTACGGTGGCTATATCGTTCACATTGCTATTATCCTTATCGCCATCGGGGTTGCTGGTTCCTCCATTTACGATGTGGAAAAGGAAGCCACAGTTAAGCAAGGAGAGTCAATAACCATCAACGAATACACCCTCATTTATGAAAATATGGATTATCATGAAACTGAGAGTAAGGGAGTGGTTACTGCCATCCTCTCTCTATATAACGAAGGGCACTTGCTCGGTACAATGACTCCGGAAAAATACTTCCACCGGAGCTACGAACAGCCGGTGACCGAGGTAGCCATCCGCAGCACTCTATTAGAAGACCTGTATGTTATCCTGCTTGGCTGGGATGAGGACGGCACTACCTCCTTCAAGGTCATGGTCAACCCGCTGGTTAACTGGATATGGATTGGGGGTGTAGTCTTTGTCCTGGGAGGATTGATTGCCTTCTGGCCCGAGCGGCGCAAGTCGCCAACTACGAAACAACCAGAGACCGGGAGGAAATAGCTATGACTCTAAAGAAGTTCGGCATCGCCCTTCTTCTCTTTCTTCTTTTCGCATTCCCTGTGAGAGCTGACTCGCCCACAGTGAGCGATATATCCAAGCAGCTTATCTGCCAGTGTGGCTGCGGAAGGACGCTGGATAGCCATATATGCGAGACGCAAGAAGATATGGTGGCAAGAATAGAGCAAAAGCTGGCTGAAGGCCAATCAGAGGAAGAAATCTTCCAGTTCTTTGTCGACCAATACGGGGAAGAGGTGCTGGCCGCACCCCCTAAGCGGGGTTTTAACCTGACCGCCTGGCTCCTGCCCTTTGCCGTGATACTGGCTGGAGGAGTAACAATCTACATCGCCCTGAAGAAGTGGGTAAGGAAGGGAAAGGAATCTCAAGCCATGGCTGCGGTCGAGACTGGAGAAGGGGACGAGGAATACCAGCGCCGCCTCGATAAGGAGCTAAAAGAGTTCACCGAGAGGGGTTTCAGATGACATTTATTGTCGCCATGGTACTGGCAGTGTTAACCTTTGCCTTCATCGCCTATCCATTCTTTAAGCGGAGGGCACGTGCAACTGAATCAGTTGGGGATGAGAAATTGCAAGAATTGCAGTTCCAACGAGACACCACCTATTCCATGCTCAAGGAGCTTGAGTTTGACCTCAAATCAGGCATATTGGCCGATGAGGACTACAATGACCTGAAGACAAGGTACAAGAGAAAAGCCGTTTCTATCCTCCGAGACATCGATAATACAGCAGAAGATATCGTGGCAGATGCAGATGAAGGAATAGAGAGGAAGCTCCAACCGGCAAAAGCCGAAGATCTTCCTGATAGCCAAAGATTGCTTACTGAGATTGCTCAGCTAGACGATGACCTTGAGAGTGGCAAAATCGACGAATCTGTTTACCGTAAACTACGAGCCGAGAAGAAATCGCAGTTAGTCATACTGATGCAGAGGGCAAAAGGGAAGAGTGGCAATAGATAATGGATGGTTCTTCTTCCCAGCCTTTGGCAGTCGATATCCAGAAGCTTACCAAGTCTTTCGGTAATCATCTTGCTTTAAAAGGGCTAGACCTTAAAGTAAGGAAAGGGGATTTCCTTACCATTGTTGGTCCCAATGGGGCGGGGAAGACCACCCTCATCAAGGTGCTAGCCACTACTATGAGACCTTCATCTGGCAGTGTCCAGGTAGCCGGGTTTTATCTTAAAGAGAACCCGGTGCAAGTTCGATGCAATATCGGGATAGTTAGTCATCATCCATTCCTCTACGATGACCTTACATCTTTTGAGAACCTTAAATTCTATGGAAGAATGTATGACGTTCCTGACTTAGAGGAGCGAATTCATACGGTCGCCACCCGGTTCGAATTAATACCCCGTCTCCACCACCAGGTACGCACTCTCTCCCGAGGCCTGCGGCAAAGGCTCTCCATTGCTCGGGCAGTGATTCACAACCCCCGGATCATGCTCCTCGATGAGCCTGAAAGCGGACTGGACCAACACGCCACCGCCATGTTGCAAGAAACGCTAGACGCCGTGAGTGCCGAGGAGGGAACGATAATTATGACCACTCACAGCCTTGAATATGGGCTCAAGGTAGGCAATAGGGTAGCAATCCTGACTGGAGGCAAGATTGCCTATGAGGAGTCAACGCAAGCGCTGAATTTAGATAACCTCCGTGAGACCTACTACCGCTATACGGGAACCAGACGGTGAATAAATCTCTGGATAAAGTCTTCGCTATCCTGTGGAAAGACATCCTCTCCGAACTGAGGACGAAGGATGTCATCATCTCAGTGCCTGTCTTCGCCCTGCTGGTAATAGTTATCTTTAACTTCGCTTTTGAACCAGATAGAGTCAGACTGGTCGCCTCCGGTGTCCTGTGGGTAGCACTTACCTTCGCCGGGGTACTGGGACTTAGCCGTTCTTTTGCTGTGGAGAAGGATAAAGGCAGCTTGGAGGGACTAATGCTGTGTCCGGTCGGCAGGGATGTCATCTATTTTGGTAAGATGCTGGGCAGTCTCACCTTCATCCTAGTTGTTGCCATCATCGTGCTGCCTATCTTCTTTATCCTTTTCAATCTGCCTGTATTCAAACCCGAGCTGGTTTTAATAGTTGTTCTGGCGACTATAGGCTTTGCCTCGGTGGGAACCCTCTTTTCAGCCATGGCGGTGAACACCAAGGCAAGGGATATAATGCTCCCCATACTCTTCTTCCCCATTGTGGCACCGGTGATTATTGCCGCAGTTAAAGCCACAGAGCTAGCGCTGGCCGGGGAATCATGGGGCAGTTTTTCAACCTGGCTACAGGTGATGGTAGCATTTGACATTATCTTCCTGGTAGTGTCATCATTGGTCTTTGAATTCATTGTTGAGGAATAAGAAGGAGTGTATAAATGAAAGAGCACTGGGTTATGAGAAGCAATACCCTGCTCGTGGTGAGCTTCGTACTGATGATAGCCTCTCTGTATCTCGTCTTCGTCTATGTTCCCACTGAAAAGGAGATGGGGATTGTACAGAGGATCTTTTACCTTATGGTCCCTATGGGATGGCTGGCTATACTATCCTTCATCATCGTCTTCATTGGTAGTATCCTCTATCTGAGAAAGCGAGAGCGCAAGTGGGATACCCTCGCCTACTGCTCGGCCGAGGTGGGAATTGTCTGTACCACCCTGGCTCTAATTACAGGCTCTATCTGGGCTAAGCCTATCTGGGGAGTATGGTGGACCTGGTCAGAGCCCCGCTTGACCGCCACCCTCGTTCTGTGGCTTATCTATTTGGCCTATCTCATGATTCGCTCCTTCGCCACCGAGGAGTCACGAGGTGCCAGATTTGCCGCAGTAGTGGGCATTATCGGCTTTATCGATATACCTTTTGTTATTCTGGCTACCACCTTATGGAGAGGGCTACACCCCGGACCTATAATCTTCGAAGGCGGCCTAGTTCCTCCTATGCTCTTAACTCTCCTCGTCAGCATAGCCGCCTACACGGTTTTATACTTCTCCCTTCTGGGAAGAAGAATCGGGTTGAGAGAGGTGGGAACAGAGATAAAGAAATTGAGCCATGATTAATATACAAGGAGGGTATTTTAATGGAGAATTTTGGATATCTGCTTGCTGCTTATACTATAGTCTGGGCGGTGCTTTTCGGCTATGTCTTGAGCCTTATCCGCCGGCAAAGGCAATTACAGCGACAGGTTGATTCGCTAAAAGCGCCACC
Source organism: uncultured Dehalococcoidales bacterium (assembly GCA_964342375.1). Lineage (GTDB taxonomy): Bacteria > Chloroflexota > Dehalococcoidia > Dehalococcoidales > CAYFFA01 > CAYFFA01. Next base: position 16,400 of record CAYFFA010000003.1, on the reverse strand, counting down.
ACGTAAAAAAGAGGCGGACTAGAAGCAACCACGATGCTTCTGTCCCTCCCTTTGGTATCATAATATCGCACACTGCTGCGCCCACTCTGCTTTGAATATGAAGCCTGCTACAAGACCCCCGCACTTATAAACGCACACGGGATAGGAGATGCCTTAATAATTACCTCTTTTAAACTCCGCTCTCAGGCAACTTTAACTTAAGCGACTCTCAACCGCCTGCCAGTTGATATTCTGGAAAAATGCTCCAATGTAATCAGCCCGTTTTAGACCATAGTCAGTCATAAAAGCATGCTCGAAGACATCCATTACCAGAATGGGCTTACACCCGGCAAGATGACCTACCTCATGTTCATTTACCCACTGATTGAAAAGCCCGCCGGTCGCATTATCCTGATATAGTACCACCCAGCCGATGCCACGCATTGCCCCGGTAGCCCTGAAATCCTGCTCCCAGGTATCATAGCTGCCGCACGCATCAGCTAGCTTTCTAGCTAAAGAACCTGATTTATCCAGAGGTGCTTTCCCACCAAGGTTCTCAAAGTAGTACTCATGGAGACGCATACCGTTAAACTCGAAGCCAAATCTGCGCTTCAGTTCCGCATATTCGGGGTTGGTGGCATCTTTTGCCTTGCTGTTTAACAGGTCATTCATCTTATTGGTATTAGTTACATAGCCCTGATATAGAGTAAAGTGGTTCTTGAGTAACGTTTCGCTGAAACCATCCATTCCGATAAGATTACTATAGTCCTTTGCTGAATAAGTCATTGCCCTTACTCCTTCACTAAGTTTATTTCTCCAACACTACAAAAAAGTCTAAATCAATAGATAGTCGCTGTATGTGACTTTTGTCTCATTACCAAGAGAGTTAGCGCATAATATATTCCCCCAAATAAGATCTGTCACCCCCCCCCTATTTTAAATAGGTTGCGTAGCCAATGCACCACAGAATATTGCCACGAGCCAAATGCTGCCACCGGTAGATCCCCTTAGTTAAGCTATTGTGAAACCCGGAATCAGAACGAGTTATTCAAATTATCAACTTTACGAATTGACAGAGCACCCATAAACTGCTAAAATAACGTCTCTGGGCAAACCACCATTATGAGCCTTTTGCTGTGTTCTCATCTCGACCGCCAGCCTGTATCCGGACGGATTACGCCAATAAATGACGGATGGATAATAGCCGGACCGGCGTCATGGGGAAATATAAAACCAGCTAACACGTCGAAGTGCATGGAGCAAGATTATGAAGAAACCTCTCTGGAAACCATCTGAAGACCGGATAAGAAATGCGAATATGGCGAGATTCATTAACTTCGTCAATCAGCGATATAACAAGACCCTTTCCGACTACTTTGAGCTTTACCAATGGTCAGTCGATAACATCCCCGATTTCTGGAGCACCATGTGGGAATTCGGGGAGATTAAGGCTTCCCGCGGTTATGACAAAGTAACTGACGACCTGGGTAACTTCCCCGGTGCCAGGTGGTTCCTTGGCGCAAGGTTGAATTTCGCCGAGAACCTATTGAGATATAGAGACAACCGGATAGCCCTTATATTCAAGGGGGAAACCCAAGCATCATCTAGCATGATCTATGCCGAGCTATATGATTCTGTGGCACGTCTGGCAAAATCACTGCGGGACACAGGAGTTAAGCCAGGTGAACGGGTTGTTGGATACATGCCTAATGTAACGGAAACAACTATTGCCATGCTTGCTGCTACCAGTATCGGCGCAGTTTGGGCTTGCTGCGGCACTGAGCTTGGCGCACAAGCAGCACTGGACCGCCTCGGTCAAATCGGACCGAAGGTTTTGTTTGCAGTCAATGGCTACTGGTATAAAGGGAAAGCTTTTAACTCACTACCCAATGCTGAACAGATTATCAGAGGAATACCCTCATTGGAAAAAGTAGTTCTAGTTTCATATACGGAAGACAAGCCCGATATCAGCAATATTCCCAACTCCATACATTACGATGATTTCCTCTCCCCGGAAAAACGGACGGAAATGCAATTTGAACAACTGCCTTTTGACCATCCCGTATACATTATGTTCTCATCCGGAACAACCGGCAAACCGAAGTGTATGGTACAAGGAGCCGGCGGAATCCTTATCAATCACCTGAAGGAACTAATACTACACTGTGATTTAAAACGGGAAGACACCATCATGTACATGACAGCTCCTACCTGGATGATGTGGAACTGGCTGCAGAGTTCCTTAGCAGTAGGAGCAGCCATGGTGCTGTATGACGGTAATCCCACTTATCCTGACCCGGGTACCATGTGGAAACTGGTGCAGGATGAAAATATAACCGTCTTTGGTACCAGTGCTACTTATATTAATTACCTCAGAAGCGGGGGGGTTGAGCCAGGAAAAGACTATGATTTATCATCTCTACGAGAAATCTGCCAGACTGGTTCGCCCCTTTCAGCCGAAGGATTCGAATATGTTTACCAGGCGATTAAAAGTGACGTGCATTTTAATTCCATTGCAGGCGGCACAGACATTAATGGATGCTTTGCTATAGGAAGTCCAACCCTTCCCGCATATGCTGGCGAATTGCAGAGTCCGGGTTTGGGAATGAAAATAAAGGCGTATGACGAAAAGGGCAATTCCATATCTGACCAACAAGGGGAGCTTATCTGTGAAGCTCCTGCTCCCCCCATGCCAATCTATTTCTGGAATGACCCGGGCCATGAGAAGTATAAAGAGGCTTACTTTACTGTTTATCCCAACGTATGGCGTCATGGTGATTACATCCTGAGCCATAGCGATACAGGCGGAGTAACCTTCTATGGTCGCTCTGACGCTGTGCTAAAACCGTCCGGTGTTCGCATAGGCACAGCCGAAATCTACAATGTGGTGGAAAAATTGGGCGAGATTACGGATAGCCTAGCTATAGGGCAGAATTGGGAAGGAGACCAGCGCATCATACTCTTCGTCCAAATGGCATCAGGACATAGTTTAACAGATGACTTAAAAAACAAGCTAAGAAAAGCCCTGCGCGATGGGGCTTCCCCCCGCCACGTTCCGGCTTTAATCATTGATGTGCCCGATATCCCCTACACCTTCAACATGAAGAAAGTTGAAAGCGCGATCACCAATATAATAAACGGGAGACCGGTCACGAATAGAGACGCATTGACTAACCCTGATTCGCTGGATTATTACGAGAAGCTTCTTCCCACGGTTCAAAAGTAGAGAATAAAAAGAGACGAAACAAAGTTGGAGGAGTTTTCAGCACGCGCGACATTGACTGATACACATATATTTCTCATCCTGGCAGTCGTAAGGGAGATATCTTCAATAAACAGCCTAAACGGATAGAAGTCAGCAACCGGTTTAAGCCTGGCATCCATAGCTTGAAAAGGTTTGGGGATAAGTAGATTGAGTTCATTTGATCACGGAAAATGGCAACGGTGGTTTCCTGAGAGCGGAAACGAGAAGCCTGTGCAGCGCGGACACACAACCAGAATAATCATAATTATGGCTGCGACCCTGGTTTTATTCATTGCCCTGAATATATCAAAGGGATTCTATAGTGAGTGGTTATGGTTCAGCAGCCTTGGTTATGGCAGTGTCTATACTACTATTCTGAAGACCAGAGTGCTAATCTTCTTCTCTGCGGCTGTCATCTTTTGTATCCTTTTCCTGGGGAATTTGGCGCTGGCTGCACGCCTAGCACCCAAGACTGAAGCTCATTTTTGGCCCTGGGCTATAGTGCACCGGCTACGGCCGACACTCAAGTTGAGCATTATCTTAGGAACGGCACTGCTCAGCCTGATATTCGGCCTGGTAGCCCAGGGTAACTGGGAGGTTATGCTTCGCTTCTTCAACGGACAGCCATTTGGTATCACCGACCCGGTTTTCGATAGGGAGGTTGGTTTCTATGTCTTCTCCCTGCCTTTCATTCACTTACTGCGGGGCTGGTTCCTGAGCGCGCTGATAATTACCCTTCTTGGCAGTGGCGGAATATATTTTATCAGCTACACGGCACAGCGGCTCAGGTTTGACCTTGCCCGGCCTGTATTAGCCCATGCTGGTGGACTGGTCATGGCTATCCTGGGCCTTTTTGCCTGGGGTTACCGACTTGACATCTGGGAACTGGTCTTCTCCAACCGAGGGGCAGTCTTCGGCGCCAGCTATTCTGATATAAATGCCAGGATTCCAGCACAGTGGATCCTTTTGACGGTAGTGCTCATCTTTGCAGGGATTATCCTGTACTCTATATTGCGACGCAACCTTCGTTGGCCCCTCTACGGTATCGGTGGATGGATAGTGGCTGCCATAATCGTCGGGGGCATCTTCCCCGCCTTTGTGCAACGCTTCCAAGTGCAGCCCAACGAGCTGGCTCGAGAGATGCCCTACATCGAGTATAACATTCAATTTACCAGGGAAGCCTTCGCTCTCGACCGGATTGAGGAGCAGCCCTTTCCTGCAGAGGAGGCACCAAATCCCCAAGATATAGCCCAGAACGAAGTGACTATCAACAACGTCAGGCTCTGGGACCCACGCCCGTTAAAGGATACATATAATCAGCTCCAGTCCCTTCGACAATACTATGACTTCCATGATGTCGATATCGACCGCTATATCATCGATGGCAAGTACCGGCAGGTCATGCTATCGGCCCGAGAATTATCTGCGGATAAACTGACCGTAGAGGCACAGACCTGGGTCAACCGTCGACTCCTTTATACCCATGGCTATGGCCTTGTCCTGAGTCCTGTTAATGAGGTCAGTGCTCAGGGACGGCCCAATTTGTTGTTAAAAGATATACCCCCCGCTGGTGTCTTCAATATTGAGCAGCCTCAGATATACTTTGGGGAAAAGACGAATGATTATGTGATTGTGAAAACAGAGACCGAGGAACTTGACTACCCCATGGGTGTTGAGAATGTCTATGGTCAGTACCAGGGTAAGGGTGGCGTTAGCCTGGGTAGTTTCATGCGACGGTTGATCTATGCCTGGCAATTCGGTGACTTCAATATTCTCATCAGTGGCGAGCTAACCCCTGAGAGCCGTGCGCTCTACTATCGGAACATCGGAGAGAGGGTGAGCCACCTGACACCATTTCTGAAGCTGGACGGTGACCCCTATTTGGTGGTGATGGAAGGAAGGTTGTTCTGGATCCAGGATGCCTATACCACCACCGACCGCTATCCCTACTCCAAGCCATTTGGGGGTATAAACTATATTCGCAACAGCGTTAAAGCAGTTATTGATGCTTACAATGGCAGTGTCACCTTCTATGTCACTGACCCGGAGGACGCTCTGATACGGACCTACCAGGTCATCTTTCCCCAGCTCTTTATCCCCGCCGAGCAGATGCCCGAGTCCTTGCGAGTGCATCTGCGTTACCCTGAAGACATGTTCCATATCCAGGCCTCGGTATACCAGACCTATCATATGCGTGACGCCCGGGTATTCTACAACAAGGAAGACCTGTGGGCTGTGCCCAGAGAGGTCTATTTCGGCAGTGAACAATCTATGGAACCCTACTATATCGTCATGCGCCTGCCCGGTGAGGAGAAAGAGGAGTTCCTACTCATGCTGCCCTTTACCCCGGTAACTAAAAAGGTTACTATTGGCTGGCTTGCCGCCCGCAGTGACGGAGAAAACTACGGAAAACTGCTTGCCTATCTTTTCCCCAAGGAACGGACGGTGGATGGCCCCAGCCAGATAGAGAACCGAATCGGGCAGGATACCATTATCACTGAGCAACTTGCCCTGTGGGGTCGTGGTGGCTCCCGGGTTATCCGTGGCAACCTGCTGCTGATTCCTTTAGGCAAGTCCATCCTATATGTGGAGCCGGTCTTCCTCGAAGCGGAGACTGGTGGGATTCCTGAGTTGAAGCGAGTTATTGTGGCTGCCGGTGAGCGGGTAGCTATGGAACCTACACTGCAGGAAAGCCTCGCGGTGATCTTTCGTGCTGAGGCACCACCAACTGAACCAGTGGTCAAACCGCCTGTTCCTGTGAAACCGGAGGAGCTAGTAGTCGCTGACATAGCCGATCTGATTGAGGAGGCTCAACGGCACTACGACAAGGCTCAGCAGTACCTCAAAGATGGTGACTGGGCTGGCTATGGAAACCAGCTTGAGGCTTTGAAGATAGTGCTGGAGCGGCTGGCTGAACTCACTAATGTCAATCAATAATACACCCCCGTCTCTTCGGTTGCATATTAGATGATTCAATCCGCAACCTTGACAAAGTAGCGGTCTTAGTGGTACACCTTGGGCGATGGTTCCTCGTGATGTGAACTGATGACATGGTGGGCGGTACTGGATTTGAACCAGTGACCCCTGCGATGTCAACGCAGTACTCTAACCAACTGAGCTAACCGCCCACCGACATGCCAATTTTACTAGACATATCCCTTACAGTCAAGAAACTGGCTTATCTTTCCATCACAGGAGAATTGCCGCAATAAATAAGCACGCCACTAATAGATAGAATACTCAAACTCAATACTTTATGCCAAGCAATCACTGGCAAAAGCAGTTGAATGTCTGTCCCTTCTGCCCTCCCCTATCCACCGGTCCTGCCCGGCTACTCATACGGGGAAGACGGTTGCCAGACAGGCTGTTTTGACAACAGGGTTAGTAAAGGTTTAGAATTTTATCTGCTTGTATCAGGGGGTGTGAGCATGTTACCGTCAGAAGTTATCAAACTTATTGGCAACGCTGGAGACATCACGATTATGGAAGTGGAGAAAGGGGCTATTAAACGGTATGTTGACGCAATAGGCGACTTCAATCCAATCTACTGGGATGATGAATATGCCGAAAATTCGAGGTACAGGTCTATAGTAGCTCCATACGGGTTCTTTGGTTGGCCTACCCGATGGCCAGAATTAGGTCCAACGCATTCAAAATTGAGAGAAGAGCTGCTAGCTGCTGTAACCCGAGCTGGCTATAGCCGTCTTCTTGACGGCGGTATAGAGTATGAGTTTTTCTCCCCGGCCCGGGCTGGGGATGTACTGGCTGCTTTGCCAAGAATTATGGGCATTTATGAGCGGGAAACCAAGGCCGGTAAGCTAGTCTTCTCAGTAACGGAGACAACTTACACCAACCAGAATGGCAGCTTAATAGCCAAGGCGCGCCAGACTTTAATCCATCGTTGATTCACTAACTTCTGGAGGTAAAAATGGCAGAGCAGTTATATTGGGAAGACATAGAGGTAGATAGTGAGATAACCTCATTGTCCAAGGTGGCTACTACAAGAATGCTGGTCAAATTTGCCGGCGCTTCGGGAGATTTTAATCCGCTTCATTACGAAGATGCATTTGCTGCTTCTCAGGGGGTGGGCAAGCCGATTGTCCACGGACAATTGAAACGAGCCTGGTTGGTTCAGTTCATAACCGCCTGGATAGGGGAGCAAGGAACTTTGAAGAAATTAGCCTGTCAGTTCCGTGGGCTGGATTATCCCCGACCGATGAAAACAATCGCTGAGTCTCATGAGGGGGAAACCTGGTGGTGCAAAGGGACGGTTACCAAAAAATATATTGACGGTGCTGAACATTGGGTGGAGTGCGAAATCTGGGTTGAGAACGGGAAGGGTGAGAAAACGACTCCAGGGAGTACTGCTGTTGTGCTGCCCTCTCGGGGAATTAATTGATGCCGGGTTTAATGGACGCAACTGGTGATAGCTAAACCACAGGCGAATAGTTGAAGGGGAATATTGCTGCTGGGAATCTGTAAAATAAACCTTGTCGCTATCTCTCCGACTTTTTAAGTATAGTCAACTTGACAAAAGCAGAACGGCTGCTTAAAGTGTCCATTACTGAATGGCGCCCATGTTACTGCCGACGTTATAATAAGCAGAAAGCAATCGATATGAAGGTTGAAATACAGATATCCTTAATTATCCTCTACTTATGAGAAAGGAGAAAGCAAATTTATGAGAACTGGTAGTCTATTCCGAATAACTATTATTGCCTCCGCTCTGGGAGCACTTCTTTTGGCGTCATGCGCCGGCGCAGCGCCAAAACCAGCGCCGGAGCCAAATCCAATAAATTACTCAGCACCACCACCGATGACGATTGATACCGGTAAGCAATACACTGCTACCATTGAAACGCGAAAAGGGGATTTGGTGCTGGAGCTGTTCGCCAGTGACGTTCCGGTAACGGTCAACAACTTTGTCTTCCTGGCACATGAGGGTTTCTACGATGGCACTACATTCCACCGCGTTATTGCCGACTTTATGGCTCAGGGTGGAGACCCCACTGGAACCGGATATGGTGGGCCTGGTTATTCCTTTGCTGATGAATTCACCGAGCATGGCCACGCTGTCGGCACTCTATCAATGGCTAATGCTGGCCCCAATACCAATGGCTCTCAGTTTTTCATTACTTATACCCCCCAACCCCAACTCGATGGTAAGCACTCAGTATTTGGACAACTAATAGAGGGGATGGATGTCCTCGAAAGCATTGAGAAGGGTGACCCCATAACCCGAGTAACTATAGAGGAAAGATAACCGACCTTGACCGGTATCGGTATGCCCGGCAGGCTGGAAATGCACTGACTAATTGCTGCGGGACAATGTCTTCTCAAACTCTCCCATTCCTGCTCTTCGGTTTCTTGCCGCAATTCATTGCTCCGTCTTTTTGTGCAAAATTGTCCCCTGTGTTACGATAATATATAGATGGAGCAAGGTATTATCGAAAAATAATGGAAGTGTACCGCCCGGGGTCGCTTGAAATTTGAGCCAGCCGGGCTTTTTTTGCGATGCGTTTACTCTGCCTTGATATTGGCTTCGGTACTCAAGATATCCTGCTGCTGGATACCACACAGACGGCGGAGAATGCCGTCCAGTTGGTGCTTCCTGCACCCACGGTACTGGTTGCACAAAGGATAGAAATAGCCACGACTCGTGGGGAGCCTGTAGTCCTCATCGGCGAGACTATGGGTGGGGGAGCTTGCACAGGTGCTTTAATAAAGCATCTTAAGGCGGGGTTAGAGGTTCACGCCTTACCAGAAGCCGCTCGCTCTTTCAGTGATGACCTAGAAAAAGTTATTTCGTGGGGAGTAAAGCTGATTTCTCCTGACGAGGCGCGTCTCATGACAGGGACAGTAATCAGGATGGGGGATATTGACCTTGATGTACTGGGGAAAGCTCTGTCGTGCTGGGATATTAACCCCACCCCTGACGTCATAGCAGTTGCGGTACTGGACCACGGCGCTTCCCCACCTGGTGAGAGCGACAGGTTATTTCGCTTCCACCAGTTAGAGCACTTGCTCACACAAAACAATACCCTAGAGAGCTTCATCTTCAGCGCAGCTGAAGTGCCTGAGCAGCTTACTCGTATGCAGGCTGTGATTCGCAGCATAGAGCAAGAAGCCCCCCTTGTTCTCATGGATACCGGGGCGGCGGCAGCATTGGGCGCTTCACTTGATAAAGTCGTAGCTGCGCATCCTCATCGTCTGGCGGTCAATCTAGGCAACTCACATACTCTCGCCTTTCTTCTGGATGGGTACAGAGTGATGGGGCTTTTTGAGCACCATACTTCACCGCTCTCCCCGACCAGGCTGGAGAAGCTTCTAGAGAGATTCGTATCTGCAGCATTAAGGCCTGAGGAGGTCTGGGAGGAAGGTGGGCACGGGAGTCTGGTTATCGAAAGAGGCGAAGACCCATTTCTGGTTGCCACCGGCCCACGGAGGTCATTACTGGCATCTTCTCAACTCAACCCCTACTTTGCTGCCCCCTTCGGCAGCATGATGCTCGCCGGATGCTTCGGATTAGCTCATGCAGTCGCCATCAAATTCCCGGACTGGCGAAGCGAGATTGAAAGTATCTTATTCGCCGAGTGATATACCTTGAGTGGTGAGCTGTTATAATAGCGTGGAACTTACTCTTCCGATAAGGTGGAGACCGGTTAGAGGATCAGGGAAACGAATCCGCTTCCCCCCTTTTCTCTTTTTATCGTAGTTCTAATATGCGCATCGCTAAGTACATTGACTCTATAAGGAACGGGAGTGACAACGACCCCCCAGTACAATCCGTGGATACGTCTTTCCCTATTCCCAGACCTAAGGCCTTTTTATCTCCGTAATGTACTGCATATGCTCGGATATGCGACGAATTTCATCGAAGACAGCCAGGCTATCGGACGGCGGTGGAGGAGCTACTAACTTCAAGAAGACAGGTTTTTCCCCGGGGAATACCAGAGTTGGTGTGCCAAATACACCCAGAGTCTCCACAGCGACAGTATGGTCTTTGGCGAGCCTTGCTAATACACCACGACTATTAATATCCTTTTGAAACTGCCCGATATCCAATCCAATGCCGCGAGCCAATTCGATAAGGATGTTAATATCGGCAACGTCTCGACCTTGCTCGTGTGTCGCTTTAAGTAGTACAACATGCAAGGAGTCAAAAAAAGCTTCGCCCTGCCGACGAGCAGCCTCAGCAGCCCTAAATGCCCATAGCCCTCGGCTTGGATAGTTCCCAGGCTGTTTCCATATCTTCCATTTTGCGCCCTGCTCGCTATTAACTTGCTCCAAGCTGAAATATCTCCAATTAACGGTGAGCTTATGTCCGATTTCCTCTTTCACCGTTTCCAGCCAAACCGCTGCTCTATAGACATACGGGCAAAGATAGTCAAAATAGATATCTACCGATACAAAACCTTCTTTTTTAGTATTAGCCATCTTGAACTCCATATGCAGTAATTTTACTTATGGAACCAAGCTTAACCTGACCCCATGCATTACGCCAATTGCGAAGTCGGGCTTACGGTATAAGTTGCTGGCATCAGTGAAGCCGCCTGAGCCAAGCAACCGTTGACATAGAGACTACTCGCAATATTATACACCAGCGCCTGTTTAACAGCAACGATATCTTCCGTTCAGATGAGACGTCAAGCAAACTTAGTACTATCGACAAAGCCACCTCAGGCGCTTACAGGGTCCATTAGTAACCGACATGTATTATACAAACCCGTTTATTCTCGACTTCATATACCGATAACAACTCAACGTAAATCTCAGGAATTCTATGGGTGGTTTTTTAATGAATGAAACAATCGGATTTATTGGGCTTGGAGCTATGGGAGCACCAATGTCGCAAAATGTGCTCAAGAAACACTACAAGCTAACAGTTTATGATATAGTCAGCGAAAGGATGGATGCAGTTGTAAAACATGGTGCAGAGGCTCCCACATCATCTACAAGCACCCTTAATAGCGCTAACGCAGCTACACCGCAGGCAACGGCAATTGCAACGACAGATTGATTCATCAAAAGCAACACACGGGGAAAAAGGGTGCGGGTCAGTATCTCTTTTTGGGTCAGGTCAAACGCGCCAAAGCCGCCAGCAACCCTTGAAACGCAGCGTGTTCAAAGCGCAGGTCAGGTAAGCCTTGCCTAGATGGTTCTCGCCACGTTAAACGCTTCCTCGATAGCCTCACCTACATTACGTGGCTTTACACAGTCTCCGATAGAGTAGAGACCTTCTATTCGGCCTTCCAGTTCACGAGACAGCGAATCCTGGCTCGTCATACCGGTGGTCAGCACTACCGTGTCTCCTTCCAAAAGCTCGGTGGCACCGTCACGACTGACTCTTACCCCGGTATCTACAATCTCCATCACTTTTGCCTTTGTCTCAATCCTAACGCCCGCCCGGCGGAGACGCTGTAAAACCACCCATCTGGAACTGACTGGGAAATCAACGCCGATATGAGGCATCATCTCCACGATAGTTACTTTTTTCCCTATTGCAGCAAGAAACTCAGCGGTTTCGCAACCTGTTAGCCCCCCACCTATGATGATTACCTTAGCGCGGACTGGTTTCACGTCCTTGAGAACCTCAGACGCAGTGACCACATTTGCTCTGCCCACCCCTGGGATATCCGGAATCAGATACTCCGCTCCGGTGGCTACGATAACCACCTCCGGGTTACTCTGCACGATGAAATCCGCGGTAGGTGCTTCCCCGAGACGTATTTCAGCACCGCTCTTTTCTACCTGCTTGACCAGATAGCCGTAATATCTAGCGAGGTCTTCAGTAAAGGGTGGCACCACGGCTACAGCTAGTTGTCCCCCCAGCTGGCTGCTCTTTTCAAACAGGGTAATATGGTGCCCTCTTTGAGCGGCCACCCGTGTTGCCTCCAGACCGGCAGGACCACCACCGATGATAAACACTCTTTTCGGCTGTGAGGTAGGACTAACGGTATACTCTGTTTCCCTACCAGCTCTCGGGTTGACCCGACATGCTACTGGTTCATGGTAATAAGCCTTGCTAATACACTGGGAACATGTTATGCAAGGTACAATATCATCAAGCCGGCCCTCCTTCGCCTTATTAGGAAGCTCCGGATCAGCAATCAGGGCCCGCGACATACCTACCAAGTCTGCCTTCCCCTGAGACACAACCTCCTCCGCCAGCAATGGGTCGTTAAATCGATAGGTGGCAATTACCGGAATGCTCACCACCTGCTTTATCCCTTCGGCTAAGTGGACCCAGCCTCCGAGCGGAACCGAAGACTGCACCAGAGGTACCTTACTGTCGTGGCGTCCTACCTGAGCGGTTATGCAGTGAATGCCTGCTTCTTCCAAGATGGCAGCTATCCTCTGCGATTCTTCAAGATTAAGCCCGCCATCTACACACTCATCGATTGAGAAGCGGCATAGCAACGGGTAATTATCCCCCGCCTTCTTCTTAGTCGCGGCAATAATCTCAAGAAGAAACCGCATCCTGTTATCCAGACTGCCCCCGTACTCATCATTGCGTTTGTTTGAGTAGGGAGAGAGGAAATTACTGATGAGATAGCCCGCACCGGCAAGGAATTCAACAGCATCGAACCCAGCCTCTCTAGCTCGCCGTGCCCCTTCTCCAAATTCCTCTGTAAGCTGATGAATTTCCTCACGTGTTAGCGGCCGCATCGAAGGTATCCCTGGCATAGAAAGCTCGGAGGCCGCAATGTATTCCAGGGAAGAGGTGCTGTCCCTTCGCCACTCATATCGAAGGCCCAGCTGGGCGGCAATCTTGGCTCCATTATTATGAACGACCCGGGTTAACTCCCGCAACCCTGGAATGAAATCATCTTTATGAATCCCCATGCTCCGGTTTAGGGCGGCGCCTACATCATTGGGGAAAATAATGCCAACGATTATCAATCCTACCCCGCCTCGAGCACGCTCAGCAAAGAACTCCATATTTCGCTGGCCTACCCGCTGCTTTTCCGAATATCCCATACTCGATGCCAGCAGTACCAGCCGATTGCTTACCTCCATCTGCCCAATCCGTATAGGCTCGAAGAGTTTAGTAAGTGATACCATCATCCTTTTACCTCTGCATTATATGATAATTAGCTTTCATCTTACGTAGTTTATTGACCGGCATTTCCCCTTTCAATTCGCGCTGAGGACTAATGATACCTCATCATTCTTGTCATTAATATTATGTTCATGGTATCTGGTTGTCAACCTTCCTCTCATAATCGTTCAGCAGCCCTTGACGTGCGAACGGTATACGCAGCCCCCAATACCCGTTTATAATGCTACCATCAAGCCCCTGATAATGTTATCCCTGCCGATATCTACTTCGACAGGAAGGACAGCATTCTCGCCAGGGGAAGGAGGAGGTTTGACAAATGGGAATTGATATTGTTAAGGTTGCTCAGTACTCGGCTATGCCATAAATACTGATGATGCACAGTGCAAGAAAAGACAAAAGGAGGACTAAATGTATGACGCAAGAGCTTTGAAAGACAAGACCGCCATAACTGGTATTGGTTGGACTGAAATATCAAGGAACTCTGGCGTAAGCGTTCTCAGCCTGGCGGCAGAAGCTTGTAAAACGGCGATTGATGATGCTGGATTAAAGATGGAAGAAATCGATGGCATAGTGACGCACAACATGAGCGACTCTGTGATGCCCCAGCAAGTAGCCACCTGCCTGGGTCTGCCCCAATTAGGATACCACCTGGAGTACTGGGGGGGTGGCCCGGCATCAGACCAAACAATAATAAATGCAGTCATGGCTGTCGCCTGTGGGATGGCTAAAAATGTGGTTTGCTTCCGGGCTTTAAACGGCCGCTCCGGACGTCGCATCGGAGGTGGCGATGAAAGACCTGAGGCAACAAGTGATTCCCAGTTTTTAATACCCTATGGTTGGACAAGTTTCTTACACTCGTGCGCACCATGGATTCACAGACATATGGTCGAATATGGTACAACCGAACGGCAACTTGGGGCATTGTGTGTATCTCAACGACATAACGCCACCATGAATGAAAGAGCCATGCTACGCAAGCCGATAACTATTGAAGATTATCTCGCCTCACGGTGGGTTGCCTGGCCTTTCCGCCTACTGGATATATGCATAGAGGTTGATGGGGCTGTTGCGCTGGTAGTCAGTTCGGCAGAGAGAGCTAAAAGTCTCAAGCATTCCCCCGTTTACATCATGGGCATGGCCCTTGGTGGTGGCCCACTCCCTTCCTATTACGGAATGAACATTGCCGCTTTTCTCAGGAACAGCCATACTGAACTATTTGGCAAATACATCTCCCCCTCGCTCTATCGGATGGCGGGCATCACCCCTAAAGATGTTGATATAATCGAATTCTACGACGAGATGAGCATCGCACCATTGATACAATTGGAAGACTTCGGCTTCTGCAAGAAGGGAGAAGGCGGACCCTTCATCGAAGAGGGGCGGACCAAGTTAGACGGTGAGCTTCCTGTCAATACCCATGGCGGTTTCCTATCAGAGGGCTACCTGCACGGCTTAAATCATGTTGCTGAGGCAGTAAGCCAGCTTCGTGGTGACGCCGGTCCACGGCAGGTCAAGGATGCTGAGATTGCCTTGACTACTGGCGTTGGAGGAGAAGTAGGTAGTGCATTATTAGTAAGGAGGTAATTGAGGATAATGGCTGAATATAAAAAACCGCTACCATCACCCGATGAAGACACGCGTGAGTATTGGGAAGGCTGCAAGAGGCACGAATTATTGATGCAGAGGTGCAATGACTGCAAAACATTCCGGTTCCCCCCCCTGCCAATGTGCCCCAAGTGCAACTCCATGAAATGGGGCTGGAGCAAGGTTACCGGCAGAGGAAAGATATATTCCTGGTTTGTGGTCCACCAGCCCACCCATCCAGACTTCGTAGACGATGTCCCTTACACAGTTGTAATAGTGGAACTA
The DNA here is from genome assembly GCA_964342375.1 of uncultured Dehalococcoidales bacterium. Classification (GTDB taxonomy): domain Bacteria; phylum Chloroflexota; class Dehalococcoidia; order Dehalococcoidales; family CAYFFA01; genus CAYFFA01. The sequence goes on along the minus strand of CAYFFA010000003.1, from coordinate 1,245 downwards.
GATGAGCAGAAGGGTATCCGGCTGCCAAGTAACATGGTTGATTGCGGACCTGAAGACCTGAAGGTTGGGATGCCGGTAGAGGTAGTCTTCGACGATGTCACCGAGGAGTTTGCACTACCAAAGTTCAAGGTAGTGGCGTAACAACGGTAGATACTGTGGGAACAGAAACAGTCCTAGACATCGGGAATAGCAAGGTTTCAAATCCGGAGAAAACAGTGACAGGTTTAAATGCAAGAAAAAGGAAAACTCAAGGGAGGTAAAAATGAAACACTATGAAACGATAATTTATGAGAAAAAGGACAGCGTGGCTACAGTCACCTTGAATCGGCCAAAGTATCTGAACAGCTTGAGCCGTCAACTCATGTCGGAAGTTACAGATGCCATGGAAGTTGTAAGAACCGATCAGGATGTTAAAGTTGTGGTTGTCAGGGGAGCCGGTCGCGGCTTCTGTTCTGGAGCCTATCTGGATGAGGTATTGCCCATCCTCAAAGAACGTTCGCAAATCATAGAAATGGTACGAATGTATGGGAAAGGCATTGGCTCTATCAGAAATTGTGGCAAGCCATCAATAGCCGCAATCCATGGTTATTGCACTGCCGGTGGCTTCGAAATTATGTGCAATTGCGATTTTGCCATCGCTACCGAGGATGCCAAAATAGGCGATTTCCACATGAAGAGGTCTCTTATGGCAGGCGCCGGTGCAATTCCATTATTAGTTCGGATAATCGGCTTGAGGAAAGCCAAAGAGATTCTCATGAGCGGCAGGCTTATGTCAGGGAAAGAAGTATACGAACTTGGAATGCTGAATAGACTTGCCCCGGCCGGCAAACTGGATGAGACGTTAAATGAATTCCTCCCTCTCTTTACCGAAAGAACTATAACGGGCCTGACTCATGTAAAGTTCGCCACAGAGAGCGCAATGGATGCAGATTTAGACACGGCAAACGCTGTGGAGGCTCTCTCATGTGCCTCTTTACTTGCCAGCCGAGATGCCCAGGAAGCTGTTGACGCCTTTTTGCAGAACAGAGATGCAGACTTCCCGCCAGGGATTGACTGGTCCCTAACTCATGGGCGCTACTAAAAAGGAGTGTTCTCAAGGCAGAGGAAGCAGAAAACGCCTTCCTCATTATAAGAGACTGCCTACTTTATGTCCCACTTGATGGGAAGTTTTATCTGGCAGGCAGAAGGTGTATGTCTGCGACTGAATTTTCCCACATGAGGCGCAATTATTGTGATTGCTTAGAG
>CAYFFA010000002.1:39454-48361 GCA_964342375.1 uncultured Dehalococcoidales bacterium | reverse complement strand
CCCGTGCCTTTAATATAACCCTCTCCCTGCCGCAATCCATACTCCTTAGCTTTCCGTGCCGCATCATGAGCTGCCAATTGAGCGGCATAAGGGGTCCCCTTGCGCGAACCCTTAAACCCGGCTGTCCCTGAGCTACCCCAGGCAATAACATTTCCCTCAGGGTCAGTGAGAGTCACCAATGTATTATTAAAGGTAGATTGGATATAGGCTTTCCCCGCAGGAATGGACTTACGTTCCCGCTTTCTTCTGCCCTTTGGGCGTTTCTTCTGTGGCATCCTAGCCTCCTATAATTCTTATCCCTATCTGATCAGTTTCGATTAAGTTAACTTACTTCTTAGTCATGCCACGCCTCTGACCTCTGCCAGCTACCGTTTTACGAGGACCACGTTGTGCACGGGCATTGGTTCGTGTCCGTTGCCCCCTAACTGGCAGGTTACGATGATGCCTGTGACCCCGGTAGCTACCAATCTCAATGAGGCGCTTGATATTCAAGTCAACCTCTCTTCTAAGCTCACCCTCAACCCTGTACTGATGGTCAATAATATCCCGAAGCCGCTTAATCTCTTCGTCAGTAAGGTCGTCTGCCTTGGTTCCCGAATTGATATCAGTCTGAGCTAGAATCCTCTGGCTCAAGCTAGTCCCAATACCATAGATATATTGCAATGAAACCCAAATTGGCTTATTCCTGGGTATATCTACCCCAGCTATACGTGGCATTATATTCCCTCCTTCTCACCAGTAATCATCCCTGCCTCTGCTTATGCCTCCGATTAGGACAAATAACTCTGACTACCCCTCGCCGCCTAACTATCCGGCACTTTTCACACCTAACTTTAACCGAAGCTCTAACTTTCATAACGAATCTCTATAATCCACATTATAAACTGGCTCTAATCGACGTTATTACTAAAGCCGATAAGTAATCCTACCTCGATTCAGGTCATAAGGGGAAAGCTCTACCAAAACTTTATCGCCGGGTACGATTTTAATATAATGTACCCTTATCTTACCCGAAATATGAGCCAACACCTTATGCTCATTGGGTAACTCAACTCTAAACATAGCGTTGGGCAAAGACTCAGCTACTATGCCCTCCACCTCTATAGCTGCTTTTTTAGTCATAAACTCTTGCCGCTAATTGCAAGCGGTAAGCACCTCCGGTTCAGCGTCAGTGATGGCAATGGTATGTTCAAAATGTGCCGAAAGACTACCGTCAGCGGTAAGCACCGTCCAGTGGTCACCGCCAAGCCGGGTGTGCCAGTCGCCAATGTTTATCATGGGTTCAAGAGCAAAGGTCATGCCCTTTTTTAGTACCGGCCCCAATCCGGATGGACCAAAGTTAGGTATCTGAGGCTCCTCATGCATATCACGACCAATACCATGTCCTGTATACTCACGCACTACTGAATACCCCTGTGACTCAACATAACGCTGAACGGCAGCTGAAATATCTCCCAGCCTTGCCCCAGGATAGGCAACAGCAATACCAGCTTTCAGGGCACCTTCACCAGTTTCTATAAGCTGCTCTGCCTGCGCACTGACTTCGCCCACGCCTACTGTCACCGCGGCATCACCCTGAAAACCCATAAAATCCGCTCCCAGGTCAATGGACACAATATCGCCTCCGTCTAAAACCCGCTCCCCGGGAATCCCGTGCACTATCTCATCATTTACTGACACGCACAGGTTAGCCGGAAACCCACGGTAACCCTTAAACGAGGGCTCGGCTCCCAGCCTTATCAGTTCCCTCCCTGCAATATCATCTAATTCTCTGGTTTTCATCCCCGGCCTTATTTCCTGCGTCAGCATCTCCAATACAGCGGCTACAATTCTACCTGATTGCCGCATAACCGCAACCTCACGGTCAGACTTGATAATTATACTCATGCCCGCCTCGGATGCGCAACCCCCTCATGAAGACCGCCAATTATTCTCCCGCTCACCTCAGCCACACCCCCCTCACCGTCGACTTCTAATAGCTTGCCCGTTTGAGAATAATATTCAATAAGAGGAGCCGTTTGAGAAAAGTAAACTGTAAGCCGCTCCTTAACCGTTTCCACAGTGTCATCAGGACGCTGATATAACTTACCGCCACACTTATCACACTCGCCCCGAACTCCGGGAGGAGAATTTACTTCGTGATATGGCGCCTGGCAATTTCGACAAATCCAGCGCCCGCCGAGTCGCTTCAGAAGCTCCTCTTCAGAGACCTTTATATAAACTACCCAGTCTATAGCCCCGTCCTGCTCTTGTAGAGCCTTATCCAGTGCCTTAGCCTGTGCCATATTTCGGGGGAAGCCGTCAAGGATTACTCCGGATTCACAATCTGGGGCTGACACTCGTTCCAGAACCATTTCTATCGTTACCTCGTCAGGAACCAGCATCCCCTTCTCCATATAAGATTTCACCCGTATTCCCAACTCAGTTCCTGCCTCTATTGCCTGCCGGAACAGGTCTCCGGAGGCAATATGTACCAAATTCAACTCCTGAGCCACAGTCGCTGCCTGCGTTCCTTTGCCGGCTCCTGGGGCTCCCAGAAAAACAATATACATTCCGCACCTATTTAATAAAGCCTTCGTAGCGCCGCATAGCCAGTTGCGCCTCAAGCTGCTTCATCGTATCCAAAGCAACGCCGACCACAATGAGCATACCAAAGCTTGATAGCTGTATCACCTGGACATTGGTAATCTCTCGAGCCACAAATGGCATTACTGCCACCGCAGCCAAAAAAAGAGCTCCCGCCCAAGTAATACGCTTTATGACACCATTGAGATAGTTAGCCGTATGTTTCCCGGGGCGAATGCCAGGAACAAACCCTCCCTGCTGTTGTAGGGTACCAGGCAAATCCTGTTGCTGAAAAATCACCATGGTATAAAAGAAGGCGAAGCCAACCACCAGTATGAAAAATAATCCCCAATAAAACAGACCCATGGGCAGTGCTGCGTTGGGGTCAAACAGCGCCACAATCTGATTAGCAAAGTTGGGCTCAACGGGATTGGCAAAATAACTGGCAACTATACCGGGAAACAATACTATTGACATGCCAAAAATAAGAGGTATCATCCCTGCCGTATTTACCCGCAGCGGGATATGGGTTGAACCTGATTGCTTATACATCTTGCCGCCGCGAAAGACGCTTTTAGCGTACTGCACCGGAATACGGCGGTGCGCCTCGGTGAAGATAACTATTACCACAATAGTAGCCAAAACTATAAGAATATAAGCGGCTAAGCCACCAAATTGTCCCTGAGCCAGAAAACCCTGTCCAACCAATTGAGGTAGGCCGGCTACTATGCCCCCAAAGATTATTATGGATATACCATTGCCTATACCGTGTTCAGTAATAAGCTCACCCAGCCAGACAAGGAATATGGTACCAGCTACCATGGCTAGAACAGTGGTCGCCATCGGTAATGCGGCAGTACTTTCGATGACACCCTCCCGCTGGAAAAAGATTAACTGCCCATAAGCTGAAAGGCCAGCTAAAGGCACTGTCAGCCAATGGGTAATAAGATTAATTCTGTGTCTGCCCGCTTCTCCCTCCTGCGAAAGGGCTTGTAGTCTGGGAATAACCGGCACCATCAACTGCATGATAATTGAAGCTGTTATATAGGGATAAACCCCCATCGCCGCCACGCTAAGTCGTCTCATCGCCCCGCCGCTAAACATATCAAGCATACCCAGCAGCGCATTGCGTTCGAACAAATCTTGCAGAGCACCCAGGTCCACCCCGGGAAGAGGCACATGAGCTACAAAACGGAAAATAGCCAGAATAAGGAGAGTGATAAGAATCTTACGCCTTAAGTCAGGTAGACTGAAGGCATCCATCATTGCCTGAAGCAATCGTGGTCTAGCTTGCCTCGGCCGCATGCTTTACCTCCTCCACCTTGCCCCCGGCTGCCTCAATTTTGGCTTTAGCCACAGCCGAAAACTTGTTAGCTTTTACTGAAATGGGCTGAGCAATCTCGCCCTCAGCCAGAATCTTAATCGGGTTTCGCAGGGATTTTACCAACCCAGCCGCTACCAATTTCTCCGGAGTTACCTCGCTTCCAGATTCAAAGGTGCTGAGTTTACCGATATTGACAACGCTATACTCTTTCCTGAAGATATTGACAAAACCCCGCTTTCGGGGCAAGCGCTTAATTAAGGGTAATTGCCCACCCTCAAAGCCGGGACGTATCCTATACCCGGAACGAGATTTTTGCCCTTTGCAGCCCCGTCCCGAATAGGTGCCATGCCCACTGCCATCCCCCCGGCCCACTCGCTTCCTCCTCTGCTTGGAGCCGGAGGCCGGGGAAAGTTCGTCTTGCCTCATGAGCTTTCCTCAACTTTAACTAGATGTTTCACCTTATTAATCATACCCCTAACTGATGGCGAATCATTATGGGTAACAGTCTGATTTAGCCGACGGAAACCGAGCGCCTTCAAGGTTCTCCGCTGATCCCCGGCATAGCCGATACCGCTTTTAACCCAGGTGATACACAGCTTAGTCACTAGCCGCTGCCTCCTCCTCCTGAGTCGAGTCCGCCGCAACCTCCAGAAGGGACTTGCGTTTGGCTACCTCCTCTTGCGGATTCCTGAGCTGGCCAAGGGCAAGCATCGTTGCTTTAGCCACATTAACCTTGCTTGAGCTACCCAATGATTTAGTCAAAATATCCTTAATTCCAGCTAACTCAAGCACAGCCCGGACACTGCCTCCAGCAATGATGCCTGTACCTGGAGCAGCTGGTTTTAGTAAGACCCTGGCAGCACTAAACTTAACCGTTATTTCGTGAGGAATCGTATTCCTGACTAATGGTACTTCAATCAGATTCTTTCTAGCAATCGCATTAGCCTTCCTGATTGCATCCGGCACTGCATTAGCCTTACCAATACCAATACCGACATGCCCATCACCATCTCCGGTCACGGCTAAGGCACTGAAACTAAGACGTTTGCCGCCTTTTAACACCTTAGCCACGCGGTTGACATAGACCAGCTTATCGGTGAGGTTCAGCTCAGTTGGATCTATCTTGCTTAATGATTGCTTCACTTATCTAGCACCATCCGTGTCAAAATACCAGTCCTTCGCGTCTGGCAGCTTCAGCCAGAGCCTTAACCCTACCATGATATTTATAGCCACCGCGGTCAAAAACCACCTGCTTTATACCTCTACTCAATGCTCGCTTAGCCATCAGAGCGCCGACCAGCTCTGCTTCAGCAGTCTTTGCCCTGCCATTTATCTCTTCTTTTATCTCAGTGTCAAGTGTTGAAGTAGCAAGCAACGTATGTCCCTGTGAATCGTCAATAACCTGAACATAAATATGGTTCAGGCTACGGAATACACACAGACGAGGCCTCAGGGTCGTGCCCTTCACCTTGGCTCTGACCCGAGCATGTCTTCTTTGACGAGCTTTCCTCAGATCAATTTCTCCCATTATGCCCTCTTGCCTACAGCCTTGCCAGCTTTAAGACGGACTATCTCAGTAGAGTATCTAATACCCTTACCTTTATAAGCATCAGGTGGACGGATAGCCCGAATCTTGGCTGCCATCTCTCCCACCATTTCCTTGCTTATACCGCTAACATTAATTCGAGTGGCCCCATCCATAACCAAGGAGATGCCGGGCAGTGGTGATACCTCCACCTGATGAGAATATCCAACCCGGAGCATCAGCTTATCCCCGACTTTCTCCGCACGATAACCCGCCCCCACAATTTCCAAATTTTTCTCAAAGCCCTTGGTCACTCCCTCTATCATATTAGCCAGCAGACTTCGTGTCAGTCCATGCAGGGAACGATGCTCCTTACTATCACTGGGGCGCGACACTATAAGTACACCATTCTGCTGGATAATAGACATAACAGATTTGAAACTACGATGAATCTCCCCTTTAGGCCCCTTCACCGTGACCTCATTCCCATCGATATTCAACTCCACACCCTGTGGCACAGTTATCGGCATCCGTCCTACTCTAGACATACTTATAATCCTAAGACTTATTTACCAAACATAGAATAGAAGCTCACCACCAATCCCCTGGCGCCAGGCTTGCTGCCCGGTCATAACTCCCTTAGAGGTAGAAAGAACAGCAATGCCCAGACCACCATAAACTCGTGGAATCTCCTTCTGCTCAACATATACCCTTAGTCCAGGCTTACTTATTCGCTCCAGCCCGGTAATGGCCGACCGATTCTTATCAACATATTTGAGGTGAACCTTAATCACCCGATGTGCCTTATCCCTGAGCACCTCATAATCGTCGATAAAACCCTCCGCCTTAAGGATTCTAGCTATAGATAGTTTCATCCGTGTGGAAGGCATAGACACGGAATCATGCCTTACCATCACGGCATTGCGCACTCGAGTTAACATATCAGCAATTGGATCAGAGAGAGTCACCCCTACCCCCTTAACTTTTACTCAGTTTATAGTAATTGCTTACCAGCTTGATTTTCTCACCCCTGGAATTTGCCCTAAAAGTGCTAGCTTGCGAAAACAGATGCGGCACAAACCAAACTTCCGTATATAGGCACGAGGCCGGCCGCATAAATGACACCGATTATACTGCTGCACCCTATATTTAGCCGGGCGCTGCGACTTTATAATCAGTGACTTTTTAGCCATCTCTATTCACCCCCATCTTTGGCAAACGGCATGCCTAATAGCTCCAGTAGCTGCCTGCTCTCATCATCGGTATTAGCTGTAGTAATAATTGACACTTCTAGCCCTCGCACCTTATCTATCTTATCATAATCTATCTCGGGGAAGATCAATTGTTCCTTAATCCCCAGGGTATAGTTACCTCTACCATCAAAGGAACTTAGGGGAACACCTTGAAACTCGCGCACCCGGGGTAAAGTAGCATTCACCAGCTTATCAAAAAAATGGTGCATTCGCTCACCTCGCAGAGTTACCTTCAACCCGATGGGCATCCCCGTTCTTAGTTTAAAAGAGGCGATAGCTCTCTTCGCCCGGGTAATCACCGCGTGTTGTCCCGAAATGGCAGTCAAGTCTCTCTCCGCTGCTTCCAGAGCCTTGGCATCCTGAATTGCCTCCCCCACACCCATATTAAGCACCATCTTCTCCAGACGCGGAACCTGCATTATACTCTTATACCCATTAAGCTCCACTAGCTTGGGGACAATCTCTTCTCTATACCGTTCTTTTAACCGTGACATTCCTGCCTCACTAATCAATTATCTCATGGCAAGACCGACAAACACGAACCTTCCTGCCATCCTCTAATAATCGCGCCCCGATACGAGTTGGACGATTGCACTTATCACACAATAGCATAACGTTTGACACGCGAATTGGCTCCTCTCGCTCTATTATGCCTGCCTGCTTGACAGCACCTCTCGCCCTAGCGTGCCTTTTAATAAAGTTTACGCCTTCAACCAGCACTCGTTCATCCTCCTGGTGAGCAAAGCGCACCTTACCCCTTTTACCCTTATCCTTACCAGTCATAACCACCACAGTATCGTTCTTTCTGATTTTCATAGCTTACAAAACCTCAGGTGCCAGCGATATAATCTTGGTAAAATTCTTCTCTCTTAGCTCCCTGGCTACCGGACCAAAAATTCGGGTTCCCTTAGGATTATTCTTATCAGTAAGAATCGCTGCTGCATTCTCATCGAACCTGATATAGGAGCCATCGGGACGCCGATATGGCTGAGCAGTACGAATGATAACCGCCCTGACCACCTCCCCTTTCTTTACCACTCCCCCGGGGGTTGCTTTTTTTACCGAAGCTACAATGACATCACCCGCCCGGGCGTACCTCCTCCTTGAGCCACCCAATACGTTAATGCACATAATCTGTCGGGCCCCAGTATTATCTGCTGTCTTAAGTCTGGTGTATGATTGAATCATGCGCTTTTGCCCTATTGCCCTAAGTTATTTCACCAGGTTGAACCTCTATTACCTCTGCCTTGGTCAATATTTCGGCTACCCGCCATCGCTTCTGCCTTGAAAGAGGGCGCACTTCTGCAATTCTTACCAAATCTCCTATCCCGCACTCATTCTTTTCATCATGAGCTTTATACCTGACAGCCCTCTTGATAACTTTCTTATATAACGGATGACGCCTTGGCGTTCCTACAACTACCACCACCGTCTTATCCATCTTATTACTCACCACACGGCCAAATCTGGCCTTATGCTTTCTCTCCATAAACTTTACACCTGCCTTATACCTATCTCCCTCTCCCTCATTATGGTCTTCAGTCGAGCAATGTCCCTTTTAACCCTCGGAATTTCGCGGTGGTTTACCAGTTGCCTAGTGGACAAGCGAAAGCGAAGGTTAAACAGTTCCTCATGCGCTGCTTCCAATTGCTTCGCCAGTTCCTCATCATTGAGCGCTCGAATTTCCTCAACCTTCACCTTATACTAGCTCCTTACCCCTAGAATCACTGACAGGCGCCTAGACTGTTTCCCTCACCAGAAATTTGGTGTCTATGGGCAGCTTATGCGAAGCAAGACGCATCGCCTCTTTAGCTACCTCCTCATTAACGCCACTTATTTCAAATAAGATTCTTCCCGGTCTAACAACAGCTACCCAGTGGTCTGGGGCGCCCTTGCCACTACCCATACGGGTCTCCGCTGGTTTCTTGGTAACCGACTTGTCAGGGAAGATGCGGATCCACACATTGCCACCACGGCGCATATGGTGGGTAATGGCCCGCCGCCCGGCTTCAATTTGCCGGCTAGTAATCCAAGCGGACTCTAGCGCCCGTAAACCAAAATCACCAAAAGTAACTACATTCCCCGTTTGGGCTTTACCCCGACGATGCCCCTTATGGCTCTTCCGGTATTTAACTCGCTTCGGTTGTAGCATCCTCCTCCTCCTTCTCCTCCTTTAATTCTTCAGAAGCAGCCTGTGCTGGCTTAGTCCGCTTCCTTTTCGGTTTCGCACTTACCTCCGC
>CAYFFA010000002.1:0-39354 GCA_964342375.1 uncultured Dehalococcoidales bacterium | reverse complement strand
CTTCTCCTCTGATTCCGCGGGGGGCGCTGCTTCCGCACTTACCTCCGCTACTGGCTCAGCCAGTGCTTCCTCAACTTCTGCTACCTCAAGCTCGGGCAGAATATCACCTTTATATATCCAGACCTTTACTCCAATCAGGCCTAAGGCAACATGCGCCTCAGCAAGGCCATAATCAATATCAGCCCGTAGTGTCTGTAAGGGCACTCGTCCCTCACTCATGGTCTGATGGCGAGCTATATCGCCACCACTCAATCTGCCAGAACAACTGATTTTTATTCCCTTAGCTCCAGCCTGAATAGTGCGAAAGATTGCCTGCTTCATTGCCCTCCGAAAAGCGACACGGCGCCCAAGCTGGTCGGCTACCGTCCTGGCTACCAAATAGGCGTCAAGTTCAGGCTGTTGAACCTCCCTGATATTCAATTGAACCTTCTTCCCTATAAGGTTCTCAAGGAAGAGTCTCATTTCATCAACTCGCTGTCCTCCCCGCCCGATTACGATGCCAGGGCGAGTAGTATAAATAGTTATCGCCACCTTATTCGCCTGGCGTTCAATATCCGCAGCAGAAATAGCTGAGTCAGCATATTTAGATTGAATAGCCTTCCTAAGCTTCAGGTCTTCGTGCAAAAACTCTCCATAATGCTTCTCAGAATACCACTTCGCCTGCCAATCTCGTATGACGCCGATTCTGAAGCCCATAGGATGAACTTTACGTCCCAAACTAACCCTCCTGCTCGGAAACAATAACCGTAATATGACTAGAATGTTTAAGAATAGAATTGGCTCGCCCTCGAGCCCGAGGACGAAACCTCTTCAAGGTTCGCGCCTCATCAGCAAAGATACTGACAATCTTTAATTCTGATGGGGACATCTGAGAATTATTCTCCGCATTAGCCGCTGCTGATTTCACTGCCTTAGCCACTACTCGAGCCGTCGGTGTAGGGGTAAACCTGAGCATGGTTAATGCCTCATCCACATTTTTACCCCTCACCATATTTACCAGCGGTCGCACCTTACGCGGTGATACCCCAGTATCTTTAGCTACTGATCTCACTTCCATAGTTTATGCCTTATTAAAACCCATATAACCTGATTTTTTATTATTTTATCCGGGTAACCCTTTCCGTCTTACCTGCATGCCCCCTGAAAGTTCGGGTTGACGCGAATTCACCTAACTTATGCCCCACCATATTCTCAGTGATATAGATAGGCACATGTCTCCGCCCGTCATGCACGCCAATCGTAAGCCCCACCATATCGGGTAAGATAGTGGACGAGCGCGCCCATGTTTTTATTACTGCCTTCTGCCCAGAGCGAATAAGTGCTTCTACCTTCTTTTGCAGCTTGGCATCAACGGCTGGCCCCTTTTTAATTGATCTTGACATTTTACCTACTTCCCTCGGCGCTTAACAATCAACTTATCTGAAGCTTTTGGCCTGCGAGTTCTATATCCCAGGGCAGGTTTTCCCCATGGTGTTTTTGGCCCAGGCATACCTATCGGGGACCTACCTTCTCCCCCACCATGAGGGTGGTCACGTGGACTCATCGCTGAACCTCTCACTGTAGGACGCCGACCCAACCAGCGGCTACGACCCGCCTTACCCAAACTAATGCCCTCATGGTCAGCATTTCCTACCTGCCCAACAGTGGCCGAACAATCACTGCGGACACGCCGCATCTCTCCAGAGGGCAGTCGTACTAGGGCATACTCACCCTCCTTTGCCATTAGTTGAGCTGCAGTCCCGGCGCCCCGCACCAACTGTCCGCCTCTCCCCTTTCCCAACTCAATATTATGGATTAAAGTCCCGGTGGGGATTAATTGCATCGGCAAAGTGTTTCCTGGTTTTATTTCAGCATCGGTGCCTGACTTTATTGTATCCCCAATATTAAGTTCGAGGGGAGCAATGATATAACGCTTCTCGCCATCGGCATAATGAATTAGAGCAATACGCGCAGAACGATTAGGGTCATATTCAATCGCCGCCACTCTGCCCGGAACACCAAGCTTGTCCCGCTTGAAATCAATAACGCGCAAATTTCGCTTGGCACCGCCACCCCGGTGGCGAACCGTTATTCTTCCCTGATTATTGCGTCCCGCCCTCTTTTTAAGCGGTAACAGTAACGATTTCTCTGGCTCGCTCTTAGTTATCTCCTCAAAGGTGGAGCTAGTCATACCCCGCCTACCTGGAGAAGTGGGACGATATACCTTTAATGCCATTTAGTCTCCCCCGCTAACATTATACACTTTCAAAGAGTTCAATCTTGTCCCCCGGCTGCAGGGTGACAACTGCCTTTTTCCGGGGTTGAGTCAATACCAGTTGTCTCCCTACCCTGCGCGTTTTACTAGGCACTTTTATCACATTAACCGCGGTCACCTTGACCTTGAATGCCTTCTCCACAGCCTGCTTAATCTGATTCTTATTAGCCTCACCAGCTACCTCAAAAACGTATTTGCCCTCAGCTTGCAGGGCGGCATTCTTCTCCGTTATTAACGGACGGCGTAATACCTCATAGAGATGCATCGCTTCCTCCTGGCGATAACTTCTGACCCCAGAGTTGCTCAGATTTGTGCACCGCAGCCTCGGTCATTAATAGCATCTTACATGAAAGGATGTCAACTACATTAAGTAGATTGGCGGGGAGAGTTTTAACTTTCGGAAGGTTACAGGCTGACTTAATAATGTCATCTTCTGGCTCAGAGGTAACGATAAGAGCCGAGGAGCCCACCCCCAACGCGGTTAAAATCTTCACCATTTCCTTGGTCACTGGTTTCTCAAGCTCGAGTTGCTCCAGAATCTTTAACTCTCCGTCTCCGACCTTCGCTGACAGGACGCACTTAAGAGCTAATCGGCGCATCTTTTTCGGCATCGCTTGCCTGTAACTTCTGGGCTTAGGACCGAAAGCAACGCCACCTCCTCGGCGCAGTGGCGACCTCTTGCTGCCAGCCCGAGCCATGCCAGTGTGTTTTTGCCGGAACAACTTCCCCTTGCTACCGGCAACCTCACTGCGAGTTTTAGTATTAGCCGTACCTTGACGGACGTTCGCTAGCTGTCTTACCATTGCCTGATGTACCACAGACTCATTGAACGGCACACCAAAAACGTCATCATTTATCTCGATATGTTTGATGACCTCACCGGCGAGACTATAGACTGGCACTTGCACTTCCTTACCTCCTCCCCTCCGATTTCTTTATCAGTAGTAGTCCATTCCTAGACCCGGGGACTGCACCCTTAACCCGCAACAGGTTTCGAGCTAGGTCAGTCTCCAACACCTTTAAGTGGCGCACCGTTACCCGGTTATTTCCCATATGTCCTGCCATCTTTTTCCCTTTGAGTACCCTACCCGGCGAGGTACCAGCCCCTATGGAGCCGGGATGGCGGTGCCGGTCTGATTGCCCGTGGGTTTTAGGGCCACCGGCAAAACCATGACGTTTCACCACGCCAGCAAAGCCCATGCCCCTTGATACCCCGGTAACATCGACCAGGTCACCGACCTCGAACAGGCCGACATCAATCTTCTGCCCCACCTCAATTGCCTCGCTATCATCTACCCTGAACTCCCGGAGATGTCTGAACTGCTCCAGCTCCTTGAGATGCCCTCGCTGAGGAGAACTGAGGCGCCTGGCTTCCCCAAACCCAATCTGGGCAGCATTATATCCTTCCTTATCCACAGTTCTAACCTGCGTTACAGTGCACGGGCCAGCCTCAATGGCAGTTACTGCCTCAGCTTTGCCATCATCACTGAATATCTGGGACATACCTAGCTTTCTGCCGATAATACCTTGAATCATTCTTATACTATCTCATCCTATAGCTTAATATCTATATCAACCCCTGAGGGTAGATTCAGGCTAGTTAAGGCGTCTATAGTTTTAGAGGTTGTCTCTACAATATCAATAAGACGCTTATGAGTTCTAATCTCAAACTGCTCCTGTGAGTCCTTGTCTATAAAAGGGGACCGGACAACGCTGAACTTCTGAATACGGGTAGGCAGGGGTATAGGTCCAACAACAACTGCTCCGGTACGCTCCACAGCCGTTACGATCTGCTGCGCAGATTGGTCAAGCATCCTGTGGTCAAAACTTTTTAACTTGATACGAATCTTCTGCTTCGGCATATAAAACTCCCAGCTTACCGCGTAGCCAAAACCTGATCCAACAGGTGCCCGCTCAACCCGGATGGTAGCTCCTGGTAACGATAAGGCTCCAGGGAATGGGTAGCCCTACCCTGAGTCAATGACCTGAGACCGGTAGCATAGCCAAAGGCTTCGGCTAATGGTATAAGACAACGAATAATACATAATCCAGCATACTGGGTCTCAATAGCTTCAATGTGCCCCCGTCTTGCAGTGAGGTCACCTATCACATCACCCATAAACTGCCCCGGGGTCACTACTTCCAGCCTCATAATCGGCTCCAGAAGAACCGGCTTAGCCTTACGGACGCCCGCCTTCAGTGCTATTGAGCCCGCCATCTTAAAGGCTATCGGTGAAGAGTCAACCTCATGAAAGCTACCATCATAAATGGTAGCTTTAACATCGACAACAGGATAACCTGCTATCACCCCGGCCTCCATCGCCTCCTTAATCCCGACCCCAGCAGCCTGAATATAATCTTTGGGGACGACTCCACCCTTAACCCGGTCAATTAACTCAAAGCCGCTGCCGCGCTCCATAGGCTCAAGCTCAATAGAGACATGACCATATTGGCCGCGCCCTCCGCTCTGGCGGACAAATTTTCCTTCAGCTTGCGCCGGTATGGTGATAGTCTCCTTATAGGCGACCTGCGGTGTACCTATCTTAGCCCCAACTCCAAATTCACTAACCATTCTATCTACCAGTATTTCCAGATGAAGCTCGCCCATACCCGAGATAACCAACTGTCCTGTCTCATGGTTATAATTTACTTTAAAGGTAGGGTCTTCCTCAGTTAGCCTTTGCAAGGAGGCATCCATCTTTTCCTGGTCAGCCCTAGTTTTAGGCTCAATGGCAACAGATACCACTGGCTCAGCAAAGCGGATAGATTCAAGAAGCACTGGATGGGAGACATGACACAGGGTATCGCCAGTAAAAGTATGTTTAAGGCCTAATGTAGCTACAATATCTCCGGTACCAACTTCAGATAACTCCTCACGTCGATTGGCATGCATTAGTAGTAGCCGTCCAAGACGTTCACGCTTGCCCCGGGTGGAATTAAATACCTGCGCCCCCGCCTTCACCTGTCCGGAATACACCCTGAAGTAAGCCAGCCTGCCGACAAAGGGGTCAGCCACTACTTTAAACGCCAGGGCAGCAAATGGAGCATCATCACTGGCAGAGCAGGTAACCTTGGCACCCACCCTCGAGTCGATAGCCGACACCGGTGGCATATTCAACGGGGAAGGCAGATAGCTGACAATAGCATCAAGCAAAGGCTGAATGGCCTTATTCTTCGATGCGCTACCGCAAAGGATAGGGACCGCTGCATCAGCCAAGGTTATCCGCCTCACGCCTTGTCTCAACTCATCAGCAGTAATAGTGGTACCCTCAATATAAGCTATCATAATCTGCTCGTCAAGTTCAGCCACTTTCTCAATCAGTGCCTGACGGAATTCATCACACCTTGCCCGTTCCGCATCAGGAATAGCTACCTCCACCGGCTCTGAATCAAGTCTTCCATCAAAGCGCCATGCCTTATTCTCTATCAAATCAATAATGCCTTCATATGAATCTTCGGTGCCTAAGGGCAATTGTATCGGCAGAGGCACGGCCAGCAGTCTCTCTTCAATCATTTTCACAGTACGGTCAAAATCGGCACCAATCCGGTCCATCTTATTAATAAGGCATATTCTGGGCACATTATATCTGTCAGCCTGCCGCCATACTGTCTCTGATTGAGCTTCAACCCCAGCCACAGCATCAAAAACCACCACCCCACCATCTAGTACTCTAAGGCTGCGCTCCACTTCAGCGGTAAAATCCACATGCCCTGGCGTATCGATAATATTGATACGGTGGTCGCGCCAATAACAGGTGGTAGCCGCCGCCGTAATAGTGATACCACGCTCTCTTTCCGGCTCCATCCAATCCATCACAGCCGTTCCTTGATCTACCTCACCTATCTTGTAGGTACAACCGGTATGATATAATATCCTCTCGGTGACGGTGGTCTTACCAGCATCGATGTGAGCAATAATAGCTATATTTCGTATACGCTCTAGTGGGAAACTTCTAGGCACAACTTCACCCTCTAATTTTATGATATTAGGCTTTTCACTCTAACATCGGAATGAAACAGAGAACCTCTCACCACCTGTAGTGAGCAAAGGCTCTATTAGCCTCAGCCATTCTATGAGTATCCTCACGCTTTTTAATGGCTGCCCCCTGCCCCTTTGCAGCATCGCGGAGTTCAGACGCCAGCTTCTCTGCCATAGATTTACCCGTCCTGTCCCTAGCTGACTTTACAAGCCAGCGTATAGCCAGAGACAGACTACGATCCGCTCGAACTTCTACTGGCACCTGGTAGGTCGCACCCCCAACCCGGCGCGGCTTAACCTCGAGCAGAGGTGTCGCATTCTTTACTGCCTGTTCCAAGATAGCAACTGGCTCCTTTTTCTCCTGTTGCTCCATAATATGGAGAGCATCATAAATAATACTCTCTGACACGCTTTTTTTACCACACATCATTATTTTATTGATCAACATGGCTACGGTTACATTCTGGTATTTAGCATCAGGTAGTATGTTTCTTCTTATAGCTCGGGCTCGCCTTGGCATCTTACCCCCTTATTCACTCTCAGCCAGAGCCTTGGCGCGTTTAGCGCCATACTTACTACGACCTTGACGGCGGTTTTCTACTCCACTGGTATCCAATGTCCCACGGACGATATGATAACGAACGCCTGGCAAATCCTTCACCCGCCCACCGCGAATCAGAACCACAGAGTGCTCCTGTAACTCATGCCCCTCACCCGGGATATAAGCTGTGACCTCTATCCCGTTTGTCAACCGCACCCTGGCTATTTTGCGCAGTGCTGAATTGGGCTTCTTGGGCGTAGTAGTCTTAACCTGCACACAAACCCCTCGCTTCTGCGGAGAGCCTTTACCCATAACCCTCTTATTCTTCAAAGCATTATAGCCAAGCCTTAATGCCGGCGTTTTAGTTTGCTTTGCGACCGTCCTGCGACCTTTACGGACGAGCTGATTAATAGTAGGCAATCTCTTCTCTTCCCTTTCCTCTACACAATCTAAATGGATGAGCTAAGGCTCATCCATTTAACGCCATAATGAAGGGTTGAGTACTAAATTTCGACCCTCCATTATATCAGATAAACTGCAAACTGCACTATCGGATGAGTTTACCACAACTAGAAGTCAATTGTCAATAACTCAGCTATAGCAAAAACGATATTGCAACGCATGATATAAATTTATGGACAAAACCTCGATGGCTTAATAGAGTTCGATACTGACTATGTTCAAGAGGTCGGCCAGGAAGACGATACCGCACAGACCTGTGGCCGGTAAGAGTATATCAGCCAGATTTATCGAAGTAATAGCCTGCCCCAGATTCGGTTAGGATATACTTGGGAAGGGCGGGGTCTGGCTCTATTTTCTGTTGCAGATGTGAAATGCAGATGCGCACATAGTCCACATCATCAACATACTTAGAAGAAATAGCGTTTCTTGAAGAAATAACCGGCCACGAGGCCAAAGACTAAGCCTCCGAGGTGGGCTTGCCAGGCTATAAAGGATAAAAAGGAGAGTATGATGAAACCTCCAATGACTGCTATCCACAGGGGGATAGGCACCGGTATGGGAAAGACCATTACCTGTATTTTAGGTCTCATCACGGCAAGCGCCCCTCCCAGGGCAAATATAGCCCCGGAGGCACCAACGGCTATGGACAAGGGGAATGCCAAAAGTATATAAAAAATACCGCCCAGTATGCCGCCACCAAAATAAACGATGAGAAACTTGTTCTCTCCTACTATCCTAAACAGGTATGTTCCTAAGAAGTAGAAACTTATCATGTTAAAAAAGATATGGAAGAAGCCGCCGTGGACAAACATGCTGGTTATTATTGTCCAGGGGTGAGCAGTAAAGCCGGCTGGCTGTAAACCGAAAGCATTGATAATAAGCCCCCTGTTTATAAGGGTGGCTATAAACATCAGGAAATTTATCAGTATCATCGCCCATACGGGATTAGCCTTGAAATCCTGGTATCTATTATATGCCATTATCTGCCATTCCCTCTGGATTTGAGGCATTAGCCCAGCCGGAAAATAACTCCTGCCGTAGCCTCGTCCCGTTTGACCATCCCAAGGCAATCCAGTACATTATCAGCGGGATAGCCGAAAGCAGGGTGATGAATGCCATGTCACGGTGCTTGATGTGAGATATCTCATGCCCCAGAACCGCTCTCAGTTCGTCTTTGCTCAATAGATTCAGGATGCCCCGGGTAACACAGATATGCCCGTTCCGCTGCGTTCGACCGAAGGCAAAGGCATTCGGTATAGCTAGCTGGGATATCCCGACTTTAGGCTTACGCAAATGCGCCCCGTTGGCCAGTTCAGCCACCATCCTGTGCAACTCCGGCTCCTCCTTCTCAGAAACCCACTTCACCTTCATCGTCCGGGCAACTATAATCGGATCAAGCAGATACTGGAAGCCGAGGAAGGCAAAGGCTAGGACAATATAAAAGACAGCGTTCCCGGCCCCTGTCCAGGTATCTATGCCGGTGATTACGCCATAGAGAATGCCAAATAAAACTGCAACCAGCAGAAACATCCGGGCTTGAAGCCACATATACTCCTCCTCTTAAATATGGTAATTATACCCAATTTGTATGGCAACACTTTTATTAGCCTTTTATCACCCCTATGGGTCTGGTACGAGCAACAATCTGAGAGATGCCAGCGTTATGCGCCACACTGACAACCTCGCTTACATCCTTATAAGCATGGGGGGCTTCCTCGGCCAGGCTCTTCAGGCTGCCTGCCCTGATGGTTATGCCCCGGGATTCCAGATCTTTGAGTACCTCCTCGCCTCTGAGCATACGCTTGGAGGCAGTCCGGCTCTTGACCCTGCCAGCGCCGTGGCAGGTGGAGCCGAAGCTCTCTTTCATTGCCTGCTCTGTCCCCACCAGCACGTAGGAGAATCGCCCCATATCCCCAAGGACGAACACCGGCTGGCCAATGCGGGCATATTTACGAGGAACCTCAGGGTGTCCGGCAGGGAAAGCCCTGATTGCCCCCTTACGATGAACACACAGCTTAACCCGTTCGCCATCTACCTCATGTTCCTCTATTTTGGCAATGTTGTGGGCGACGTCATAGATAAGCTCCAGTCCAGCATCCTCTTCGCTCTTTCCCATCACCTTGCAGAAAGCCTCCCTGACCCAGTGAGCAATGCACTGACGGTTAGCCCATGCATAGTTGGCAGCACACCTCATCGCAGCCAGATATGCCTGTCCTTCCTGAGAACCGAGCGGCGCACAGGCCAGCTGGCGGTCGGGTAGCTCAATATTATACTTCCTCATGGAGTTAACCATCACCGCGATATAATCACCGGCAACCTGATGCCCCAACCCCCGTGAACCACAGTGGACAAGCAACATAACCTGTCCTAACCGGTTGATACCCATATCCCCGGCAATGGTCTTATCATGTATCTGGTCAACCACGGCGACCTCAAGGAAGTGATTGCCTGAACCTAATGTTCCTAGCTGAGGCACACCACGCTCTTTGGCCTTGCGACCAACGTGGGCAGGGTCAGCACCGGACATCTCCCCTTGTTCTTCGGTAGTCTCCAAATCCTCGCGCCGTCCGTATCCCTTCTCCACTGCCCAGCGACTTCCCCTGACGAGGACTTCGTCGATTTCCCCATAACGCAGCCGGATTTTACCCTCCAAACCAAGCCCGGAGGGAACAGCTCTATAGAGGGCATCCATCAATTCTTTTATCCCAGGGCTGACTTCAACTTCCTGCAAATTGGTGCGCAGCAGCCGAACGCCGCAGTTGATATCAAATCCAACCCCTCCCGGCGATACCACCCCATCACTCATCCGCATCGCCGCCACGCCCCCGATGGGAAAGCCATAGCCCCAGTGGATATCCGGCATGGCTAAGGAATGACCCACAATGCCAGGCAGAAAGGCAACATTGGCCACCTGCTCCGGTGCCTGCTCTTCCAGCACGCTATCAAGCACTTTCTGGCTGGCAAATATCAACCCATCGACCCGCATCCCGGCTTTATAACTTTTCGGTATTCGCCACCGGAAATCGTCCACCTTCTCCAGCCGCCCTGACCACCGGGTCATGTTCCTCACCTCCTAGACGTCAAAGATAAGCTGAACCCTGCTTTTCTCCGCATCCACTTCGAGCATATGATAGGTAGCTGATTTAACGCCTGTCTTCAACTGGTGCCAGGAAGGGTCATATTTTTCCCCACGGCAGGTAGCTTTAAGGTCGGTTTCCGCAAAGTCAAAGATATCAAACCTTCTGAACAAAAGATGCTCCACGTCAAAGACGTAGATGAGATGATTAATCCAGTCGAACAGCAGTCCGTCAACGTCTTCAGCACTTACCTCCACCTCTCGTGATTCTACCTCTCTTACGTTGTCGATCTCGGCAATGATTGAGAAAAGGCCATAAGCAGCATTGGCAAAAGCCTCGGCTAAGTTATTGCCGTAAGCAACCAGTCCGGTATCAGCCGTATGCTCTATTAACTCAAAGCGTCTCACAAATTCATAATATCACAAAGGCGTATTTCACGCATGACTTTTAGAGATTATTTAGGAACCTGTCCCCTTTAAAATCCCTCTCGGTCTCCCTTTTCATAGTGCCTGTTTATACATCAAAAGCTGGTAAAACATTTTACCCTGTTTTCGAGCATATGTAAAAACAGCCGCGGTTGAGATTATCCGCCGCCCTGGGCTACTCATGGAGAGTATCATTGTTGGCGATAAGCATCCGCAGGCCCTATAATAGAATCGAAAAAGCAAGTGGGAGGTGAGAAACATGGCAATAATTGAGGTCGGCACTGTCCCTTTGGGAACGGAAACCGCTTCGCTCAGCCGATATGTAGCCCGAGCGGCAAAGGTGTTGGATGAGGAACAAGACATAAAGTATGAACTAACGTCAATGGGAACGATTATCGAGGGTGATTTGGAGCGGCTTCTGACCTTAGCACGCAAGATGCACGAGGCAATCTTTGATGCCGGAGCGGTGAGGGTACTAACCACAATTAAAATCGACGACAGGCGAGATAGAGCATCGAGCATGAGCGGTAAGGTGGAATCAGTAAGGAGAGAGTTAGGCCGCCAGGGATGATAATACCTCATTAATTATCCTGGGTGTTCGGCCGGTTTTATCGGCACGGGTAAGCCAGCGACCATCAGGTAGACCTCATCGACACTCTCTGCCAACATCTGGTTAGCTTTACCGAGTAAATCGCGGTACAACCTGCTCGGTTTATCGGCTGGCACTAGGCCCAACCCAACCTCATTGGTAACGATTATAAAGCTGGCATCTACCCGGTCGATACAGCCTGCCAGCTCACCAATCTCACTGGCGACTTCTCTCTCAATAAGAGGGACCTCAATTTGTTCGTCAGCCTGGTGGCTATACTGACCAAGGACGTTACTAACCAGCAAGGTGATGCAATCAACAATAACTGTCCGTGCCCCACCAATTTTCTGCTCAATGTGACTGCTTATATGAGTGGCGACTTCAAGGGTGTTCCAGTCCGCTGACCTTCCCCGCTTATGCTCCTCGATGCGCTGGCGCATCTCCTCATCACCGGCTTCAGCGGTAGCCACAAAGAGGACCGGCTCACCCAACCTTGAGGCGAGCTCCTGGGCAAATCGACTTTTCCCGCTGCGGGCGCCGCCAATTAACAAGACGCTCTTTTTACTCAATCTCTCTCCTGTATGGTCGAGCATTGAGACTCTAAGCCACACCTCTCAAATGAGAAGTATCATTTAACAATCTTATTAGCGCAATCTCTGGATATGTGTCCACTATACTGAGCGAAGCCAAGTCAAGATGAATCTGCCTCCAGTGCCACAGGTCTATCTCCAGCAGATGGCACACCATCAGTCGCAGCGGTCCGCCGTGAGCTATGATAAGTACTGTCTGCTCCGGGGTATGTTGCTTCAATCTATCCAGAAATTCGCTCACCCGCTCCTCAAGCTCGCTAACACTTTCACCATCGGGGAACTTGAGCTTGGGACTCCAGTCAACGCACAATTCAGCTACGTCAGGATGGAGACGCCTTATCTCGTCAAATGTCAGCTTCTCGACCTTCCCGTAGTCAATCTCCCTCAGGTCGGGGCAGGTGATAACCTCCAACCGATGCCCGGAGGCAATAGTCTCAGCGGTCGCCAGGGCTCGCCTCAGGTCGCTGGAGTAAATAACGTCAATCTTCTCCGCTGCCAGTCGGTCACGCAACTTCTCAACCTGACTGCGCCCGAGGGCACTTAGTTCGGCATCGCTATGCCCGACGAACATCCGAGCACTGTTTAATTCGGTTTCACCGTGTCTTGCTAAAAGTAGTTTGGACAAATACCCCTCCCAGCTAGGCCAGCCCCAACCACTGGTTATGAGCCAGCAGGCTGACCAGAATAAAAACGCTGACCTCGGCCACCTCGTTTATCGCCCCATAGGTGTCGCCGGTAAGACCTGCAAATTTGCGTTTCAGATAGGCTGCCAGCGCCATAATTATAATCCAGGTGCCGCCTATTACCGCCAGGACCGACAAATAAGAATAAGCAATGTTTGACCATTGGGTCAAACCCATAACCACCGCTAGGGTTATAACTGTTGCCAAGCCAAACTTCTTCCAATTGGTTTCCTGCTTTAATACTTTTCCCAAACCTGATGGCCGAGCATAAGGATAGGCGAAAAGGGCATAGACCATCGCCCAGCGACTTATCACCGGCACAACTATGAGTGTCACCGTCAACAATTGCCCGGGCACGCTATTCAGCGAGATATACTTGAGCAGCAGCAGTAAACAGACGCCAGCAATACCAAAGCCGCCGGCCCGGCTATCGTGCATTACCAGCCACCTGTCTTCAACCGTCTTGTGCCCAGCTATTCCGTCGCAGGTATCAACAAAGCCATCGAGGTGCAATGCGCCGCTAATCACTGCCAGGTAAACAACCACCAATACATTGACCAGCGCCGACGGTAAAATCAGACCCAGCAGCCAGCTCAAACCAGCCATGATAACGCCAATAATAATGCCGACAACAGGAAAATAAACCACGGAGCGTCCCAACTCCTCCGGGCTGGCTTCACGTGACCATGGCAAGGGTACGATGGTCAGAAACTTTAGCGCCGCTAAAAACCTCAACCGCCTGATTCACTCCCCTCTGACACTCCAGCCTCAGCAAAGGTAGACATCTCTGCCAGAACTCTGGCGGCTGCCTCCGCCAGAAATATTCCCAGGGCGGCACCGGTGCCTTCACCCAAGCGCATACCCAAATTAAGCAAAGGTTTGAGCCCCAGATGCTCAAGTAATAATGGATGCCCTCCCTCCGCCGAAACGTGAGCCGCAATAAGATAGTTTTTTAGTCCTGGTGCCAGTGCGGTGGCAATTAGAGCGGCTGCCCCAGAGATAAAACCATCGATAACCACCGGAACTCGATGAGCGGCTGCCCCCAGCATAACTCCGGCCAGCCCACCAATCTCAAAGCCGCCCACCTTTGCCAGCACATCCAGAGGCTGCCTGAGGTCGGGCCGATTCACCGACAGAGCCCTGTTTATTACTTCTACCTTATGAGCTAACTGTTTATCGTCTATGCCGGTGCCTCTGCCAGTCACCTCAGCCACCGATTTCCCGGTCATAACGGCACAGATGGCACTGCTGGCAGTAGTATTACCAATACCCATATCACCGGTGCCGACTATATCCAGACCCTCAGCCGCCTCGGCGGTTACTATTTCAATCCCTGTCTCTATTGCCGTCACCGCCTGCTCCCCAGCCATGGCTGGACCCAGAGCCATATTCTGAGTGCCGGAGGCAACCTTCCTGGACATAAGTTGGGGAACGGACTTCATCTCAGTGGCTACTCCAATATCAACCACAATGATTCTGGCTCCGGCATGGCGGGCAAGCACATTTATCCCGGCCCCACCACCGAGAAAGTTGTAAACCATCTGAGATGTTACCTCCTGGGGCCAGTTACCTATTCCCTCAGCTACCACCCCATGGTCGCCAGCCATAGTGATAACAGCCTTGTGGCTGATTTGAGGGATTGGTTTACCATGAATGCCAGCCAATTGAACAGATAGTTCCTCTAGCCTGCTCAGACTGCCCTGCGGCTTGGTCAAAGTGTCCTGCCGCACCTGAGCTTCAGCCATTGCTTTCTTGTCGAGGGGTCTTATCATTTCAATTATGTTGGACAAGAGTTCCGGCATCCCTGCCTCCCATTATTTTATAATCTTTCTTCGTCAAATAGTTTCCTAATAGTATCGAAGTTACAATCACTAAGGATAAAGATACAAGCAACCTGACTGCAATGAGGGAAATTAATACTGCCAATCCCGCTACTATATATAATAGATATAAGTAATCCATCTTGCCTTCTTAATCCAGAGGCTTTATCATTTTGATTATACGCTTAAGGTTCTCCACAACACCTCCAATTAAATTTCGTAAAGTGATAACTGACTTATAATTATTTACCCTATGCCGGATACCTGGACAATGATTGACCGGTTAACGGCAGACAGATTAGGACAACCGGTAACTGCCATAGTACGTTTCAGTTCCGCCGTTATCTGATTGACAAGGAGCTCAACCCCATTCGCACCGTCTGCTGCTAGGGCAAGCACTATAGAGCTGGCGAACCCCACTGCCCTGGCGCCGAAGGCCAGCGGCTTGAGAACATCATTGCCGGTCTTGAAACCGGTATCGACGAGCACGGTCACTTTGTCACCAACCCTGTCAACAATTCTAGGAAGCGCTATCATGGAAGGAACTGAAAAATCAACCGAGCCCCTGCCGTGATTACTGACTACTATGGCAGAAACGCCTAACTGTGCCGCCTTCTCGGCATCACTGACACTGAGCACGCCCTTTATGATAACCGGCAGCCTGGTCTGGGAGAACACCTCTTTCAACTCATCCGTGCGCTGCGGGCCAAATAGCTCCGTCAGCGCAGGCCTGTCTTCCCTTAGCGTTCCATAAAAGTGGTCAATATCCATGCCAACCGCCACACAGCCCCGTTCCCCGGCTTCACGCACTTTCTCATAGATTAGCTCAGTCTCCCGATACGGCTTCACCATCTTGACCACAGGCACTCCGGTGTCGATAGCACCCTGTAATGCCTGCGAACCACCAATGCCGAGCATCAGTAAAGACCCGGCATTATTCAAACCCCGGGCAATATCAACCATGTCAGCGTCTGACATGTGCGCAAGCCTTGAGATAGCCGCGCAAAAGACCGGCGTTCTTAGCTTCGCGCCAAAAATGGCAAGGCTTGTGTCCACGTCAACAGGGTCAAAAAATCTGGTCTCAAAAAACATGGAGTCCAGATATTTCCGATTCAACCGAGCAGAAGCGGCGATATCGCTGTCCGGAGGAAACCACCTCTCGACCCCCATTTTTTCCAAGTTCTCTTTGCCCTTTGCATATATCTGGGATATGGTAAGCGAGTCTTCTTTCATTTTTCCGCCTCCTTTATGCCTACTTAAAAGCTACTTTAGCCGTGCGGGAGAGCAAACGTCAAGCGCTGTATTGTCCATCCAAAATCTTATAACGCTCCCTCACGCTTTAACGTCTCTATGGTGGCGATGAGTTTATGGCACTCAGACACGGTGCGAGTGGTGACGCGGATATACTCAGGCAGACCGAAGGAACTGCAATCACGTACCAGTATACCGTGCTTGAGCAAAGCGGCCCGGAATGCCCTGGCATCGCCCACTCTTACCAAGAAAAAATTAGCCCTTGAACGAATCACGGCGTAGCCAATCCGGTGAAGCTCACCTATCAGGAATTGCTTTGCTTCTCCGAGCTTCTGCTTACACCACTCAAGATAGCCTGCATCCTCCAGGGCGGCGATTCCCGCTCTCTGAGCCATCACGTTAACATTCCACGGCGGGCGAACCCGACGCAGACTATCAATAATCTCCTGACGGGCAATGGCATAACCAAGGCGCAGACCAGCCAAACCGTAGTCTTTGGTCATAGAACGCACAAGAACCACATCGCCCCGGTGAACCAAATCGATAGACGACCAGCTTTCGTCAGCGAATGCACTGAAAGCCTCATCCAGTATAAGCAGACTATCTTCACAGCTATCCGAAATCGTCTCAACCTCCTGCCGAGAGAGGTAATCGCCGGTGGGGTTATTGGGATTGCAGAGAAAAACCCCTCTAGGCCGGTGTTGTCGAATAAGGCCAATCATCTCTTCTATACTCAGCGCAAAACCCTTCTCTGCCCTCCTCCATTGCTTGACAACCTCCGCCCCGACAATCCGGCAGGCAACCTCATATTCGCCAAAGGTTGGCTCAAGAATTAATATATTGTCTCCCTTCCCGAAGTAAGCCAGAGCGATGAGACGGATAAGCTCCATTGAGCCGTTTCCCGCCAGAATATTATCCGGGGTCATCCCCAGCTTTTCCGAGAGACCCTGCCTGAGTTCGGTTGTCTCAGAATCAGGATAGCGATTGATGGCTGCGCCGCTAAGGCTCTTCTCCACCCCGGGCGGCGGCGCGAAAGGGTTAGAGCTTACGCTGAAGTCGAGCACCTCCTCAAGAGCAAGCCCCATAGCCTTTAGCTCGGCCCAATCCGGCCCGCCGTGAGGACAGATTTCCAGATTTTCTATCTCCGGTTTAGGTCGTAATGACAAAATGAATAACTCCTACTGCTAAACATATCACCACCCACAACACCATTGCCATTAGCACCAGCTTTAAGGCAGCATCAATGGTCTCCGGCACCAGAGGGACAGTCGCTTTTCCCAGCTTATAGTGTCCCACCTTTTCCAGCTGCACACCGAGCGCACCGGCAGCAGCTGCCATAGGCCAGCCGGCGTTGGGGCTCTCGGTCCCGGAATGGTCGCTGAGCGCAACCCGCCACGAGGCGGAGGCACGCCGTTCGGACAGAAAGGCAACCGAAGCCAAGAGCAGCGCCGTCAATCTTGCCGGCAGGAAATTGAGCACATCGTCCAATTTGCTGGCAAACTTTCCCAAATATTCGTATTCGCCGTGATAGCCTACCATAGCATCCAGAGTATTGACCACCCGATAGGCAATAGCCCCCGGGATACCAAAGAGTAAAAAGTAAAACAGCGGAGCAACGAAGCTGTCAGAAGCATTCTCGGCTACCGACTCCACGGCGGCTGATACGAGCAACGGCTTTGTCAAATCCCGAGCGTCCCGTCCAACTAACGAGCGCAGTTCAAAGCGGGCTTTATCCAGTTTATCCTTCAGCAGAAGCCCCTTGACTCGGAGGGCTACCCGGCGTAGTTCCCTAAGGGAAAAGGTATATTTGAGGAGTATAGATCCCACAACCACATACGCCACAAAACTAAAGCCCTTCAAATAAACGAGCATAAAATAGGCAGGAGCCGCAAACAGCCCGATAGTCAGCAGGG
The DNA here is from genome assembly GCA_964342375.1 of uncultured Dehalococcoidales bacterium. Taxonomy (GTDB): domain Bacteria; phylum Chloroflexota; class Dehalococcoidia; order Dehalococcoidales; family CAYFFA01; genus CAYFFA01. The sequence continues at coordinate 21,770 of CAYFFA010000002.1, read as the reverse complement.
TTATTCCGCACCCGTAGACAAACTGAACCGATTTCTTTTGGCCAGTACCCTTCTTTTCCAAGAATGAAACGACCTTCCCTATCCATACCACGGGATGAATAGCGCGAGGCGGCTCACCCAAAACCAGGTCAATAGCTAAAGCTACGGACAGTATCGGCAAAATGTCAATGACTTATCCTCCGTTAGAACCTTCTATTCAACGCTGACCAACTGGCTCATGATACTAATTCCAATGCCCAATCGCATCGATATCACAAGGCGTCCTCCAGTTAATACAATTCGCACAAAATAAAATCCCCCTCTACTTGATACAGCGAGGGGGATTATTCAGCACACTCTGCTTATTATCCCACCCCCTTTCTCCGCGGAGGTTTTAGGGCACTTGGAGGTTCGGCGTTCTGGCTTCTGGCACGATTACCAGTCACAGTAGGCGGGACTGCGTCGGACTTTCACCGACTTGCTTTCCGATTATGCCTGAACCGCTTCAGGCATCTCCGAGCCACCTATTCAGTTTTACACAGGATATAACAATTTGAACAAAAAAGCAAGCTGATTCCCTTGCCCTCGCTTACTCTTCCTCAGCGAGCCTTTTGACCCGAAGCTGCGGATAAGAGGAAACGACCTGCCTCAACGCTTCCAGCTTATGTCTGATATCTCCGGCTACTTCTTCATCATCGACAAGTTGCTTAATCCTAGCCTGGTCAAGACTGAGCACCCGTTGCCACAGTCCATCGGGTTCAAGCAACGCTCTGACCCCATCCTCGCCGAAGCCCAGCCTCTCCACCATCTTATACGTAATAGCGTTTTCTATCCCGTAAACCCGGCTCAGCCCTTCAGCCTGGCAGAAATCGATGATAATCTGCTTTACCTCTTCAAGCTGTGACTCCATCTCTTTTATCTGACTCTGCAATGATGCATACCGCTCAGCAGCCTCACCTACCTTTACTCCCCGCAAAACGTCAGTTTCTTTTAGCTCCGGCACAACCTGATGCCGGTAGTACGGGCAATGTTCAGGGAAATCACAAGGGCAATACTGGTTCTCAACAGCCGGGAATCTCTTCTCCGCAATATTTTTAGCCACCTCCGATACCAGGTGACTGGCTTCTACAAGTCGCGTCTCATCCCTCGGCCCGCAGCTACACGGGGTATTTGACCTGAGATGATACAACGTAAGCCTCTCCACGGGAAGGGTTCCATATCTGCTCAGCCGCTAACTGGTACAGGGTCAATTGGAGATTGGTCTCCAGGGCACCCCTGTCAAATAACTCTTTATCCGTCTTATAATCGGTTATGGAAAGTCCGCCGCCATCCAGTTTATCCACCCTGTCAATGAAACCCCTCAGCTTCACTCCTTCAACGTCAATATAGAACATCTTCTCAACAGCCATCGGCATTATGAAATCGGCACTGTGAATCTTCCAGAATTCAGACAATATCTGCCTCCCGTAAGCCCTATAACTGGCTTCCTCATCGGCTGAAGCATACCCTTCGGAGAGCCAGTGCGCCTCATAGAACTCTAGCAACTCGTCCAGTGACGGTGGTGACGGCACCATGACCCTGAAAAAATGCTCGGCGCAGGTATGCATTGTCTTTCCAAAGCTAAAATACCACTTATCCTTTGGCTTCAAGCGATCAATGTATTGAAGTTTATAACACAGGGGGCAGGACTGGTACAGAGAAATCTGGGTATAGCTCAGCGGCTTCATGGCTTTCCCCCTTATGTTTAATCTTACTCTCAACGAGTAGCTGACCCGACCTCCACCGAGGACAGGGTGGCTTTAATATCATTATAGACTATTTTAAGTCCTTCTAACATGCTGGCATTGGCTGGCCGCATGCAGAGTATAGGCGATTGCTTGCGAATTTGATATTTCAGGTCAGGTCGGATAGCATTAACTATAGAGACAGATGACAGAAAATATATCGCTTATATTTGCCTTCAGCGCTGGGCTATTGTCCTTCGTGTCACCGTGCGTGCTGCCATTAGCGCCGGTATACCTTGCCAGTTTGTACGGGCCCGAGATATTTGAGCCCGCGGCTAAGAGAAACCGTATCCCCATATTTCTTCATGCCCTCAGTTTTGTAATTGGCTTTTCTCTCATCTTCACCACCATGGGGGCGATTGCCGGACTGACAGGATTTGCCATCGACCCCAGTCAAGCACTAATAAATAAAATATCCGGCAGCCTGCTGATAGCCTTTGGTCTGTTCATGCTGGCTGCCCTGAAAATCCCGCGCCTGAATTATGGGAAACGCCTGACCCCATCTCTGGGCACTACTGTTGGTTATTCGCGCTCATTTATCATTGGAGCTGTCTTTGCCCCGGCCTGGACAGCCTGTGTTGGCCCTATACTGGGGGGCATCCTGACTCTTGCCCTGAACTCAGCAACAGCATGGAAGGGGGCTTACCTGCTAGGCATCTATTCTCTGGGATTGGGGCTTCCTTTCCTGATTATAGCGGTAGCTTTTGATTCCATGACCCCATTATTGAGGCGTATCCATCGCCATTCCGTCCTATTGCAAATTATCGGAGGCTTATTGCTCATAGCTGTGGGTATACTCATCCTGACCAACAACCTGGCCCGGATAGCCTCGCTTACTGCGTAAAATTCTAAATCATAGGAGGAAACTATGAACAGAGTACTAAAGGCAATACTGGTGATAATGCTAGCTCCAATACTGGCTTCGGGGTTGGTGGCGACTGGCTGTTACATAAGCCCTCCATCCCGGCCGACTCCAAGTCCTATAATTCAACTACCTGAAGGCACGCAAGTAGGTAACCTGGCACCTGACTTTCAGCTTCAAGGTCTTGATGGACAGACCGTTTCCCTCAGCGATTTTCGGGGTGAGCCGGTACTAGTCAACTTCTGGGCAACTTGGTGCGGCCCCTGCCGGTCTGAAATGCCCTTTATACAGGAGATATTCGATGGCGGGGAATGGTCAGACAAGGGACTGACGATACTGGCTGTTGACATAGGTGAAAGCCTCTCCACCGTAAAGGAATTTTTGGACAGCAATATGCTTTCCTTCCCAGTATTACTTGACACCAAACAGGATGTAGCCCTAAAGTATAATATCCGCGCTCTCCCCACCACCTTCCTCATTGACAAAGACGGCGTAATTCAAGGCATAAAATTCGGGGCTTTTTCAAGCAAAGAAGATATAGAAAAAAACCTGAGCAAAATTATTTCGTCGCATTGAAAGGAGAAAATTAATAAAGTGAGAATTTTGGGCATTGACCCGGGGACGGTATCTTTTGACCTGTGCCTTCTTGAGGACAGGGAGGTCAAGTTCGAAGAAAGCATACCATCAAGCGTGGTAGCCGAGAGGCCGGAAGACATGGCGAAAAGGTGCATTAGCTTGAAGCCTGATGCCATAATAGCTCCCTCTGGTTATGGACTTCCTAACCGCAGATTAAGCGAAATCGGTGAAAGGGAGATATTCGAACTAACGCTGGTCCGGGAGGGAGAGAGGATACCAGTTCTTGAGGGAATGAAGAAATTCTTTGCCATAGTCGGAGGGTCCGGCCTAGATATTTTTTTCCTTCCGGGGGTGATTCAACTGCCCACCGTTCCCCCCTGGCGAAAATTAAATAAGATAGATATGGGCACGGCAGACAAGATGTGCATAGGAGCCTTATCCGTAGAAATGGCGGCACGGCAGGAAGGGATCGCCTACGACGATGTTAATCACATCGTCATTGAGCTCGGGGGAGGGTATAATTGTGTAGTCACCCTAGAGAAGGGCAGGATAATAAACGGCATCGGCGGCACTCTATTTCCCGGCCCGGGGTTTATGAATGCAGGAGCCATGGACAGCGAGCTTGCTTACCTTCTCAGAGGTTTTGAGAAGAGCTTACTCTTTGAAGGCGGCGCCGGCTACCTTGCTGGACTGGAGAGCCTCGATATAGAAAAATTTACCGGAGAATCGCATCCCGAAGCATTCAATGCCTTCACCGAAGGCGTCCTGTTTGCCGCATGCAGCCAGAGGGCGTTATCCGGGAGCAGCGAAGTTTACCTCTCCGGACGGTTGACCAAGTATGAAAACATATACAACCCGATAAGAGTTCGTCTGGAAGAACTGGGATATGCCGTAAGCCCATTGCCTGTAATATCAAATCGGAGCAAGGCAGCTGCTCAGGGCTATGCCATGGTGGGAAACGGGTTATGCGGGGGATGTTATGAGCCGCTGGTAAAGCATATGATGATAGATAAGGCAGAAGGGTCAGTTCTTGATTATGTTTATTGGAGGGATAGAATATGATTGCCCCGATATATGTGGACTGGGCGATTACCAACGCGTGCAATCTGAGTTGCCGGCACTGTGTCGGAATGGAGGAGGGCGAGCTAACCCATGATGACGCGGCTAAGGTAGCCAGGGATATTATTGGGCTGTCACCACGGTGGGTGATACTTGAGGGGGGCGAACCCCTGCTCCGTCATGACCTATCCCAGATTGGCGGAATGTTCAGGCGAGAGGGGATTGACGTGTTTGTCATCACCAACGGCAATGCCTTCAGCCAGGACAGGCTGCAAGAACTGGTATCATTCTCCCCCAAGGTCCTCTTCAGCATAGATGGCGCTGACGCCGCCACCTACGAATCTACTAAGGTAGGCGCCAAATTTGACGTCGCCAGGGAGTGGGCGACGCAATGTGCCGCTCTGGGAATTTTCCACGGAGTAACCACAGTTCTCTCTAAACTCAACATGGGACAGGTCAGAGAGCTTATTGAATTAACTGAAAGCCTTGGCGGGAAAGAGATTATCTTTCTCCCGCTGAAACCCTTTGGTATGAATGAGCTTTCCAACGGATATTATCAGCAATATGCCCTCACTCCAGAGGAACAGGAGGCGGTGATAAAGGAGATATACGGCTACGGGAGCAGCCTGGATATTTTCTATGATGAGCCTTTCCTGTGGAACCTCGCTGCCAGGCATGATTTCGGCCTCAGCAAGACTGATAGCGGGGTTACCATACCCGAGGTGAAAGGATGCGCCGCTGCCTATTCACTTTATATTCAGACCACCGGCAGCGTCCGCCCTTGCATGTTTTCCCCAGAGGAACTCACCTTCGGTAACGCCGCCAAGGAACCCCTGAGGGATATATGGCAGAGGATGAAGCAAAGCAAATTGCTCACCGGGTGGGCTGACCAGAGTGCACGTAAAGGTGCCTGTGGCGAATGTGCGCAGTTTGAATTTTGTTGCGGATGCCTGGCCCGAACCACCAAGCTTTCCGGAGACCCATTAGAGGCAGACCCATGCTGTCCTCTTGCCGCCTGACCGAGGCAATGATCCCTGCAATCCTACCAGAACTCAACTTGCGAAATAGCCTCTGCCTCGGCGATAATTCGGCCAATGCTTTTCCGTGTCTCCTCGCCTGAGATAGGCTCTATTTCCGATACCGGCAAACCAGCTTCGTTTTTCTCATTCTGCCAGTTGAGTATGTAACCGGGTACCAGGGCGTACCCCCAACAACCGCAAGCACAGCAGGAGGATTCTACCGTCGCTTGCCCGACGACATACAAAACCTCCCGATCATCATATTTCAACCTCACTTCCTTTTCAGGAATATAATACCCGGCGATGGAGTTTACCTCTTTATTTAATTCCAGATTAGTATACTTATCCACCATCAACCTCACCTTCTATCTGCCGTTTATCGCAAATTCAGGGATAAACTGCCGGTGCCTCAAGCCCCGCAGTTTCCGGCAATCCAAGCATGATGTTCATATTTTGAATGGCTTGCCCGGCTGCTCCCTTGACCAGATTATCAATACAACTGATGACAATGAGCTTCCACGTCCTGCGGTCAATGGCGGGGTAAACGAGACATAGGTTGCTCCCCCAGGTATGTTTGGTATGAGGAGGAGATTCTGCTATCCTGACAAAGGGCTCATCCCGGTAGAAGTCCAGATAGAGCTGCCTTATCTTCTCCTTCCCCTTTTCATCGGCAGAAACTTTGCCTGAAGACAGTGGCGCATAGCAGGTGGTCAATATTCCCCGGGTCATCGGTATCAGGTGAGGAACAAAGGTCACCGAAACCGCCTTTCCGTGGCTGAGCGACTTCAACTCCTGAATAATTTCGGGCAGATGGCGGTGTCCGTCTAAAGCATAGGCAACGACATCTTCGTTGGCTTCCGAGTAGTGGGTATTCAAGGTGAGGGCTCTGCCTGCCCCGGACACTCCGGACTTGCTATCAATAACGATATCAGGCTCAATCATCCCCTCCTTAATTGCCGGGGCTAGAGCCAGAACGGCCCCTGTGGGATAGCAACCGGGATTAGCCACCAGTTGGGCAGAGGCAACATCAGACCTGTATAGCTCGGGGAGACCATATACCACCTGTTCCAGCAGTTGCGGGGCGGGGTGAGCGAAACTATACCAGCGCGGGTATTCGGCAGCATCGGTCAGCCTGAAGTCAACGCTGATGTCCACAACCTTAGTATCATCGCGAAGCAACGGTATGATTACTTCAGCACTCTCCTTATGCGGCATGGCCGAGAAGGCAAGCTCGACCTCCTCCAGTTCAGCCTCAATGGTCAAATCCAAGCTGGCCAAGTGGGGAAAAACATCGCCCAGCCTCTGCCCGGCAGCACTCCGCCCGGTAACAGAGGCGAGCTCTACCGCCGGGTGCTGGGACAGTAACCTTGCCTGCTCAACGCCGGCATAACCGGTAACATTGATAATGCCTACTTTGGTCTTACTCATTACAAACCCCCTATGACTGCTGCCCTATTATTCCTCAGTGCTAAATTCGGTAATTTCCTCGTCTTGTTGCACTTCGGCTAAAGCCCGCTTAATTTCTGCTCCTTTCCAACCGAAGACAGACAGAATTCTGCTTATAAATGCAAGGCCGGCTTCATACTCTGGACTTATTAACTCTGTTACTCCCAGACCTTTAAGCAACTCGGCATCTTTAGCTCGATGAGCTCGTGCCACGACCTTAATCTTGGGGTTGCTCTGCAATGCCGCCTGAACAGTAGTTATCACGGCCAGTGGGTCGGGAAAGGTAACCGCTAATACTTTGGCTTTATTTACATCTACACGAGATAGGACATGAGCATTGCTGGCGTCTCCATAGATACAGGAGATCCCGCCACACCGCATATCATAAACCAGCGAAGGGTCAATTTCAATAACGGTATAGGGTATTCCGGCATCCTGCAAGCCTTTAGCAATATTCTGCCCGACTCTTCCATAGCCGGCAATTATCACCGGACTTATCGGCCGAGATGACTCTGAAGCGGGCAGAGCCGAAATATCTTCGGCTATCACCTCCCTACCCGCTGGAGCCCGTACCAATCTGGGATACAGCCAGGAAACTAAATTCATAAATAACGGCGTCAATATCATGCTGATAATGGCGCTGGCAAGGATTAAGGAGTAAAACTGGTCAGAGATGATGCCCCGATTAATTCCAGCTTGCGCCAGAATGAAACCGAACTCCCCGATTTGGAAAAGACCAGCGCCGGTGAGGACGGCTATCCTTCGGCTATAACCAAAGAAATGAACAATGCCAAAAACCACCAGAAATTTTATGGAGATAATAACGGCTATCGTTATGACTATCAACCCCAGGTTATCGGCAACGAATCTTGGACTTAGCAACATGCCTAGAGAAACAAAGAATAAGGTAGCAAAAATATCTCGCAATGGCGTAATTTCAGCCAGAGCTTGGTGAGCAAATCTTGTCTCCCGGAGCACTAAGCCAATTACAAAGGCACCAAAGACCACCGAAAGTCCGAAAATTTGAGTGGCTAGGGCAGCTCCTAATCCCAGCACCAGAACTATTAGCAGGAACAACTCACGAGACCGAACCCCACCGATCCTGCCCATCAACCATGGGAGTACCCACAGCCCCAATACAATCGCTATCCCGATAAAAAGAGCCGCTTTACCTATAGCCATAGCTAAAGCCAGAGGCAGGCTTTCTACCGCACCACCGAGGACAGACGTTACCACCATCATCAAAACCACGCTAACATCTTGAGCAATAAGGATAGCAATCATAATCCGCCCGTGCACAGAGTCGAGTTCACCCCTATCCATCAATATTTTGAGGCAAACCATGGTGCTGCTGAGCGAGATAACCAACCCAAATAAGGCAGCTTGGGTTAATGACCACTGGAATAAAACACTGCCCACCAGTAAGCCCAAGGCAAAAGTAACCAGAATCTGAGCTATGCCACCCCACAACCCTACCTTGCCCACCTGCCTTAGCTGACCAACGGAAATTTCCAATCCTAGGGTGAGCATTAATAGGGCAACCCCGATAGTTGCTGCAGCCTCAATCAGGGCTAAGTCACTCACCAGACCAAAAGCGTGAGGACCTACCGCCACACCGACAACGAGGTAACCTAATATCACCGGCTGCCTCAGCCGATGGGCGATCATCCCCCCCACCAACGCTGCTGCCAGCAGAATGCCAATACTGATAATTGGGTCGAATTGAGGCATAGCTCTTACCTACACTCTTAATGGGTTTGGCTTTATCATACCATGTCAAAGGTGGTTGCAGTTATAAGGACCGATAAATAGTACAATCAAAATTATAGGCCAATTGTAGCATATAATAGCTCGCCATAGCACTCAAACGAAGTCGAATACTTGCCGAGAGCGGTGAATATATGATAGTATGATGTATCTCACTCAGGTTTCCAACAGGAGCGAGTTATGCCTAAGATTTATCTTATTGATGTAACCAATCGAGATGGAGTGCAGACAGCGAAGCTCGGCTTATCCAAGCTCGAAAAGACCCTGATAAATATTTACCTGAATGAAATGGGCGTCTTTCAGTCTGAGTTTGGTTTCCCCACCACCAGACACGAATCCCTTTACCTGCAGGCAAACCTGGAACTGGCCGATATGGGAGTGCTGCGCCCTATCCGTTTGGAGGGGTGGATAAGAGCCATCGCCGATGATGTAGAAACCACTTTTAAGCTGGTGCCCGAAATTCGTCATCTCAATCTCTCAATATCGACATCATCCCAGATGATAGATGGTAAGTTCCGGGGCAGAAAGAACAAGGATGACATCATAGGCGATATGGTCGAGGCGGTTGATGCCGCTCGATCTCTGGGCGCTGAGACCGTAGGCGTTAACGCCGAAGATGCTTCAAGGACAGACTTTGACTTCCTGGTTAAATTCGGGCTTGCCGCCGAAGAGCATGGTGCTGACAGGTTCAGGTACTGTGATACCCTCGGGTACGAGAATCCGTTCACTATCTACGAAACTATCAGGGCGCTGGCTGGGAAAATCGGTATCCCCATTGAGATTCACTGCCATGGCGACCTGGGGCTGGCTGTTGCCAATTCCATTGCCGGAGCTAAAGGAGCGATAGACGGTGGGCAGGATGCCTATATCAATACCACCATCAACGGTATTGGAGAGAGGGCGGGAAATGCCGACTTGGTGGCAGTCATTCTGGCTGCCACTAAATCAAAGGGGTTCGCTGAGAAATACCGCTTGGCGGGCCCGGTCAAGCTCACCAGGGCAACAAAGATAGCCGAGTTTGCCAGCTATGCCTTTGGTGTGCCGATTCCAATAAACCAGCCTGGGGTTGGTGCTAACGCTTTTGCCCATGCCTCTGGCATACATGCTGACGGCGTATTAAAGGATCCGGAAAACTACGAGCTGTATAGCTTCAAGGAACTGGGCAGGGGTAAACCGAAGTTCGTTGAGACTGGGACAGAAATTATTGCCGGCGAATATAGTGGGATATCCGGCTTCAGTCATATAATGGGCAAGATGGAGATAGCATTTACCGACGAGAAAGAAGCTAGAGAGATTCTGGAATTGACAAGGTACGCCAATGTAGAATCACAAAGGCCACTGGTTGAAGATGAATTACTCTTCATAGCAAAGTACCCCAAGATTGCTAAAAAGCTCCTAACCCTTGCTCCTCTTGAGTAGTTATATCGCGACAATAACAAAGGAGGCTGTTTTCACAAGGCAGTCTCTTTTTAATTATCGGCTGGTAGATCGACAGAGTGCAAAATAATAAAATGGCTAACGAACTACCCCGCCTGACGGTAAAAGCAATAGGGATCGTCAGAAACGCTATCAATCAGTCACCAGGGCTAGGATACGCCTGGCGGAAAACCGTTTCAGATATTGTGATTAATAGCGGCCTGAGCGGGGCTCTGGACGGGCTGGATGATTTTTTTCACACCATGGGCATCTTCTGGATGCACAACATTGCTACCGGCGGTCAGGTGCCGACTAAGCTCCACCATCAGGGCAAACAGGAGCTCCCTCTGGTAGGACTTTTCGCCACCAGGTCACCACATAGACCAAATCCGATAGGAAAAACTACAGTCAGACTCCTCCAGCGGCGGGGTAACATTCTAAGGATTGAAGGGCTTGACGCCATCGATAGCACACCAGTAATAGATATTAAACCCTACATCCCCGGAAGCGATGCAGCAACTGATGCCGAAGTACCATCATGGATAGCCACGCTATAAGCCAGACACTACTAGACATCCACCAACAACTTCTACACCACTACGGAGCACAACACTGGTGGCCAGCAGAGGAGCCTTTCGAGGTAATAGTGGGCGCCATCCTCACTCAATCAGCCGCCTGGAGTAACGTGGAGAAAGCCCTAACCAACATGAAAGAAGCAGGAGTGTTATCACCTAAAGCGCTACGCCGATTAAGCCTGTCTGAAGTCGCCACGCTTATCTATCCCTCTGGCTACTATAACGCAAAGGCACTAAAGCTCAAATCTCTTGCCGACTGGCTGGGTGAGAATTATGATGACGACCTTGATGCACTGTTTGCCCAAAATACTGACCGCCTCCGCGGGCAACTTCTTTCCATTCATGGCATTGGTCCTGAAACAGCCGATTCCATAATGCTGTATGCGGCTGGCAAACCAATTTTCGTAATTGATACCTACACTCGCCGTATCATCAGCCGCATTGGTCTGGCAGTAGAAAAAAATAGCTACCCGGCTTACCAGAGCCTTTTCATGGATAATCTGCCGGCTGATGCCGAGCTGTTCAATGAATACCACGCCCTCATGGTCCGCCTGGCTAAGAATGTCTGCCGCAATCGTCCTCTGTGCCAGCAATGCTGCCTCAACGACATCTGCCAGTTCTATGTCACCCTTGACGCTGACAACCCAATCGGTTAAGATTTGACTATACTTCCATTCCCTTAACGAGGAGCCAGGCTTATGCCTTATACTACTATCATCTACACCAATAAGGACCATGTTGCACACATAACCCTCAACCGACCTGAATCGAATAATGCCATCAATCAGCAGCTAGCCAGGGAACTGGCAGAGGTTTGCCATCAGATAAACCAGGATGATGATATTTATGCGGCCATAATTACCGGTGCTGGATACAGTGCATTCTGTGGTGGGAGCGAGCTAGAGCAATCGATTCAAGCTGGCAGTCCAGCTGAGACTCCCTCAGCAAAGCCGAAGGAGTTGAGCGCAAGATACAGTGTTGCTAGAGCTGTAGCCAGCATAGAGCAACCGGTTATTGCCGCCATCAATGGAGATGCGCTGGGACAGGGGCTGGAGTTAGCCCTAAGCTGTGATATCAGGCTGGCTTCGCACCAAGCGCGGTTTAGCGCTCCCCAGGTGGCGCTGGGACTCATGCCCACCGATGGCGGCACCCAGCGGCTGCCCCGCATTGTGGGTAAGGGTAAAGCCATGGAGTTAATCCTCGCTGCCCAAACTATAAGTGCTGAGGAGGCATTTGAAATAGGGCTGGTCAACAAGATAGTCGGCCAGGAGAAGCTAGCTGTTGAAGCTGAGGCTCTAGCCAGAACCCTTGCCGATAAGGCACCTATCGCCCTCAAGTACATCAAGGAAGCGGTAAATAAAGGGCTGGACCTGACCCTTGAGCAGGGGCTTCGCCTGGAGGCTGACCTCTATTTCCTATTGCACACAACTACGGACCGGACGGAAGGCATCGAAGCCTTTCTGCGGAAAAGACCCCCACGGTTCAAGGGTCAATAGTTACCAGGGAAAGCCCGAGGAGACAAGGTAGATAGACAATCCCAATGAGCGTTTTTGAAGTCATTACCTACGAGAAGAAGGATGATGTAGGCTATGTTACCCTCAACCGACCTCAAGCCTTAAATGTCTACAACATTCAGATGAGAGACGAGCTGTATCAGGTGTTGGGTGCTATCCAGGATGACCCTGAGGTTAGGGCGGTTATATTTCGGGGTGCCGGAGATAGGGCTTTCTGCGCCGGCGCTGACCTGTCCGAGTTTCTCACCGCTCCGTCTCCTTTTATTGCACGGCAGGTCCGCTGGGAACGAGATATCTGGGGTCTTTTCCTGAGCATTGCCAAGCCGCTCATTGCTGCCCTCCACGGCTACGTTTTGGGTTCAGGCATAGAGATAGCCCTGTGCTGCGACATCAGGCTCGCCTCAGAAGATGCTCTATTTGGCTTGCCTGAGGTAGGACTGGGGATAATTCCTGCCGCCGGCGGCACTCAGACCCTGCCCCGGGCGATAGGCAGAGCCGAAGCATCGGAAATGTTGCTGACCAGCAGATGGATTACGGCAGAGGAGGCGCACCGCCTGAAACTGGTCAACCGGGTCGTATCCCGCACCGACCTGTTGCCAGCAGCTGAGAGGTTAGCTAATAGGATCAAAGGCTACAGCCCGACTGCTGTAACCGCAGCCAAGCAGGCAATCACCAGAGGACTCGACATGAGTCTGGAACAAGGTTTAGAGCTGGAAGCCAGGCTTGGAGCTTCCTTGTGAATTCCAACTCCTCATCAAAAGAGAATATTTTCAGTATCCTCTCTTTATATCTATGACGTTGAGCAACTGCTCGCCTGCCAAGGACCTTCTCAAGTTATCGCAGAACATGCTGAGGACATGCTCGCCGCTCATCTAACTGTGACCTTTTCATCGTCGTCGGTTCAACGTTGGTTGTTTATCCGGCTGCCTATATACCCGTCTATGCCGTCGATTACAGAGCTAAACTGGTAATTATCAACCTCAGCTCCACCCCTATGGACGAGCAGGCAACAGTTATGATTAGAGCCAGGGCAGGGGAAACATTGCCGAAGATATTACATCAGGTAAATGGGTAAAAGGAAAAGCCAACGTTTGACTTTGCCAGTGGTTTAGACTAAAATATCCATTTGGTTACAGGTAATCAAGTTAAGCCACAGGGGAGGTGAAATGAATACCGCTGACTTTCTCAATATATCTACTTCCATTTGCCCAGATAGGGTAGCCATTATCTTTGAAGAAAAAAGGCTTACCTTCAGCCAGCTAAATGAGCGAGTGGCCAGGCTGGCTAACGCCTTATCAAACCTGGGAGTGAAAAATGGTGACAGGGTAGCCATGCTGCAAGTCAACTGCAACCAATGTGTGGAGGCCTATTTTGCCGTGGCGAAAATTGGAGCTATCCACGTTCCACTAAACTTCAGAGCTAAAGGGGATGAGCTCGCCTACATGCTCAATAGCTCGGAAGCCTCTGTTCTCTTTGCAGGTGAACGGTACATTGACCTGACGAACTCCATAAAACCCGACCTGACCTCGGTGAGTCATTACATATCAATAGATGGTCAACGCAATGGTATGCTGTATTATGAAGATATGCTCTCATCAGCCCCTGCTGAGGAAATAGTGGCCGAAATCGATGATGATGATACCACCATACTGATGTACACCGCTGGCACTACAGGCTTTCCCAAAGGGGTTATGCTATCTCATAACAGCTTTTCCATTTATGTGCTGGAGAATGTAACCCCGGCGGACCCGGAGCTTGAGGAGAGAAATACCATTACCGTTCCTCTGTACCATGTAGCCGGGATTCAGGCGATGATGGCAGCGATTTACGGGGGGCGAACCCTTCTTATGGAACGCCAGTTCGAGCCCGGTGCGTGGATGGAGTTGGTGGAAAAGGAGAAGGCTAACCGGGCTATGATGGTTCCCACCATGCTAAAACAATTGTTAGACCATCCTGACTTCGGTAAGCGTGACTTGAGCAGTCTGAAAGTCATAACCTACGGTGCTGCCCCAATGCCCCTTGAAGTCATAAAAAAGGCATTAGATACCTTTCCCGGCGTTAGCTTCATAAATGCCTTTGGCCAGACGGAGACTGCATCAACTATTACCACGCTGAGCCCTGCAGACCACGTCCTTAATGGAAGCGAAGAGGAACGGGGAAAGAAGCTGAAGAGGCTTTCTTCAATTGGTAAACCTATGCCCGATATTGAGATGAAGATAGTGGATGAAGAGGGTCATGAGCTATCCTCCGGAGAGACAGGCGAGATTGTAGCCAGAGGACCCAGGGTGATGAGCGGCTACTGGAAAGACCAGGAAAAGACGGAAAAGACTATCGATACAGACGGATGGGTCCATACCGGTGATATGGGCTATATGGATGAAGACGGTTACTTCTTCCTGGCGGGCAGGACAACGGACATGATTATCAGAGGAGGGGAAAATATCGCTCCCGAGGAGGTAGAAGCGGTATTGCATTCTCATCCCAAGATTGAGGAGGCAGCGGTAATTGGTGTTCCTGACGAGGAATGGGGTGAGCAGCCCATGGCAGTGGTGGTCATCAAAAAGGGGGAGACAGCCGCGCCTGAGGAGATAATGGAGTATTGCCGGGCCAGAATAGCCAGTTTCAAGAGACCAAGGTCAGTCGTTTTTATATATAAACTTCCGCGCAACCCTATGGGTAAAGTGCTCAAGAGGGTACTGCGAGAACAACATGGTAAAGCCTGAGCGCTCTGGCCGATTGATTTTGAATCCTGCCAAGCACACCCGTGGAGGAGATAATAGACTAGAAAAAGGGAGGACAAGACCGTCAAACAGGTCTTGAATGGTAAATATATGGAACTAGCTGAGAAGATACTGGAAGGCAACATTCGAGCCGCTGCCAGGTTAATGCGAAACGTGGAAGACGAAATACCAAGCGCAATTGACGAATTGGACGGTCTCTATCCTCACACAGGAAAAGCTTATATAGTGGGGCTGACCGGTACCCCTGGTGTAGGCAAGAGCACACTGGTTGATACCCTAATTGGTGCCTTCAGAAAGACAAGTATGACCGTGGGAGTTATTGCCGTTGACCCGACGAGCCCCTTTACCGGCGGCGCTATACTGGGGGACAGGGTGAGGATGCAGCAGTACAGCACAGATCAGGATGTATTTATCAGAAGCATGGCTACAAGAGGCTGGAGAGGGGGGCTGGCAAAGGCTACACTAGGCATGATTCATATTATGGATGCCATGGGCAAGGACATTATCCTGGTAGAAACCGTAGGCTCAGGACAATCGGAAATAGAGATCACCAAAGTTGCGGATACAGCTATTCTGGCTATGTCTCCCGGGGCAGGAGATGAAATGCAAATGATGAAGGCCGGTATCCTGGAAGCGGCTGATATCTTTGTCGTAAACAAGGCAGACAAAGGTGGGGCGGATAATGTAGCCATGGGAATAGAACTCATGCTCGGAATGAGGACTTATCATCACAGCGAATGGAAGCCGCGTATAATCCTAACTGAAGCAATCTCGGGTAAGGGCACAGACGAATTGGTTGGGGCAATTCTCAAACATAAAGAATTCCTGTTTTCCAGCGATGAACTTGAGAAACGGAGGAGGGAGAGAGCTAAAGAAGAATTGATTGAGACTATAGAAAGCTTTGTAAAGCTTTACTGTTACCATGAGTTTGAAAAAGAGGGGGGCTCCTTGGAAAAGCTGGTAGACGATCTAGCCCAGAAAAAAGTGAATCCCCACTCCTCCGCACTGAAGATTATTGACCAGTTGAGCAAACATTTTAACTAGGCCACAACCCGTAGACCGGAGACAAAAAGCAAAAACACAGGGGATAAGCATGAATTTTTCGTTAACTGAAGAGCAGAAAATGCTCAAGGCGATGGTTCAAGATTTCGCCGCCAAGGAGTTGGAGCCGATTGCCGCTCAAATAGATGAGGAGGCCAGATTTCCTGCCGAGAGTGTCAAGAAGATGGCTGAGCTCGGGCTGATGGGCATTCCTTTCCCAGAGGAATACGGCGGCAGTGGTGGAGGTGAACTTAGCTTTGTTATTGCTGAAGAAGAGCTTGCCCGAGTCTGTGCTTCCACGGCTACCATCTATCTTGTCACCGCGGGACTTGCCGGAAAGCCTTTGCATGTATTTAGCAACGAAGAGCAAAGGCAGCGTATTGTGGTCCCAGTAGCGCAGGGAGAGAAACTAACCTGTTTTGCCCTGACCGAAGCTGGCGCCGGCAGTGACCCGGCTGCCCTGGAGACCGCTGCCACCAGACACGACAATGGTTATATCCTTAATGGAACCAAAATATTTATCACTAATGGAGCCGAGGCTGATATCATATTGGTTTTTGCTACTCTTGATAAGTCACTAAGACATAAGGGGGTTGCAGCCTTTATTGTTGAGAAAGAGAGCCCCGGTTTTTCCGTAGGCAAGCATGAGAATAAATTGGGCATACGAGCTTCATCAACAACTGAACTGCTATTTGAAGACTGCTTTGTGCCCGAGGAAAACCGTCTGGGCAACGAGGGGGAAGGATTTAAGATAGCCCTCAATGCCATAGATGCAAGCAGGGTTACCGTCGCCGCCCAGGCAGTAGGTATCGCCCAGGGGGCTTTTGATAAAGCTTTAGCCCATGCCAAAGAGCGGCAACAATTCGGCCAACCTATTGCCAACTTTCAGGCAATTCAATGGATGTTAGCTGATATGGCCACTGAGATTGATGCGGCTCGCCTACTAACCTACCGAGCGGCCTATCTCCAGGACAAACACTTACCCTTTGTTAAAGAAGCATCTATGGCTAAGGTTTTTGCAACAGAAGTGTCCAGATCAGTAACCAATAAAGCCATCCAGATATACGGGGGTTATGGCTATGTTAAGGACTATCCCCTGGAGCGCTATCTCCGTGATGCTAAAATTACAGAAATCTATGAAGGTACATCCGAGATGCAGCGAATGACTATTGCCAAGCAGCTCATTAAAGAAAGCTGATACCCGACCAAGGACCCTAACAAGGAATCAATAAAATGAATGATGGAAAAACCACAAAGGAAATTTTAGAGGAAAAGTTAGCCTCCGGGGAGCACATCCCTCTATATAACCCGAAAGCTCTGGAAAAGATGAAAGCAGATCTGGAGCGGTGGAAGAATACGGTGGTTCGGGAGAAAGACCGGGAGAACTGGACGGTTACGCCTCATACTATTCTAGGTTCAGAAATACCACGGGGCCTACTCTATACCCCGCTTGATAATGCTGAGGTTGATTATGAAGGAGATTTAGGTTTTTCCGGGGAGGAACCCTTTACCCGTGGCGTCCATCCCAATATGTACCGGGGCAGATCATTTACTATTCGGCAATTGTCCGCTTCAGGCTCCCCCGAATACGTGAACAAAAGAATTAAGATGCTCCTCGAACACGGCGCCACCGGAACAAACCTGGCTCTTGACCTGGCTACAGTTCAGATGTTTGACTCGGACGAGCCTGAAGCCCTGGGGCAAGTAGGAACTGTCGGCGTTCCGGTTGACTGCGTGGAAGACATGGAAGTAATCTACAGGGATATTCCCCTGGATAAAATAAGCGCTTCCATAGTTACCCATTACCCCAGAAATACTGCAATAGTATTTCCCATGTATCTGGTAATGGCCGAACGCCGTGGCATCCCCTGGGATAAGTTACCGGGCAGTGTGCAGAACGATTTCATAATGGAAAGTGTCGTCCGTAGCGCTTCGGAATATATACCGCCCAGAGATGATTTCAGAGTACAGTGCGACAACATAGAGTTCCTCAGACAAAACGTGCCGTTATGGAATTATGCTACCTTGAACGGCTATAACCTACGGGAGTGGGGAACCTCAGGTATTACCGAGATGGCAGTGGCTGTGGCTAACGGAATTGAAACCCTTGAAGAGATGGCCAGAAGAGGTCATGATATTGACTGGGCAGCACAAAGGCTAGCCTTCTTCTGGGCTCCAGCCAATGACTTCTTCGAAGAAATTGCCCGTCTTCGGGCAGTGAGGCGGCTCTGGTACAGGATAATGAGGTATCGATTCAATGCCCAACAGCCGAGGTCCATGTGGATGAGATGCCATATGCAAACTTCGGGCGTCTCACTGCAAAGGGAAGAGCCGCTGAGTAATGTTATCAGAGCCTCTTACCACGGGCTGGCGGCAGTACTGGGCGGCGCTCAGTCTCTCAATATAGATGGCTATGATGAAGCCTATTCAGTCCCATCGGAAGAATCTTCAATCCTGTCATTGCGCAACCAGCAGATTCTCGAAGTGGAGACGCAAGCTACTCAGGTAGTTGACCCGCTGGGCGGCTCCTTTTATGTGGAAGCACTTACCAATAATGTAGAACGAAAGATTATTGAGGAAATAGATGAGATTGAGAAGATGGGTAGCCTAGTGGAAGTTGTCGCCAGTGGCTGGCTACATCGTAAGATTACCAAATATATTGAGCGTGAGCAACAGATGATTGCTGATGGCACAATAAAAGTAGTAGCGCGTAACTATTTCAGAGACCCTGACCTGAAGACGCCTGATGTCTGGGTTCAAGAATACGATGAGAATCTAGCCAAAGAGATGCGAGACAAGCTAGCCAGGCTAAGGATGCGAAGGGACAACGAAAAGGCGAGTAATACTATTACAGCTTTAGTAGAAGTGTGTAAGCGGGGCGATAACGTGATGGCGGCCTGTGTTGAATGCGCCAGAGCCGATGTTACCGAAGGGGAAATGCGCCGAGCCTTTACCGAAGCCTTTGGTACATGGAAATCGCCCATATTTGTATAACATATGACTCAGAGGTTAGAAGATTATGACAAAACAGGGTAAAGTCAAAGTGTTATTAGCTCAGTTTTCGTTAGAGACCCACAGTAGAGGTCTGCTTACCGTGGCCGGCATGCTCAAGGATGCGGGGATGGAAGTGGTCTTGATGGGCAACGCCCGGCCAGAACAGATAATTGACACAGCCGTTCAAGAGTATGTGGATGTGGTTGGGATAAGCACCTATTGCGGTGGTGAGTTAGTCCTTGGTGATGTGCTGCTCAAGGAGGCTGAGAAGAAAGGTATAAAGGAGCGGACAGTATTCCTCCTCGGAGGGATATTCCCGCCTGCGGATATCCCCAAGCTAAAAGAGATGGGGTTTAGCGGCACATTCTTATCAGCAACCAAAGAAGAAATAGTTTCCTGCATCGAGGACGCTATAGCTGTTAAGCAATAAGAAGCCTGAGCTAAGAGAGCCCCTCAAAGAATCTCATCGCGGCTCCCACTTCCACTATTGTCTCTCCATTTTGATTTACACAGATATTTTTCAGGGTTA
This sequence comes from uncultured Dehalococcoidales bacterium, assembly GCA_964342375.1. Lineage (GTDB taxonomy): Bacteria > Chloroflexota > Dehalococcoidia > Dehalococcoidales > CAYFFA01 > CAYFFA01. Next base: position 2,468 of record CAYFFA010000002.1, on the reverse strand, counting down.
CAATTCCCTTGTCCCGGCGTGTTTCTGTTACCTCGGCTTCAGCTGTTATGGTATCACCGATTCGCACCGGCTGCAGGAACTTGACCGACTGGGAAAGAAATATAACCAGACCAAGGAGTTTAGCCACTGCCGCCGAGAGCAATGCTCAGGAAAATGCCCCATGAGCAATCCTACCTTCGAAGAAGGTCTTCTTGGCATACTCTTCATTCACATGAACAGGGTTGAAGTCCCCGGAGACCTCGGCAAAAAGGTCGATATCAGCTTCGGTGATGGTCTTCGCATGGGTGGTTTTGAAGCCGATGTCGACCCCGAGCTTATCCAGAATAGATGATTCTTTTTCTGCCATAACCTACCTCCTGAAGATAATTAAACAGTCTGTACTCTGTGCAGTTATTTGGTATCGCCCTTATGCCTCTCTTCAGCCATTATGGCAGCACCCAAGGCGGTAACGAGCTGGGGTTGAGGCGGCACCAGCAGCTGAATCCCAAGCTTCTCTCCCACGCTTTTGACAAGTCCAACATCGAGGGCACCGCCGCCGCTGATAGCACAGTCCTTCTCCACACCAATCCTACCTGCGAGAGAGGAAATCTTGTTCGCCAGTGCTTCATGGACTCCAGCCAGGATATCTTCTATGGAGGCGCCTTCGGATACTCTGGAGATAGCCTCTGATTCCCCAAAAACGGCACACCCGGTAGTGAAGGCAACCGGGTTCTTGGACTTGAGGGAGAGCGTCCCAATATCTTTGAGGTCTATCCGCAGGATATTCGCAATGACATCAAGGAAGCGCCCGCTGCCGGCAGCACACTTCTCGCTGACCACGAAATTAAGCGTCTGCCCCTTATCATTGAGCCGAATTACCTGACTGGACATCCCCTGTATATCAATGACCGTCCTCACTGAATGGAAAATGCTGCTTATTCCCCTGGCGCAGCAACGAATATCATCTATCTTTCCGGCGCTGAAAGAAATGTTGTCCGCACCGTGACCGGTGGCTATAGTATAAGCTATATCCTCCGGGGATAGCCCTGCCTTTGCCAGAAGCTCGTCTCTTAATCTTTGTGCTGTTGCATGGTAATTTACACCGGAAGGAAGCACATGGCGAACTGAAAGCTTACCGTCACTGGTTATAACTCCCTTGCTGGTTCCTGAACCAATGTCAATGCCCATAAACCAAGCCATGCTAAGACTCCTTATTCGAAGAAGGTAGCCTCTTCCAGACGCCGCTCCTTCCTCTGAACAGGCTCGCCTCTTTTCTGGGCTTTAAGCGTATAGTCCTTCCCCAAAATGGCAGCGCCAAGCGCCCCGCTAAGAAGCGGGTCCTCAGGCACGCGAACCTCACATCCCAGATTCGCACTCACCGCTTCTACCATCCCGGTATTCTTAGCTACGCCTCCGGTCAACACCACTTCGGGCTCTACCTTTAACCGCTTAATCATATTGACTGCCTTTCTGGCTATGGCGTCGTGAACTCCGGCTATGATATCTTCCACCGGTATCCCGTCAGAGAGGCGGGATACCACCTCTATCTGGGCAAAAACGGTACAGGTATTACTGATGTTCAGTTTTTCCCCGGATTTTGAGGAAATACTTCCCAGCTCCTCCACCTGAAGGCCAAGAGTATCAGCTAGAACTTCGAGAAACCTGCCTGTTCCCGCCGCGCACTTATCATTCATGACGAAATCAACCAGCCTGCCATCCCTTATCTTGAGCCCTTTAGCGTCCTGCCCCCCAATATCAAGAGCTGTTTTGACAGACGGAAAGATGCTGGCTACCCCCTTGGCATGGCAGGTTAACTCTGTTACCTGACGGTCAGCAAAGGGGACATTGATTCTCCCGTAGCCGGTAGCTACCACATAAGTTATCTCATCGAATGGTAGATTGGCCTGCTTTAACACCTCTTCCATTACTTTGTTGGCCAACCGGCAGTGCTCGGCACCGGTGGTGCTGGCGATATGGGCACGCATTGCCCCATCCGCATCCAGAATCACCACCTTGGTCATGGTGGAACCTATATCAACCCCAGCAAAAAAGATAGCAAACCCCTCCTGTTGAATTATCGCATTGCTTCGGTTATAAGTGGGACAGTCCCTAGCCAACTACCTCAACGAAGGCTTGAATTCTTGTCCTCAGTGGCGCCAGAGCTGCCTCGCTGTAGTCCCATTCAATGTGGGTGTTTGGCAAACCAACGTTATCAAGATAATCTCGGAGCGCGGGCACATCGTAGCCATAAACATCACAATACCGCATCGTCTCCAGGACAACCCCGTTGGCGTTCCATTCTTCGGCATAATCTTTTACATAATGGAACCTGTTTTCCAGGTCTTCCAGGTAAATTTTTTTGGTCGAGTCAACAGGGGTCGCCACAAAAGTGCGGGGGTGTTTGAGATCTACTAAGTAGCGGTGGGCCAACCCGTCCAGATGGTCATCGGTAAGCTCGACATCAGCGAAATAGGGCCGGCTGCCCACCA
>CAYFFA010000001.1:0-48652 GCA_964342375.1 uncultured Dehalococcoidales bacterium | reverse complement strand
ATAAGAGATTGCTTCGGCACTTTGTGCCTCGCAATGACAGTAAAAAGAGGCCGTGTGTCACCGATCATATGGACGAGTATACTTTTTGCTTGCCTCTTTCGTCATGTGCTATACTGGCCTAGAAAGGCGTTGCGCGGCTTTTTCTGGAATTCATGGTGTGAGCCGCAAAGTAATCAGTGAGCGAATTAAGCCAATCCCAGCCTCGAAGAGTTTTACCCCTCATCTCTGTTGTAACCTTCCTCAGCTTGATTGACATAAACCTGCTTATACCGATTATGGCCCTTTATGCTTCGGGGCTTGGCGCCAGTCCTGGTATGATCGGGCTTATCATAGGCTTATATTCAATAACTAATACCCCGGCAAATATTCTGGCCGGGCGGCTGATTGATAAGGTGGGCTTTAAGATTCCGTTAATTGCTGGGTTAATAGGCAGTGCCGTAAGCATGTTTGGCTATTCCCTGGCCAGATTGCCAGCTCACCTTGCTCTGATACGGGCGATTCACGGGATAGGCGGTGGCTTGAAAGGCCCGGCTACCATGTCTGGTATCACCGGATATTCTGAGCAGTCTCGAAGGGGCAAGGCAATGGGCTTATACGGCATGTCCATAGCAGCCGCTAATTTGGTGGGATTTGGATTGAGTGGAGTAATTGTATCTCGACTGGGCTACCAGGTTCTTTTCCTGTTCGGAATGATAATGCTGACTATAGGGGTGGTAGTAAGTCTTTCTCTTCCTACAATCAGGAGGTATGAGAGTACGGCTGCAAAAACCTCGCTCGGTCAGGATTTTCAGAAGGCAAAGGGTTTACTCAGGAGAAGGGGGCTTTTGGTCTCCTATTCCGCCATATTCGCCCAGTACTTTACCTTCGGCGGGGTAGTTACGCTTCTACCGCTCTATGTGAAGGGATTGGGAATGGAAGCCTTTCATGTCGGCATGTTGCTGACTATATTCACTGTTATGTTCATTGCACTTCAGCCTCCCAGCGGGTCTATCTCCGACAGAATGGGACGGCTAATTCCGGTATGTATTGGTTTAAGCCTCGGCATAGTTTCCCTGGTTGTATTACCTTCGGTGACAACATTCCCCTTGCTGATGGTGGCAATGGCATTATATGGAATAGCCTTTGGAATGCTATTTCCATCGGTTTCAGCACTGGTCGCTGACTATAGCCTCCCTGAGGAGCGTGGCATGGCGTCGGGACTATTTCACGCTCTTCTTACCGCCGGAGTTGCAGTCGGAGCCATCGCGGTAGGCTGGGTGGAAGAAATAGTCGGGATAAAGCAGGGGCTATTATCAAGCCCAAGTGTTTTGGTGCTGGCTTTAGCGGTAGCTTTAACCGCCTTAAGGCGCCGTTGAGTTTGTCTGGTTAATACCGCTGTGCTACACTTTTTCGGAGGGCTAGTCGTTTCGGCTAGCCCTAAAGGTGTTTGGGGAAAATGAGCTTGAACCTGGGACAGTTATTACATCTTATTGATGATATGCCCGCCTATCGCCGACTTGTGGCCGAGCTCCAGCAGTCAAATGGCAGCACCAGAGCGGCTGTGCTCGATGCCGCCAAGTCCTATCTCATTGCGGCTCTGTGTCGTAGTTTGCAGGTACCCGTGCTGATGGTTACCGCTCAGCCTGAGAACAGTAAAAAGCTCTATGAACAACTCTCGACCTGGTCCGATTCTCAGGTGAAGCTTCTTCCTGAACCGGATGCTTTGCCCTACCAGCGTGTTGCCTCGGATACCTCCACTGAATTGGAACGGCTCCAGGTGCTATCGGCGTTAGCCAATATAGAGCCGACTGCAGACGCTCCATTAGTTGTCGCCTCGGCTTCCGCCGTTATGCAAAAGACGGCATCTTATAATGATTTCACCTCTGCCTGCCATACCGTAGAGCTGGGGATGGATGTTGATCCCTTCCGCCTGCTGAGCCGATGGGAAGCTATGGGCTATAGAATGGAAAATATAGTGGAGATGCCGGGTACTGTAAGCCGTCGCGGCGGCATCGTTGACATCTACCCTCCTACCAGCGACCTGCCGGCCAGGCTTGAATTCTTCGGTAATACCATAGACAGCATTCGCCTCTTTGACCAGGCGAACCAGCGCTCACAAACCAGAGTGTCATCAGTAACCATCGGTCCCGCCACAGAACTGCTGACCCCACTGATGAGCAACAAACCGGAGATGGAGGCACTTCTTAGCAGTGTCGACCTGTCTGCCTGTAATGCCGAGGCGAGCCAGCAGTTTCGACAGGAACTGGCTATGCTGCTCGATGGACAGAGACCGCGCAACCTGCAGTTCTACGCTTCGCTGTTCGATAAAGACAGCATCCTGAGCTACCTGTCTCAGGATGCCCTTCTGGTCATCGATGAACCCCGGAATGTCGAGTCGGCCATGGAAGACCTGAAAGCTGAAGCCAACGAGTTGCGGGGCGAGCAAATAGAACAGGGAGAACTGCCCCATAATTTCCCCGCTCCATATTTTACCTGGGACGAGCTGGAGACCGGGATAGAAAACAGGCGGCGCCTGGTGCTTACCGCCTGGGATGTCGCTGAGGGTCAGGAGCATAAGTTAAACTTCACTTCCGCTCTTGCATATGCCGGGCAGCTGCCGATACTCATCAAAAAGGCAAAGCAGCTTCTGAACCGGAAAAATCGCCTCATCATCACCAGCCATCAGGCAAGCCGGCTATCAGAGCTGCTTGGGGAGGAAGGCATTATTGCCCCGCCCCTCGATGAAGTCAAACAAACGCCTCCGCCCGGTTCGCTAACCCTCGTCCATGGTTCGCTGGCTGAGGGATGGGTTATGGATAATGATACATATCTGTTCACTGATACCGAGATTTTTGGCTTCGCCAAGCAACGGCGGTTACTCAAGAAGCACCCTGTGCCGCGCCACAAGCTGTTTGCCGATATAACACCAGGCGACTATGTGGTGCATGTTGAGCATGGCATTGGTAAGTTTGCTGGCGTTACCAGCATGAGGACTGACGGGAGTGAGAAGGAATATCTGCTCTTGCTGTATGCTGCCGGTGATAGACTGTATGTCCCCATTGACCAGATAGACCGTGTCGACCGTTATGTAGGCGGTGGTGAACAGCCCCCCACATTGAGTCGACTGGGCACCCAGGAGTGGACGCGGACCAAGCAGAGAACCAGGGAGTCTGTGGAGAGCGTGGCTCAGGGGTTGATAACCCTTTATGCCGCCCGGGAAGTTGTCCCCGGCTTTTCCTTTTCCCGTGATACAGTATGGCAGCAGGAGCTTGAGGGTTCTTTTCCCTATGTTGAGACCCCTGACCAGATGGAGGTGCAGGAGCATGTAAAAGAAGATATGGAGCAATCCAAACCTATGGACCGGCTGGTCTGCGGGGATGTCGGCTACGGCAAGACCGAGGTGGCTATCCGTGCCGCCTTCAAGGCAGTGATGGACAACAAGCAGGTGGCGGTGCTGGTGCCGACCACAGTCTTGGCTCAACAACACTTCTCTACCTTCAGCCAGAGGATGCGCGCCTTCCCGGTAAAGGTTGGGGTTTTGAGTCGGTTTCGGACGCCAAAAGAGCAGCGGGCTATCCTTGACGGAGTGGCTGATGGAACCGTGGATATCTGTATCGGAACCCATCGCCTGCTGCAGAAAGACGTAGGCTTCAAAGCCTTGGGGCTATTAATCATTGACGAGGAGCAGCGCTTTGGTGTAGCCCATAAGGAATACCTCAAGCAGATGAGGCGGGAGGTGGACGTTCTCACCCTCAGCGCTACCCCTATACCCCGCACTCTTAACATGTCTCTGGTGGGGGTGAGGGATATGAGCACCATGGAAACTCCCCCTGAAGAACGCCTGCCCGTGAAAACCTTTGTGGCTGAATATAATGACCGGCTGGTCAGAGAAGCCATACTCAGGGAGCTGGAGCACAACGGGCAGGTCTTCTTTGTCCATAACCGGGAGCAGAGCATAGCCATGGTTGCCGGCAGGCTGCGGTCTCTGATGCCCGAGGCGGAGATAGCCGTTGCTCACGGTCAGATGCCCGAGGGCGAACTGGAGAAAGCGATGGCTGACTTTGCTCGGGGCGAAAATGATGTCCTGGTATGCACGACTATTATTGAGTCGGGACTGGATATGCCCAATGTCAATACTATCATCGTCAACCAGGCTGATAAATTTGGCCTGATCGGGCTGTATCAACTACGGGGCAGAGTCGGGCGCGGCGCCGACCTCGCCCATGCCTATTTTCTTTATGAGAAAGGGAAACGCCTGACCCCCACCGCGGAGAAGCGCCTGAGGACTATATTTGAAACCACTGAGATGGGAGCCGGCTTCGGCATTGCCATGAAAGACCTTGCAATCAGGGGAGCCGGCAACCTGCTGGGAGTGAAGCAGAGCGGGTTTATAAGCGCCGTTGGCTTCAGCCTCTATACGCGGCTGCTGGCTGAAGCGGTGGGGGAGCTAAAATCCAGACTGGCTGGCGAGAAAATGACCAAGCGCTTGCCGCCCCCCACCATTGACCTTCCCCTACGAGCCTATATACCCGAAGACTATGTAGCCGACCTCAGCATCAGGTTAAGCCTCTACCGGAGCCTGGCGAAGATGGAAACGCCCGACCATGTAGAGGCTCTGGCTCAGGAGTTCGACGACAGGTTTGGCGCCCCTCCGCCGGAGGTCGGGAACCTGCTGTATGCCCTCAGAATCAAGATTCAGGCGTCAAAGGCGGGTATTGAGTCTATCTCTACCGAGGACGGCCAAATCGTGCTCAGGCTGTTCGAGGGGATGCGGTTTGATAAAGAGAAGCTTGAATCGGTCGGGGATGACATAGAGGTAGGCGTCACCCGGCTCCGCCTCAACTCTAAACGGTGTGAGAAAGAGTGGCGGGAGGTGCTAGAGGGCATATTAAATAAGGAGGTGAAGCGAAATGGCGAAGAAGAAACAACTTAAGCGTAAGACAGATACTGCGAGTTCCCGAACATTTGATTCCAGCTTCTGGAAGCTTACCTATTTTCTCGGTACAACTGAGGAGTGGTATGGTAAGCAAGTAAAAATTTTATAGAAACAAGTCCGAGCTGCTAGGAAAGAGTTACCCCAACTTGAGATGCGAATGGGTGACCTCCTTGATAAATATGGAAAATCTAGATTGTCCAAAGCTGATGAGAAACTAACCGGTGAACTTGGCGAAAAACTGGATGACTTAACCGATATAGATGTATTTGTGCCTATGGAAATGAAGAAGTTTCGGCAATTTATCGAACTTGTCCGCATACTTGGCTTAATCTATTTAGTGTCAATCTTTGAAGGATACCTTGTTGATATCGTTCGGGAAATATTGTTAACTCGTCCTGATGCCCTTAAATCTGGTAAACAATTGACCGTCGAAGAAATACTTGCTCAAGGCGAGCGAAAGCAAATAATAAGCTATTTTGCAGAGAGAGAAGTGGAAGACCTACAATATGACTCATTCTCAAACGTTGTCAAATATTTTGAGGGCAAATTCAAGATTAATCTGAATAATTCAGGAGTATCGGTTGAAAGCGTAACAGAGATTCTAGCAACTAGGAACATTCACATACATAATAAAGGAATGGTAAATCAGAAATTCTAGAAAATGGTCAAGAACAACACGTTAAGGGTGGGAACCTACAAATCTATCACCAATAAATATTTGGTGGAATCAATAGATATAGTAGACACCCTTGTGAAATGCATAGACACTGAAGCTAAAATAAAGTACTAGGCTAGTTAGGTGTATAGGAGTTTAAGAGATGACATCAGCTCTTTCTATGCCGCCTCTCTTTTCAGTATCCCGCCCCTGAAAGACTATTTATCGTCTTTTTCGAGTATCTGCACCGCCATGACGAGCTCTTTGTATGCGCTTTCAAAATCGCGGCGCAGTAAGCTGGTAGCCTTTGCCCTGCTCAGCTTGGTGCGGGGTTCGGTAGTTTCAATAACCACCTTCGCCCATTCGCCGGCAACCGATATGATACTTGCATGAACCGCAGGGTCTAACATGTTCTCCTCCTGAACATCGAGAATAAGTGTCTATGGTATGAGTGTAATCGAGAAGTCTACGGTTATCAATCAGAGTTCTTGACATTATGACTTTCATCGGTAACAATCTAACCGAGTGCTGTAAAGACTTCGGAGAGGAAAAATGGAAGGCTTAGCAAACTGGCTTGCCCAAACGGGATGGAAAATATTTGTAACCCTGGGTCTCTCCGCCGGCGTATATTTTATGATACGGCACTTTGTTCCAATGGCAATAAAGAGGTCGGTGAAACGCCATATGAAGCGGAAACGCAGGGCGGAGATAGAGAAGAGGGCGGATACCCTTGCTCGTATAATAAAGGGCGTTTCAGGTGTAGTCCTGGGGATAGTCGCTCTCTCCCTTGCCCTTCAGCAGGCGGGGGTTAATGTTACTGCTGCCTTAGCTGGTCTGGGAATAGTCGGGATTGCCGTGGGCTTCGGCGCCCAGTGGCTTATCCGCGACCTCATCTCTGGATTCTTTGTCTTCTTTGAAAATCAGTACAATGTGGGCGATGTGATAAAGGCAGGCGGCGTAGCCGGCATGGTAGAGGATATATCTCTCAGGAGGACTATCTTGAGAGATCTTGATGGGGCGCGTCATGTAGTTCCCAATGGCGAGATTCGAACACTGAGCAATCTTACCCAGGAGTGGTCAAGGGCTCACCTCAACATAAGCGTAGCCTACAAGGAAGACCTTGACAGGGTTATGGCACTCATGCGAAAGACCTGGGAGGAGATGGCTGAAGACCCGGAGTGGGAACACTTCATGCTGGCGAAAACACCGTGGCTCATGCGGGTGGACGAATTTGGAGATTCGGGCATAACCATAAAGATGGTGGGAGAAACCCAGCCCATAAAACAGTGGGACGTGATGGGTGAGTTCAGGCGGAGGATTAAGAAGGTGTTTGACGAAGAGGGCATCGAGATTCCCTGGCCCCACACCAAGGTCTACTTTGGCGGCTCTCCCAAGCAGTCGGCAACTGGAGAATGAGTGGCTACACGCCTGTGCTGGAACCGGCTCACAAGCCACTTTACTTGACGAAAAGAAAGGTGCTATGGTAGATAGTAGGCTATTAGAGATAGAGCTAGGACGATGAGGACAGTTTAGGAGCACAACTTGATGAAAATACTTCTGGTTTATCCTCAGTATCCGGATACCTTCTGGAGCTTTAAGCATGCTCTGAGGTTCATTTCTAAAAAGGCAATTTTCCCCCCTCTGGGTCTGCTAACAGTGGCTACAATGCTTCCTGATGACTGGGGGAAAAAGCTTGTAGATCTGAATATAGCCACTCTGACTGATAAAGACCTTAAGTGGGCTGATTATGTGTTCATCAGCGCTATGGCAGTGCAACAGGATTCAGCGAGGGAAGTTATTGACCGGTGTAAGAAGTTCGGGACTAAAACTGTCGCCGGTGGACCTCTTTTTACTACCGGATACGAAGAATTTGGTTTTGATGATGTAGACCATCTCGTACTTAGTGAAGCTGAAAATGTACTGCCGCTCTTTCTGGAAGACTTAGAGAAGGGATGTGGCAGGCATATTTATGTATCCGATGAACGGCCGGATGTAACCAAAACTTCTGTTCCCACGTGGTCACTTGTCAACAGCAAAAAATACCAGTCAATGATGATTCAATATTCACGAGGCTGCCCTTTCGATTGTGAGTTCTGTGATATCGTTGTGCTGAACGGGCAGAAACCACGAACCAAAGGTAAAGACCAGATAGTGGCAGAACTGGATGCATTATACAAGGATGGGTGGCGCGGTAGCGTATTTTTTGTTGATGATAATTTCATAGGCAATAAGCGAAAGCTAAAGTCAGAGACTCTGCCAGCAATAGTGGAATGGATGAATGGGAAAAAGCATCCATTCGCATTCTTTACGGAAGCATCTATGAATCTTGCCGACGATGAGGAATTAATGCGATTAATGGTTGAGGCGGGGTTTGACACCGTATTTGTTGGCATTGAAAGCCCGAATGAAGAGAGTCTGGACGAATGTAATAAACTACCGAATAAGAACCGTGATTTACTGGCTTCGGTTAAGAAGATTCAAAACCACGGCTTTCAGGTGCAGGGAGGATTTATAGTCGGTTTTGATAGTGACCCACTCTCAATCTTCAGAAGCCAAATCAGTTTCATTCAAAGAAGCGGAATCGTTACCGCTATGGTCGGTTTGCTAATGGCTCCTCCCAGAACAAGACTGTACCAGCGCATGAAAAAGGAGAACCGTCTATTGCCGGGTGGCTCTGGCGACAATACAGACGGTTCAACGAACTTCATCACCAAAATGCCTTATGAAACACTTATGAACGGCTACAGGCATATCCTGGATACAATCTACTCGCCCAAACCCTATTACGAACGGGTAAAAATATTTCTGAAGGAGTATAAACCTCAAGGGAAGAGGAAAGGCAGGATTAACCTTTCCTACATCAGGGCGCTTATTAAATCTGTATGGTTTTTGGGTATCAAGGAAAAGGGGAGAAGGTATTACTGGCGGCTGTTTGTCTCAACCCTGCTGAAAAACCCGAAGGTTTTCCCCCTATCCATAGCCTTTGCTATTCAGGGATTCCATTTTCGCAAGGTCGTTGAGAAGATACAGAGTGCCCCAGTTAAGCATTCCTGAATTTGGGATAATAGAGAGTCTTGCGGGATCAAGCTAGCCGCTAAAGGTGTTGGGCTAACTCGGCCGAGTTGCAAATTCGGGAGCAGCCGCGGACTTCGGGATACAAATTATTACGGTCAATAAGCACGGGCTTAATGCCCACCCCTCTGGCCCCGGTCACATCCTGTTTATACTGGTCGCCGACATGAATTGCTTCTGAAGCCTTTGCCCCGGCTCGCTCCAGCGCCGCCTGAAAAATGGGAGGATCAGGCTTATCGGCCCCCGCCTCCTAGGATGTAACCATAAAGCTGAGATATGGTTCCAGCCCCAGTTTGCGGTGAATAGAAATCATATCCTTGCTGGCATTGGTGAGCAAGTCCAAAATAAACTTTTGTTCTTTTAATGTCTTCATGGTTGGTAGCACGTCATCAAAGAGGACGAAGGTTGCTCCTTCAGATAGCTGTTGCACCTTCTTTATCAGCTTAAATACTAGCTCCTGGTCAGCTTTAACCCCGGCCTCGGTTAATACTATATTATGATAGCGCATATAAACCTCGGCCTGTTCCTCGGGATTTCTCCGCCCCACTGGTGAACGGGCGATCTCTCCGAAGAAATATTTATCAGCAGTCAGGACAGGGGATACTAGTTCTCCGGCTGTTATTTCAACTCCAAAATCACGAAGAGCCCGACTCTGTAATTACTCCCTTGGATGTTCAAAACGGGCTAAGGTATCAAACCAGTCAAAGAATATTGCTTTAATCACGCTGGTTGCTCTGCTTAATTATCATCAACGCCTAGGTCTTTGAGGTAATCGATGGCGTCCTGGACGGTAACTATCTTTTCAGCGTCCTCATCCGGTATCTCAATTTTCTGCGAAGGCTTGCTAAACTCTTCTTCCAGAGACATTATCAGTTCAACCAAATCCAGAGAATCAGCACCCAAATCGTCAACAAAGCTAGCCGTAGGTGTCACCTCATCTTCCTCTACACCTAGCTGCTCCACAGCTATTTTCTTGAGACGCTCATGAATTGATGCCACTTTCTTTCCCCCCTTTTTAAAGGCTCTTATCTACCAGCGATAGAACTCACCGATCCTAAAACTCCGTTAACAAACTTTGGCGAATTATCACTGCCAAATGTCTTGGCTAGCTCGACCGCTTCGTTTATAACAACCTTTACTGATACTCTATTATCAAGTAAAATTTCGAATATTGCAAGTCTCAGGATATTCCTGTCCACTACTGGGATCTGGTTTATCGGCCAAGCCGGGGCGAAGCTTTGAATATTATGGTCGATCTTTTCCTTATTCTGCATGACCCCGCTCACCAGTTGGCGGACAAAGGTGGTATTCTCTTCGGATAAACTTTGCCCATCCAGAAAGCGGTTTAAAGTTTCTTCCACCCCATGGCCTGCTGAGTCAACCTCATATAGTGCTTGGAGGGCAAGTATCCTCGCTCTTCGTCGCTCCCCAGCCATAAGCTTCCCCCATACCTAAGTGAAAATTTTAGCACAACAACCTGTAGTTAAAAAATATCGGTGGTTATTGCACCGTCACCACAATAGGTGAATGTTATCCCACCTCACCCTGGTTAGTCCAGCTGCTTCGGCTGCCTCCATGTCCTCCGTAGCCTGATGCTTGTGGGTCGTCGGTAAAACTGACATAGCCGGCTTTTTCCATTCAGCAGGTAAGGTGGAGAGCAGCTACTACCCTTTGGGAAGAGCACAACTGATTATATATGTTGCAGGCTTTATCAGTGGTCTTCGCAATAAGCTCAATGCCTTGAGCTTGAGTAGCCCGGTTCACGTCAGGCAGCACCTTCATCAATCCTGATGCTCCGGTGCCAACCACTAGCACCTCGGGACTTTCGGATATAGCCCCGGCAATATCTTCAAGGCACAGCTCATGACCATTATTCCGCCACCAGTCATCCTTAATACCGGCGGGAGAAATGATTATATCCGAGGAATACACCTTGCCGGCGACTAATATCTGCCCAAACTGGTAGGAATCAATTGTATTCACCGTTAGGCTCCCGCTAGGTCTCCCCCCACCACGTCCTTAAGCGTGTCTACACCGCCAATGTTCAGAGTCTTGGCATCCCTGTTTATCCGTCTGGTGAGACCGGTCAGCACATTTCCTGGTCCTATCTCAATGAAGGTGGACACGCCATTATTTACCATATATTCAATAGAGCGCTGCCACTGAATGCCATTGCACAATTGCCTGAGTAGCTCTTCCTTAATCGATTCAGCAGTGGTCAGTGGCTGGGCGGTAGTGTTGGCTACAATAGGAACCTCTGGCTTGTTAAGGGTAAGGGCGGCTATTATATCAGACATACCGTCAACCGCAGGTTGCATGAGTGGGGTATGAAAGGCACCACTTACCGGTAACGGTATGACACGAAGCGCTCCTTTAGCCTTGGCCGAATCCATAGCTTGAGCCAGATTTTCCTTTGCCCCGCTGATTACCAGCTGTTCGGGGCTATTGAAATTGGCTATCCAGGTGTTGGTCTCCTGACATATCTCGGTGAGTGAGGACTCATCCAGCCCGATTATTGCCGCCATGCTTCCGGCTTGCTTCAGTCCGGCTTCCCACATGAACCGTCCCCTCTCCCGAGCCAGATAGACAGTATGCATAAAATCGAGCACACCGGCTACAGGTAGCGCTGTATACTCGCCCAGGCTGTGACCGGCAACAAATGCTGGCGGTGGCAGGGCATCGCCGCGGCCCACTTCATGGACAGCCCTTAGACACGCAATACTAACGGTTACCAGTGCCGGTTGGGCGTTAACAGTCTTACGGAGCTCGCCCTCTGGGCCTTCGAAGCATAAGCGGGATAGAGGGAATCCAAGGGTATTGTCAGCCTCCTCGAAGACGGCTCTGGCTGATTCAAAATTATCATATAGGTCGCGCCCCATGCCTACGCGCTGGGAGCCCTGTCCGGGGAAGATATAGGCTACCTTGGTTGGTTCGGTCATGGCTAGTCCTCTCCGCAGAATTTATTGAGACCGGCGATTATAGCTTCGGCCTCGGTTATTATTTCTTCTATGATGGTATTCACCGGTTTGATTTCCTTTATTAATCCGGCAATCTGGCCGGCTATTAGTGAGCCCTCATCAACATCTCCCCCCATCAGCCCCAGGCGGAGCCTGCCCTTGCCGAGGGCTTTGAGTTCATCTATAGAGGCGCCAGCATCTTCCATCTCATGGAATCGGCGCGTTAGCCTGTTCTCTACGGAGCGCATGGGGTAACCAGTTCTCCGGGCGGTAATTGTTGTAGACCGGTCTCCTGCCTTCAGGACCTTCCATTTATATCTGGGATGGGCAACACATTCGTCGCTACAGGCAAAGCGAGTCCCAAGCTGAACCCCTTGAGCCCCGAGGGCCAGGGCAGCGGCTAGCCCGCGCCCGTCAGCGATACCGCCGGCAGCCACTACCGGTATCTGCACCTCGTCCACTACCTGAGGCACCAGAGCCATCGTTGTCGTTTCTCCTACCTCTCCTCCCGACTCCATACCCTCAGCTATAATAGCATCCGCGCCGGACCGCTCCAATCGCTTGGCCAGGGTAACACTGGCTACTACCGGCATTGTCTTTATCCCCGCCTCTTTAAGGCGAGAAATATAAACCCCGGGATTACCGGCGCCAAAAGTAACCAGTGACACCTTCTCTGCCAGGGTTACCTCTATTACCTCCTTAGCGAAGGGTGATATCATAATGATATTTACTCCGAAAGGCTTACTGGTTTGCTCTCTGGCCAGATGTATCTGCTGCCTTACCCATTCCGGTTCAGCATTACCGGCGCCGATAATTCCCAGTCCACCGGCGTCGGAAACGGCTGAAACAAGCTCAGTTGTGCCCAGATGGGCCATCCCCCCCTGAATAATAGGGTGCTCGATGCCAAAAAGCTCACAAATATCTGTTTTGAGCATACTCTACGTGCAGTTCAACCTCATTCTGGTTCTCCATCCGAGACCCGAACCGGAATTATTCATTCTTTAGCTTTTCTATCAGCATTGGCACTACCTTGAAAAGGTCGCCGACAATGCCGTAGGTAGCTATTTCGAAGATAGGGGCATTGGGGTCATCATTTATGGCCACGATAACTTCCGCGGTTTGCATGCCAGCCATGTGCTGAACCGAGCCGGAGATGCCGCAGGCGATATACATCTTGGGACAAACCGTTTTCCCTGTCTGCCCAACTTGATGAGAATATGGAATCCATCCCTCGTCGACCGGTGGCCGGGATGAGCCTACCGCCGCCCCCATAACCTTCGCCAGGTCTTCCAGCAACTGGAAGTTTTCCGACTTTTCCAGTCCCCGCCCCCCCGCAACAATAATATCGACTTCATCAAGTTTGACAGTTTCAGTAATATCCTCGACAAAGCCAAGCAGTTTGGTTCTTGACGTTATGCTTTCCTTATTGAAGTCTACCCTTATTATCTGCCCCTTCCTTCGCTTGTCTGGTACGCCTTTCTTAAATACCCGCGGACGGACGGTTGACATTTGTGGTCGCTTTGTCGGGCAAATAATGGTTGCCATGATATTGCCGCCAAAAGTAGGGCGGGTCTGCAGGAGCAGTCTCTTCTCGGTATCGATTTCAAGCCCAGTGCAGTCAGCGGTAAGTCCTGACTCTATGATAGACGCTACCCGGGGAATAAACGAGCGTCCCAGTGAAGTCGCCCCGGCAATAACTACTTCCGGCTCATATTTCCGAATCAGTTCAACGAGCTGATGAGTACATGCATCCTCCGAATTATCGGCAAGGTCCGGACTATCTACAATGTATACTTTATCCGCGCCGCAGGCAATCAAGCTGATTTCATCGATATTGTGACCAAAACATACCGCACTTAATTCGGTATTCAGACTATCTGCCAGCTCTCTTCCCTTGGCCAGTAGCTCGTAGCCAACGCTCTTCAACCTGCCATCCTGTTGCTCGGCAAATACCCAGATTCCCCGGTGGCTATCGCTCACCGCCTCAGTCTCAGGTATAGTTTCGGTATCTAGCGCCTCGTGGGCGCAGACTTCCTGGCAAGCACCGCAAAGCGTGCAACCTTCCTGTAGCTGGACTTTATCATCTATAATCTCCAGAAGACCAAACGGACAGGCCGGGACACAGTCACCACAGCCAGTACACTTATCAAGGTCGATTTGAATTTCCATACTTATCCTGATACTAGGTTAATCCGGCATTTTTCAGCTTGTCAACCAGACAGTCTACCTGACTTTCCAACTCGCCCTGAAATATCTCAGCCTGGCAGGTTCTCTGGGGTGAAAACACTTTGATTACTCTGGTAAAGGAGCCGGATAAGCCAACCCTGCCGGGGTCAACACCCAGTTCTTGGATGGTCCACGTTGGAATAACAGCGCTCTGTGATCTGGCAATGCCGCGAAGTGATGGAAGACGAGACATATTAATCTCTTTTACAACCGTAATTAGCGCCGGTAAAGGACTCTGAATAATCTCATGGCCCCCCTCAACCATCCGCTGGATTCGCATCTGTCCCTCAACTATCTCTTCTATCTGGCTGACATAGGCTATGAACGGTATCCCCAGCATCTCCGCCAACTCCGGCCCCACCTGCCCCGTATCCCCATCCAGAGTCTGCCGTCCACAAATTATGATGTCATATTTCCCCAGTTTATTGATTGTGACGGCCAAGGTGTAGGCAGTAGCCCAGGTATCAGCTCCGGCAAAGGCTCTATCACTCAGCAAAACGGCTTCATCGGCACCCTGTGAAATCGCTTCCCTCAGCATCTCTTCAGCTTGAGGTGGCCCCATACTGATAACCGTAACCTTGCCCCCGTATCGCTCCTTTATTCGGACCCCTTCCTCAAGGGCATAAGTATCAAGCGGGTTGATGATGTTCTTAATTCCCTGTCTTATCAGAGTGTTGGTCTCGGGGTCAATCTTGACATCTGTGATACCGGGGACTTGCTTCAGGCAAACGACGATGTTCACTCTGTTTTTGCCTTTCTCTTCCTCAGGTGAACGGCAATGGCATTTCTCAGGACCTGGTTAGAACCTTCGTATATCTGGGTGATTTTGGCATCCCTCATCATCTTCTCAAGGGGATAGTCCTTCATGTAGCCAGCGCCACCGCAAACCTGTACAGCATCAGTGGTAATTTTCATCGCTGCATCTGAGGCAAAGACCTTTGCCATAGCTGAATTTTCGGTATAATTGGTGGCTCCGCTATCAATTGTCCGTGCCGTGGCATAGATCAGCGCCCTGGCAGCTTCAACTTGAATTGCCATGTCAGCCAGTATATCCTGGACTACCGGAAGAGAAATTATGGGGTGTCCAAACTGGGCGCGCTGCTCGGTATAATCTACGGCGGCTTCCAGGGCTCCCTGAGCCAGCCCAAGTGCCTGAGAGCCTACCCCCGGGCGCGACTGATCTAAGAGATTCATCGTCATGAGAAACCCCCTGCCGGGCTTACCAATCAAATTTTCTTCAGGAACCAGACAGTTGCGAAAAACCAGTTCACATGTTGAAGAAGCACGAATACCCATCTTCTTCTCTTTCTTACCGAAAGAAAAACCCGGTGTGCCTTTTTCAACCAGCAAGGCACTGGCGCCACGGGGACCTCTGGTCTTATCAGTTAAGGCAATAACTGTGTATATCTCAGCATCACCACCGTTAGTAATAAATTGTTTTGTGCCATTGAGCAGATACCCCCCCTCAACTTTTTCTGCCGTTGTCTTTATAGCAAGGGCATCGCTACCCGCTGTTGGCTCAGTTAACGCAAAGGCAGTAAGACTCTTGCCACTGGCAATACTGGGGAGGTATTTCTGCTTCTGTGCGTCACTTCCGTAATCTACCAGGGTAAAGCTCCCCAGGGCACTGGCCGCATAGCTGACGGCAACACCACTGCATGCCCGAGCCAACTCTTCCACAACCAGACACAGCTCGAAGCAGCCTCCACCTAACCCCTCATATTCTTCCGGGACAAAGACGCGAAACAAGTCAGCATCAGCCATGTCTTTCAAGATTGCCCACGGGAACTCCTCGCGTTCATCAAGCTCCGTTCGACCCGGCAGTATTCTCTCCTCAGCAATTCTTCTGGCCAGGCTCTTAATCATCTTCTGCTTATCATTTAAGAAATACTCCAAGGGAATTCCCTCCTTACCATTAGTTCACTTGTCAGTTATGAGTGTATTTAATCTCCATGGTCGGCCTGCTTTTTCGGGCTTTCAGTCTCAATGACTTCCCTGCCTGCATAGGTACCACAGGTTGGGCATACATGGTGAGACAGCTTGGGGCTATGGCATTGAGGGCAAAGGTCCAGTGGCGGATTGTCTAATGCCGAATGACTGCGCCTTTTACCCTGGCGTGCCTTAGCATATTTTCGCTTTGGTAAAGCTCCCATAATCCATTCCTTTCCTTTCAACTCGGTTAGATTAAGCTACTGGCAAAAGCCAATTTTGGCCGGTTATTCGGCAGATAAAATTGAGGGAGGCTATTTCTTCATTACCTCTCTCAGTTCTGACTGATGAAGACCTGTTTCTTGAGGCGGGCAACCACAAGCTCCCTGGTTAAGCTCGTGACCACAGTTGGTACATAACCCGACGCAATCTTCACGGCACAGCGGCTTCATCGGGACAGCCAATAGTGCGTACTGAGATATTGCCTCAGTTAAATCAAGAATATGATTCTCATCAATAGTGAAACAGCCGGGCTCATTGGGCACAGTCAATGAAGTGCCCCTGACTACATCGGTGGTGGGGAAGAATTCCTCTTCAATATTTAGGGTTATAGGGTAACCGAATGAACTCAAACAACGGCTGCAAGTGACTTCAAGCTCAGTGTGCAGCGTGCCTTTGACCAGGATACCACGATTGGTGCGTGTCAGCTCGACCTCCCCCTGAATCGGAAGCCCGCTGTCAGCAATATCAACCATCTCATCTATCTCATAATTCCGTGTTGTTCCTATGGGCGCCTTAAGATGCTGAGCTACATTTACCCTCATTATATTCCTGCCTTCGCTCTGGCCGAATTTACTATGTACATTATATGCTGAGCCTTATACTTACTGTCAAGCTAATGGGCTCCGAAACAAGTCACATGCTCATAGGCGGAAAAGAAGGAAGGAAAACCAGAAGCGCACCTTTACAAAGCGATAGCTTTATGGTGCGGTCTATCCTGCGGCGTCCGCTCTGCCATCACTGATTTTCTTTGAATACTGGCCAGGACATATTCCCGCGAAGGTACTCATCGATAGATGCGGCGGCGGTCTTCCCTGCGCCCATAGCGCTTATAACCGTGGCTGCCCCGGTAGTGAGGTCTCCGCCAGCCCAGACTTTGTGTTTTACGCTTTGTCCTGTGCCCTTGTCGACAACGACTGTGCCCCATGAAGTAGTGGCTAAGCCCTCGGTTGTGGAGGGTATCAATGGATTAGGGGTAGTGCCAAGGGCTACCACAACGGTATCTACGTCAAGGATAAACTCACTGCCCGGCTTCGGTATGGGGCGGCGCCGACCGCTTGCGTCTGGCTCTCCCAACTCCATTTCAATGCACTCCATGGCGGTGACCCAGCAGCGGCCACTGGCTAGGAATCTTAGCGGATTGGTGAGCAGCTTGAAGATAATACCTTCTTCGTGAGCATTTTCCACTTCCTCGGCGCGTGCCGGCATCTCAACTGCGGAGCGCCGGTAGATAGTGTATACGGTTTCTGCCCCATAGCGAATAGCACAGCGTGCCGAATCCATGGCTACGTTGCCGCCGCCGATTACAGCGACGCGCTTCCCCATAGGTAGGGGCGTGTCATAGTTATCGGGCAGGTAGGCTTTCATCAAGTTTACGCGGGTGAGGAACTCATTGGCGGAGTAGACACCACCGAAGTTCTCCCCTGGGATATTCGGGAACATGGGTAATCCCGCTCCGGTCCCCAGGAACACCGCATCATACCCGTTTCCCAGAAGCTCATCCACGCTCATCAACTTGCCCACTACCGAATCGAGTTTGAGTTCTACCCCAAGGGACTTGACATAGTCTACTTCTGATTGCACGATGTCTTTGGGCAACCTGAACTCGGGGATACCGTATATCAGGACTCCGCCAGCCACATGCATGGCTTCGTAGATTGTCACCTGATGTCCCATCTTGGCTAGGTCAGCAGCGCAGGTCAGACCTGCCGGTCCGGAGCCTGCAACAGCAACCTTCTTCCCTGAAGGGGGGGCTATGTCTACTTTTGGCTTACCAGAAGTCTCTTGCTCATGGTCCCAGTCAGCAACATAGCGTTCTAAGCGCCCGATGGCTATGGGAGCGTCCCTTTTGCTCAGAGTGCACACCTGCTCACACTGGGTCTCCTGAGGGCACACCCGACCGCAGATTCCTGGAAGGGCATTCTTGCCTTTGAGTATCTTGGCTGCTTCAGGCATGTTGCCCTCGCGCAGTGCTTTTATAAACTCAGGTATGTCCACGCTCACCGGGCAGCCTGCTACACAGTTGCGCTTCACGCACTGGATGCACCTATTAGCTTCATGAGTAGCCTGCTCAACGGCATAACCCAGGGCTACCTCATCGAAGTTCTTACTCCTCATGTGAGGCTCCTGCCTGGGCATCTCCTCGCGGTTCAGGTCGAGTTTTGCCATTGTGTGTCTCCTTCGCTCACCACTGTCCGCAGTGTTGGCACCGAAATGCCGTGGCTCCCTCTTCCAGACAAACCGGATAGGGGCAGCGACGTGCCATGAGAAGGTCCCAGTCAACCTCGTGCCCGTTGAACTCGGGTCCGTCAACGCAGGCAAACTTGGTCTCGCCAGCTATTGATACCCGGCAGGCACCACACATCCCGGTGCCATCAACCATGACCGGGTTCAAGCTGACTACGGTATTTATCCCGAACTCCTTGGTAACAGCGGATGCCTGCCTCATCATGCAAAGCGGACCAATGGCAAACACCCGATTAATAGGCTCGCCAGCTTCGAACTGGTGCCTCAGCGGCTCGGTTATCCAACCTTGCTCACCATAGGAGCCATCAAAGGTGGTCGCGACTAGGTTGTCACTGACTTCGCTGAGGCGGTCCATCCCAAACAGGTCGGCCTTGGTCGGTGCTGAGATTACGGAGTATACCCTGTTCTGTGCCTCACGCAGCGCACGGGCAATGGGCACAATAGTAGCCATGCCATATCCCATAGCCACGCAAGCAACGTTACCGAATTTATCTATAGTGGCTGGCTTGCCGAGAGGACCTACGAAGTGGGCAAGAGAATCGCCCTGTTTCAGTTTACCCAGTTTACTTGTAGTCGTGCCAACTTCGCTGACTACAATTGAGATGCTACCCTGTTTGTGGTCCCAGGAGGCAATGGTGAGCGGAATGCGCTCTCCTTTCTCATCCACTATGAGCATGATGAACTGCCCGGGCTGTGCTTTTCTAGCCACTGCCGGGGCTTCTATCTCAATCCGGTGTACGGTTGGTGTTAAACTCTCTTTACGCAAAATCTTATACACGTATAGCCCCCGCTATTTTCTCCACCCGTACCGCGCTTACCTTATATTCAGGGATTTTGGCTACAGGGTCAAGCGCATGATTAGTAAGCATATTGGCCGGGCTTTCGGCGAAGTGGAAGGTCATGAAGATGACACCTGGCGGCGAAGTCTCCGTAACCTTTGCCTTTGCTACTATCTCACCCCGTCGCGAGACTAGTTTAACCAGCCCGCCATGGTCAATTCCCAGCTTTTGGGCATCCTCGGGGTTTATCTCTACCTCCTCCTCCTTCTTCAGCGTGTTAAGACCATTTACCTTTCGGGTCAGGGTACCGGTGTGGAAGTGATATAGGCTGCGCCCAGTGGTCAGAATGAGCGGGAAATCTTCATCTGGGAGCTCTTTGGGAGGCTTATAGGTCAGCGGCATGAACTTGCCCTTTCCCCGGGTAAATCCATCCCTGTGCAGAAAAATCGTGCCGGGATGGTCTTTCGTCAGGCAGGGCCATTGCAGGCTTTCCGTCTCCAGACGCTCATAGGAAATGCCTCCATAGCTGGGGGTGAGGCTAGCAATCTCGTCCATAATCTGGGAGGGCTGCTTATACTCAAAGCCCTTACCTCCCATTTTCTGCGCAATCTGGCAGATTATCCACCAGTCGGGCTTTGATTCACCTATTTCTTCAATAGCCTTTCGTACCCGCTGCACACGGCGCTCAGTATTGGTGAAGGTGCCGTCTTTTTCAGCAAAGCTGCACGCGGGCAGAATCACGTCAGCCTTCTCGGCAGTTTCGGAAAGGAATATATCCTGAACCACCAGGAATTCAACCTTATCCAGTGCCTCATTGATATGCTGGATATCAGGCTCACTCAGCGAAGCGTTTCCTCCAATCATGTAGACTGCCTTAATCTGCCCATCATGGATAGCATCGAACATTTCTACGAGGGTGAGGCCCGGGTCTGGGCTCAGACGGCATCCCCAGGCAGAGCCGAATTTTTCCTGGACGGCTTCGTCATCCACACGCTGGTAGCCGGGAAATACATTGGGGAGTGCGCCCATATCGCACGAGCCCTGCACATTGTTGTGACCGCGAAGCGGGTTCACTCCTGACGAGGGTTTGCCTAAATTACCGGTAAGCATGGCGAGATTGGCTATTGCCAGTACATTGTCTGTGCCATGTGAGTGCTGTGTAATGCCCATGGCGTACAGGATACTCGCGGGCTTGACGGTAGCGTACATTCGTGCCGCCCGGGCTATCTGCTCATGTGAAATTCCTGTGATTTTCTCAACGAAGTCGAGGTTGAAATCCTTCAGAGAGGCACGGAACGATTCGAAGTTCTCGCAGCGCTCCCGGATGAATTCATCGTTTTGCAGTCCTTCATCGACGATAACGCGCATCATGCCCATAAGGAGGGCAGCGTCGCTCCCCGGTTGATGCTCCAAGTAGATATCAGCCAGCCCGGCGAGTTCTATTTTCTTCGGATTGGCGACAATGAGCTTGCCGCCCCGGCGTTTTGCCTTCTTCACCTCCAGAGCTATTACCGGATGAGCAACGGTGGTATTAGTGCCAATAGCCAGGATGCAAGTGGCCTCTCCAATCTCGGCAATGGAATTGGTCATTGCTCCGCTGCCGAAACTCTGGACTAGACCCGATACGGAGGGGGCATGGCAGAGGCGGGCACAGTGGTCAATATTGTTGGTGCACAGCACTGCCCGGGTGAACTTCTGGGCTACATAGTTCTCCTCATTGGTGCACTTGGAGGAAGATATCACTGCTACCTCGTCGCCGGAGTACTTGGCGAGGTTCTCTGCCACCATGCTCAAAGCCTCATCCCAGCTGGTTTCCACCAGTGTGCCGTTTCGCCTTATCAGAGGGCTGGTGAGTCGGTCACTGTGATGGACAAACTCAGCAATTCCGAAGCGTCCTTTGACACACGCCTGTCCGTGATTGGCTGGACCATCAGGGTCGGGCACACCCCGAGTTACCTTTCCGTCTTGTATCTCAAGGTCTAGTTGACAACCCACTCCGCAGTAGATGCAGGTTGTGGCAACTACCTTATCTGGCAGCCATTTTTGCTCCTTGTCAATCAGGGCTCCTGTGGGGCATATGTCTACACATGCACCACAGAATTTGCACCCCGAATCTTCAAGCGGTCGGTTTAGCGGAGTGCCTACCGAAAGACCTGTTTCGTCAGAGAGGAAGAATATAGCCTTTTGGCCCCGTATCTCATGGCAGGTCTTGACACAGCGACCGCAAACTATGCACAGATTGTAGTCCCGGTTGAAGAATATGCCCTCCTCAGTAAAACGTGGGGGGTGTGCTGGGGGAGGTATTCTGACTTGCTCAATCCCGATATATGCGGCGAGTTGCTGCAGTTCACAGCGCAGGTTTGCCGGGCAGGTAAGGCATGATAGAGGGTGGTCGCTCAGGATGATTTCTAACAGGGTGCGGCGGAATTCCCGCACTTCGGGCGTCTCGGTGTGGACTATCATCCCTTCGGCTACAGGAAGAGTGCATGAACCCGGCAATCCACGCATTCCCTCAACCTCTACGGCGCAAAGCCGACATGATCCGGATGGAGATAGATACGGGTGATGACAAAGAGTGGGGATGTAAATGCCAGCCGCCTGTGCTGCTTCGAGTACTGTCATGCCACTTCTGGCTTTAACTGTTTTGCCGTTTATAACAAGCTGGCGCAATTCACTCTCGGGTGTCAACCACACTTTCTCCTCCTCCACGTAATTGTACCATATTAAAAAATATAAACGTATAGTCCCCGGCGCTGAGCGGGAAGATGAGCCATGGAGACTGTTGACGGGTGTATATTTGGCTTGGGGCTTGATTTTTCCTTATCCCTGACGTAGAATTAGATGTGATTTGCGGGCCATTAGCTCAGCTGGTTAGAGCGCAGTCCTGATAAGACTGAGGTCCCTGGTTCGAGCCCAGGATGGCCCACTTTTGTATCTAAAAAGAGGCGCGACGGAGGGTTGCGGCGTGTTGGCGACCATAGTTTTGGCGGAATTGTGTGTACCGTCAGCGGCATTGACGCACAAATTGGTCATGGAGCATAAAAGCGGTTAAGGCACCTCAATAATAGCGGGGTGATTCTTCAAGAATACCATTGCACGAAGTCATCTACACTCATCCTCGTACTTTGGTAAGCATTTATTCTTGCTTCATAATCTGGATAACCTATTGAGATTCCAATAATTAACTGCTTGGTTTTTGGTATCCCTAAAAATTCACGAACGGCGTCTGGATAATTAACAAGCATTGCCTGCAGACAGCTGCCAATACCGAAAGAGTGGGCAGCCAGCTGGATACTCTGGGCGAATACTCCCATATCGAATATCGACCATGGGGTAAGCGTACTGTCCATAAATAGGAAAAGACCGCATGGTGCTCCAAAAAACTTAAAGTTCTGTAATCGCAGTTCCCTCATGTGCTGGTCATCCCCTCGCTCTACCCCGAGAGCCTTAAACCTACTCGCACTATGTTCTTTTACCCTGCTATCCAACTCGGGTGGCCAGGTCTTGGGCAGGGGAAGATCAGGATTTGGAGCGACTTCCGATTTCCACAAATCAGAAAGGATTCTAGCGAGCCCCTCTTTCTTATTGCCGCTTACTACTGCGACTTCCCAGGGTTGTGTGTTTGTATAAGAGGGACTTTTGCTGACTGCTTTTAGAATTTTCCCCACTATTTCTTCGGGAACGGGAGTGGATGTGAAGGCACGAAGACTTCTCCTCGTTTCAATTCCTTCCAATAACTCCATTGGCCGTTACCTCCGTTAGCTTTAATAACGGACACTCTAAGGGAATGGATAATCTTTGTCAATACCCGGATATTCGGCAGTTGATTTATGCTGCCCAAGCACTTACCATTGGATAGCCCGACTTGGCGGGTTTCCGGAGGGTGCTGGAGGGAGTTTGTTTTGGATAAGCACGCAATTATGTCATCGATATGAAAGTCCGGCTATGGTACGCACACTCAAGGTGAAGTTACCGAATAGGAATAGGCACGGGCAGAATGCAGAGGTCTTGAGCTTGCTACAGCGATAAAGCGGCTAGGCCACTCTCTGCGCGGAAGAAGGGGTAATCTATTTTAGTTATGGCTTCAACTGTGGCGGGAGGCTTAGCTTTTGCAGGTCAGCCTCAATCCTAAGAGCATTGGTGTTGAGGCGATTGGATGGTATCACTTTGCCATCTGAAAGTATGAACCAGCTAGCCTGTTGCCAGTAAGATTCCTCTTCCCACACCTCGACGGATGTCATATCAACAACGATATGCCATACGCTGGTTCCATCCTTAAAAACATCCAACTCAGCACTCCAGTTATCACTTGCGGTATAGAAGCTGGCAAGGTATGCTTTCGCCCTGTAGCCCCCAGCTTTACTGAGAAGGTGTTGATAAACTGCCAGGATAGCCCGGTCGGTGGTTTTGACAGCGGGGCGATGCGCTTCCACCACTGTACTTCTCCCGTCTTCCGGAGGTGGCGGGATCAACTCCTCGAAATATTCACATCCAGTAATTGTCCCGGACAGCACGACAAGCAGAATAATTATAAGGACAGGATTTATGTATCTTTTATTCAATTTAGATAGTATCATTTTTCTCCTCTGAATTCGTCTGGCGGAGCTTAAAAAAGTAAGCCCCACTCTGGGCTGTTATTTCCCGTACTTTAGCTTTGCATATAGAAGCATCGCCACAGGAATAGCTCCGATTGCATTCCACAGGATGACCGGGGTGAGCCCCAGAGAAATTCCGTAGGCTAACCAGATAATGATGCCTGTCAGAAGCAAGCTGGTAAAAAGCATGCTTATCTCGTGGGCGCTTCTAAGCTTAAAGACACGGATTATCTGGGGAATAAGGCTGCATGATACAAGTGCTCCTGCTACAAAACCCAGATTCTCTGCTGGAAACAAGACTAGCCCTCCTTTTTTAAGCTTACTTCGCTTCATTGTAACACCAGACTGGTAAATATGCCATGTCTTACGCTATCTATATGCCCAGCTCCTCCCCTACCAGCACCACATTCATCCGTCCTTTTCGGCAGGGTTCGGAAGGTGCTGTCTTCCCGTATATCTGCTTTGGCTTATACCAAATTTCTTGGTCTATACTGGATGGCTTCAGCCAGGTGGTGGGCTTTGATTATATCAACATTTTCCAGGTCGGCGGTAGTGCGACCCAGTTTGAGTATGCGGTGAAAGGCACGGGCGGACAGGTGAAGCCTTTCAATGCCGCTATGATATTGATAAAACCACGTGTGACACATGTAAATTCTGCTGGTATGGACAGGGAGACGTTTCTCTTCGTCTTTTCTGATGAATTAAACCTCTGCAGAGATATGTAATACGATGAGTTAAAGTCGATCGTATTTGCGTGAGTTACCTTTAGATTTATCTACTGGATATTTGGCAGCGTTTATTTTCATTTTCTTTTGGAACTCTCCCTGAATATCCAGGCCTGTTTCATGCGCCAATAGAAGTAAATAGTAATAAATATCCGCCAGTTCTTCTCCTAACTCGACTTGTCTATCAGCGGGGAGATCACCATCCTTAGACCATTGAAATATTTCGAGGGCTTCCCCGGCTTCCAACACTAGGGATATGGCAAGATTCTTCGGTGTATGAAACTGTTTCCAGTCTCGTTGGTGCTCAAATTCAAGAATTTGTTTTAAATCATCTTTCATAACATAGATTATACAGGCCAAGAGATACTTTTTCCAATGTAGTAGGAACCCATTTAGGGAAATATTATTTGCTATTACAATACTCGTGAAACCAGACTTCAGCTCAATAAAATATCTAACTATCTAATTTATAATAATTAAATAACTTATCTACCGGTACAAATATACCTGCCTGGTGTAATGCAGTTGGTCTATCACTATATATTTGCTGGACAACTTCCGCTATTTGGCTCATCTTAGTATGATGTAACCGTCGATGACAGTTAGGACATACGGCTATTATATTAGCAGGGACATCAAGGCTATAATTAAAATCATCTTGGAATGCCTTGGGGATCAAGTGATGAACCTCAACAAAATTATTATCTGTTACTCTTAATGAATCAAACTAAGTTTATTCTACATACTGAGCCTTCTATTAACAACTGCTATTTGCAAAGTATGATTTTTTGTTCAGGGGAGACAAATCCTCAGCAATGATTGTGGTTGATTTTGGCCCTCTTCTCTGCACTTTCCCTTTCACCATCAACCAGCCTTCTCGAAATAAGACCTCTCCACACTTCTCTTGGACGTCACCAAACACGGTTATATCAGCTATGCCAGTCCCATCCTCCATTATCACGTAGATTACTCTGTTGCCATTCCTGGTAGGTGGGGTTTGATAACGAATTACAGAGCCGGCAATCTTAATAGTCTTACCTGTAGCTATGGAAGACAGGTCTTTCATCTTTGTTATCCCGTTATCAAAAGTGTAGAAATCTAAGGGATGTGCTGATAAACTTAGAGACAACAGTTCTCTCTCAATAAGCACCCTTGCTTTGTTATCATGGTAATGAGTCCTATCTGTTGGTTCCAACTTTGGCTTAGAATCATCGAACAGAGGTCTTGCCCCCTTGCCTATTTTGTGCTTGAGGTTTCCTAGTTTATGAAGCTGCAAAAGCAGTTCCGCTCTATTGCCAAACGAATCAAAAGCGCCAACCTTGATGAGGTTCTCAGTGGTGAGCAGACTTACATTCGTTCTCAGGACAAAGTCCCTTAACGAATTAAACTCATTCTTAGCTCTTTTCGATAATATAGATTCCAGTGCTTCTTCCGACATTCCTTTTAACTGCCTGAGACTAATCCTTATAGCATCATCTTCTACGATATAATCGCCAAAGGAACAGTTAATATCAATAGGTAGCACTTTAACTCCAAACCTTTTCGCATCGTCGACTAGGACACGTGGTGGATAGTATCCCACCGGTTGATTGGACAAGACTGCAGCAAAAAATTCAGCCGGATAATGGCACTTCAGCCAGAGGGTTTGGTAAGCAATGACAGCGTAGACGGCAGCATGGGCTTTGCAGAATCCGTAAGCAGCAAAGGCAGCCAGTTGCTCAAATATCTCCTTTGCGATACCCCTGCTTACACCATTTCTAACAGTACTGGAAATAAAGGAGTCCCGCATTTTCTCCATATCTTCTTCGGTGCGGTCATGTGTCATGGCCCGGCGGAAACCGGCTGCTTCAGCATAACTCATTCCAGCTAGGTCGTGGGCAACCTTTAATACCTGCTCCTGGTACAGTATAACCCCCAAGGTCTCTCCAAGGGCATTTTTAAGTTTGGGATGAAGATAGGTAACCTGTTCGTTACCGTGTCTCCGGGGAAGATAGACCTTGTCCATATTAGACTTGAGAGGTCCTGGCCGGACCAAGGAAATAGAAACGATAATGTCTTCAAAACGGTTTGGTAGTAGCCTCCCTGCCATTTCTCTCTGCGCTGGTGATTCCAGTTGGAAAATGCCGATTGTCTTCCCATCACGTAGCATAGCAAAGGCCTCAGGGTCATCTCTTGGTATTTTATCTAAATCAACATCAACGCCACGACTCTTCTTAATGTTAGTAAGCGTATCTTCGATAACGGTAAGGGTTGGGAGTGCCAGTAAATCCATTTTGACAATACCGAGCTTCTCAATATCATTCTTATCATACTGGCTGATAATATCTCCACCACTAGACCTTTCAAGAGGCACTAAGTCAGCAAGCCTGCCGTCCCCAATAAGCATTCCCCCAAGATGAACAGATAGATATTTGGGGAACCCATCTATGGCAACACATAGTTCAAACAGTTTAGCAAGCTCAGGTCTGCTGTAAATGGTGCGTTTCTTTAATTCAGGCAGAGAATCAGCGTATTCGAGGAGTTTTGAAGTAGATAAGTAGTGGATGCTTTTACAGGCCTCTTGAATTATCTCCTGTGGTATTTGTAGAGCTTTGCCGGTGTCTCGAATAGCCCCCCTAGCCATGTAGGTGTTGATGGTTCCCACACAGGCAACATTTTCGGCACCATATTTTTGATATATGTAGTCTCGCACTTCATCCCTGCGTCTCCGGTCAATATCCAAATCGATATCGGGAGGGTCACTTCTCAAGGGATGCAGGAAGCGTTCAAAGAGAAGGTCATACTCAATAGGGTCAACGGTGCTAATATCCAGTGCATAGACCACCAGGCTATCTACTGCACTCCCTCTTGCCTGGCATTTTATGCCGCGTCTCCTCGCCCATTGAACTATATCCCAAACTACCAGAAAATAACTGCAAAAACCAAGGCTCTTGATTGTTATAAGCTCGTTCTCCAGGCGATTCTTAATATTTGGCGTTATTGAGCCATACTTATTTAAAGCTCCTGCCAAAGCCAACTTCGATAGGTAGCCGTAGTCAGTATTACCATTGGGAGTATCAAACTTGGAGAAGCGGGGTTTGCCCAACTCTAACCCCAAATTACATCTGGAAGCAATCTCTACTGTCGCGTCTATAGCCTCAGGGAAGTCCTTGAAGAGCTTAGCCATCTCCTTCTGTGATTTAAGGTATTGCTCAACAGTTCGATGGTCTTCTAACTGGGAGACGGGGGTATTTCGACCTATGGCATTAAGCAATTCCTTGATTTCATACTCTTCCATTTCTGTGCAGTGAACATTGTTGGTGGCCACTATAGGTAGACCCTCCTCTCTGGCAAAGGTAGCAAGTCTGTAGCTACCGAGCATTCCATCCTTAGATGGATGACGGATGAGCTCAACAAAAAAATTGCCCCCATAGACTTCTCTGTAAGAATTCGCTATTTCTCTGGCTGTTTCGGTTTCGCCCATGTCAATTAATGTGGGTATCTCACCTTTAGTGCATCCAGATAAAACGATTAGCCCAGCCTTGAGCTTTTGTAGCATCTCCTTGGTTACAGCGGGCTTTCTGCCCTTATTGGATAGATGGGCCTCAGTCAGTAACCGACATAGATTGGAGTAGCCTTTATTGTCCTTGCACAGAAGCGTGAGATGGTGGCCAGTCTCTAAATTAATTTCAGAACCTATGATTGGTTTTATACCGATAGCTCTGGCTTTCTCATAGAACCTGATAGCACCTGTTAACCTGTTATGGTCGGTGAGGGCCAGGGCAGGCATATCTAACGCCTTTGCCTTTTCCAAGAGTCTATCTAAGGAAGCGGCTCCATCAAGAAAGCTGTATTGAGAATGGACATGAAGGTGAATAAAGCTCATTATTGAACCCTAGTCGAAGTATCTATAGAGAAACCACTCCTCTCCAAGTTTATAGAGTTCGTAAGTTCCTATGCTGGAATTTCTGGCATTGACACGAACAAAGAGTCGTATTCCTTCCCCATTCCACCACTTTGATGGTTCCCGCCACCAGCTAAGAACTTCAACCACTCTATAGAGACGCCTTCTCCATATGAAGGCAGTTAAAGCTGAGGCTCCATTTCTATGCACTTTGACAGGTTCACCAATAAGCTTTGACATTATCTTAACTCCGAAGATAGGGGGGAGCTACAATATATCAGAACATATGTGCTACTGTCAAGGGTATTTTGTCACCAGGCGCCATAGCTTATGAATAAGTGTCTGGTGATGGATTCAGCGTTTTGCTATCATATGGTTAAGGGGAATATAGTAAATGACCAACTTAGCTAGACTTTATATCGGCACATCAGGATGGTCTTACCCCAAAGGTGAAGGCACGTGGACCGAATATTTCTACCCCAGAGGTAAGGTAAATGAGCTTGAATATTATAGCCAGTTTTTTAATACGGTTGAAATTAATAGTTCATTCTATAGACTGCCAAATCCCGGGTATGTTTATAACTGGGTGCGTAGAGTCCCGAAAGACTTTCTCTTTACTGTGAAGTTGTGGCAGAAATTTACTCATCCCGAGATGTATAAAGAAGCGACTGGAAGAGAAGCCGTAATATCCCAAAAAGATGTTGACCTTTTCAATTATAGTATTGAGCCGTTGCTGAAATACGAAAAACTGGGTGTTCTACTCGCTCAATTTCCACCAAGTTTTGAGAATGATGGCTATGGGCAACAGATATTAAGCATGGTCATGGATATATTTGGTCAATACAGGTTGGCTATTGAATTAAGGCACCGCAGTTGGAGCAACGATGAAAACATCGCCCGGTTGCTAAAGGAAAATAATGTGTCTTGGGTGCAGATTGATGAACCAAAATTTGAATCCTCGCTCGCAAAGGACTTGCCGTTGACATCAGACATGGCTTACTTCCGCTTTCATGGACGGAACGCAGAGACGTGGTGGAAAGGTGATAGTGAAACACGGTATAAGTATCTATATTCACCGGACGAAATAGAAGAGCTTGCCAACAGAGTGAAGGTCACTGACGAACAGAC
Organism: uncultured Dehalococcoidales bacterium; assembly: GCA_964342375.1. Classification (GTDB taxonomy): domain Bacteria; phylum Chloroflexota; class Dehalococcoidia; order Dehalococcoidales; family CAYFFA01; genus CAYFFA01. The sequence continues at coordinate 19,262 of CAYFFA010000001.1, read as the reverse complement.
TAATATGACCTTTGTCTTTTTTAATAACCACTGGCAGGGATACGCACCGCACAATGCGATTGACTTGATGAAAACCTTTAAATTGAATACTAAGGACTTGCCGATTCAAATTCCGTTCAGAGAAAGAGACGTTTCTAAAGAATAAACTTTTTCAATACCCGAAATAAAGACGAACCACTGGGCGTGTGGGATATAGTTATGACTTTGGAGAGAGGAGGGTGATACTACCCTAGATTTCAACATGTTCGCACGTAGTTACCAACTATCTGATGATGAAAGGCACAATAATGGCTACCAGCCCCGTGAAGAGGACCACGAGCATAAACAGGTTGTATCTGGTATTGTAAGTGCTCAAAAGGGATGGGTCATAATACCCTTCCACCCCTTGGTCTTTGTACATCTTTAGGAGCCCATTTAGCAGCTTCTCTCGAGTCTGCTTCCCCCTCAGTAGTCCTACTTCCGCGACAAAATTGACCACTACCACGAGCGCAACAAATGCGAACATCACAATCGTCGTTGCAGCATCGCCATTCGTAGCCGCGACTATAGAATTGATGCCGAGGGCCACCAGGTTGAGAACAATTGCAGTAAGGACGAATATCGTGTCCGTACGCGTGTTCTGCTGGAGTTCGGTAACGATATGCTCATGAACTCGCTCAATCATATGCCCTCCTAAATCGATATACTAATATAAATTATTGCACATATTTGGGCTTGAGTATAGTCCCCTCCTGAGAGTTTGTCAATACCCGATGAAAAGATATGCGTTTGAGCGCGTGGAATGTAGCTAAGACTTTAAAGAGGAAGGTAGCTGTTGAAGGCACCCAGCCCGTTTTGTTATAATTTACCGATGATTATTGACTTTCATACCCATGTAGTTCCACCGTATATAAAGAAAAACCGCGGCAAGTATATTGATAATGACCCGTGCTTTGCCATCCTTTACTCCAATCCCAATGCCAGACTGGCTACCGCTGATGAACTAATTGACAGTATGGACGAGAATGGGATTGATATATCAGTTATTGCCAATTACGGCTGGACTACTCATGAGTTATGTGTTGAAATCAACGACTACATTCTGGAATCCATAGCCCGTTACCACGGGCGGCTGGTAGGCTTTTGCAGTGTACAGCCAAACTCATATGACGATGCTATAGCTGAGATAGAACGCTGTGCCAAAGGGGGAATAAGGGGGATTGGCGAGATAAGACCGGATATACAGCTATTTGACCTCGGAAATGACACGGCGATGAAACCCTTTGTTGAGGTGATGAGAAAGCATAAGCTAATCCTGCTCATCCATGCCTCTGAGCCGGTGGGCCGTGACTATCCGGGTAAGGGAGGTATTACCCCGGATGTGCTTTATCCCTTTATAGCTAGTTTTCCTGATTTAACCATAGTCTGTGCCCACTGGGGCGGTGGCTTACCCTTCTATGCCCTGTTGCCTGAGGTAAAACAGGCGATGCACAATGTCCTTTTTGATACCGCAGCTTCACCACTTTTGTATGATTCTCAGATATATAGTCAGGTTATCCAGCTTGTTGGTGCTAACAGGATTCTCTTCGGTAGTGATTACCCCCTGCTGACCCAGAGACGATTGCTCAATGAGATTGGCTCCCTGGATTTGCCTGGAGAGGTAATGAACCTGATTCTTTCCGGTAATGCCCAGAGGTTATTGGGTATTCAAGGTGAGTAAGACTTAAGCTATGGAACAAGTCCGTTCGTTTATAGCTATTGAACTGCCTGATGAGTTGAAAGCATGGCTCAACCAGCTACAGATCAGGCTGAAATCTGGAAAACCGTTCGGGGTAAAGTGGGTAAACCCATATGGCGTTCACCTAACGCTGAAGTTTCTGGGCGATGTGGCTGTTGATAAGATGGGCGGAATAACCACGGTGGTGGAGGAGGCAGCTCGGGGAGTATCCTCCTTTCACCTGGAGGTCGGGGAACTGGGAGCTTTCCCCAATCTGAGGCGAGCTCAGGTAGTCTGGGTTGGGCTAACGGGGGAGGCGGATAAGCTAGCTCAGCTTCAGAAGCGTCTTGACTCTGCCCTGGCTCCCCTGGGCTTTGTTACTGAATCGCGATCATTCACCCCTCATCTGACCCTTGCCCGCCTTCGTGGTGGGGTATCGTTGGACGACCGGCAAAAATTCGGGCAGCTTATAGCCGGCACTGTATTTGATGCAGGTTGTACATTTGAAATAGATGCTATCAGCCTGATGAGAAGCCAACTGACCAGGGAAGGTGCTGTGTATAGTCGGCTTTGTTCGAGAGGGTTGGAGAAGCCCTTGTCAACCGCCACCGGTTAATGGTATACTGCAACAGATACTTTGGTTGGGAGGAGGATCTCATGGAAAACGTTAGTTTCCCCAAATGCCAGAAATGTAATTCTGGTGACTTAGTACCCCTGTCTGATTTTGGTAGTCAGGGGGCGGCTATTCACTACAAAGCGTGGGTTTGCACCACACCTGATTGCGGTTACAACCTAAAAATCAGGAATGGTGATGTCTATATTGATGAACCCATTGTAAACGGGGCACTCCACAGTGCCCGTGCCCGTTAGGGTATCAGCAGTACACCCTGAAGCTCTGGTTTATAGACGGTAAATGTGTTTTCATATGCAGTCTAAAGCTGTAGATGTTGTCTGCTCGGTAGAAGCAGGGGAACGATTCTGAGTATGAGGGCTATGGTTCTTGTGCCGATTTTATCATGACTCACTCCCCCCTTGCCGTTTTGTTTCTTTATGACATCCCCCAGTTTTAGCCTATTGGCCTTCAGGGCTTTGAAAATGTACCCCTGACTGCAACCTAATTCACTGGCTGCTGCTTCTACATCACGATGTATCTGTAACGACTCACAAACAATTTTGAGTGGTATATTTAGCGGCTTGCGACCAATCCATTAACCTCTACAGTTTGGTCGCAGTTATTGCAGTGGATTTTCATTAGCTCGCAACCCCCATTGATGTCCAGGTAATTCTACCAATTTCTCCTTCTTTGCCACTCATTACTTGTTTCCTATATTGATAGGGATGATGAAGGGATATGTTATACTACTCGTAGTGGTACTGTTAATTATGTTTTTGTGTTCACTTGGTTTCGATGGCACGATGCGCTGGGCTATCCACAACCTGAAATACCGGCATCTCCGGGCAATAGCTACGCCTCTGGCTGAATTATTGAAAAATTCCTTTATCGCCAACCCCGTGCCGGGAGAAGTTCTGGTACCGGTACCATTGCACCCGAAACGATTGGGAGAGTGCGGTTATAATCAGTCCAGCCTGTTGGCTCGTGGACTGGGTAAGCTCACCGACCTGGCTGTAGTAGGCGACTGCCTCATTCGAGAGCGGAGTGCCTTACCTCAAGCCAGAACGGCAAGCGTGGAGGAACGGCAAAGGAACGTTGCCGGTGCTTTCATTTGCCGTGACGGCAGCCTAAGCGATAAACTGGTATTACTTATAGATGATGTCTCAACATCGGGAGCTACCCTTGCTGCCTACTCTGCGGCGTAAAAAAACGCCGGAGCGAGTCCAGTATGGGGATTGGTGCTGGCTGGAGAGATTCAAAGGAGTGTGAACTGATGGAGCTACAGATAACGGGTAAAAATATAGAGTTAAAACCGCAGGTACGCCGCTATATCGAGCGGAAGCTGGGTAAAATAAATCGCTACCTGCCTGGCATTATGGCGGCCAGCGTAGAAATAACCGAGGAAAAGACAAAGTCTCGCCAACAGCACTTCGTGGTGCAGGTAACTGTAGATAGCGGCAACGGCTTGCTTCGTGGCGAGGAACGGGGGGAAGCCCTGTTTGCGGCTATTGACAAGGTGGGAGCAGTTATGAATCGGCAAATCGAGCATCACAAAGGGAAACTTAATAATAAGGGGAGGGGCATCTCACTCGCCCGGAATGACGTCGGGGAGGAGACGGAGACACAGCCTCCTCGAAAGGTGGTCAAAGTCAAGCGTTTCGCTATCAATCCCATGTCAGTGGCGGAAGCAATAGACCAGATGGAGCTGCTGGGTCACGATTTCTTCCTGTTCTTCAATGCTGATATTGAAGGGCTTAGCCTCCTGTACCGACGCAGGGATGGCGATTTTGGCCTGATTGAGCCTGAGCTGGGGTAGGAAGTACGAATCTATCAGGTAGATATTTTACCGCTATCTTTTAACCCGCTTGTGCGTTATAATCACTAGACGATATACTGAATTATCTCCCTTCCGGTTGAGGCAGAGAATAGGTAGCATATATATGGCAGATGAGGCTATAAATTACACCGCTTTCGATACCTCTGCCGGCTGGGTAGGAGTGTTGGGATCGACAAGCGGTCTGCTGTTGACCACTCCACCTCAGCGCTCACTTCAGGAGGCGCGTCAACTGTTGGGTGATAAAGCAAACCATGCCATCTGGTCTACACGGCTGTTTGAGAATCTGATGGAACGCCTCAAGAATTATTATAGCGGTGACAAAGTAACCTTCCCTGACGATGTTGACCTCTCAGGGGCTACCCCCTTTCAGATTGGTGTATGGAGTAAAACTAGGCTCATCCCTTACGGAGAGACTAGGAGCTATTCATGGGTGGCGGAGCAGATAGGCAGACCGGGGGTGGCGCGGGCAGTGGGGCAGGCTCTGGGAAGAAACCCTTTGCCGGGTATCATTCCCTGCCACCGTGTAGTTGCCAGCGATGGCAAGCTCTGCGGATTCGCCGGCGGGCTGGCTGTGAAGAGGCACCTTCTCTCTCTGGAAGCTCCAGCCAGAACGAGGTAAAGTGTCACTCTATATCGACTGTGAAAACAATTTGCTCTAGGCTCTCCTTTTCCCATGGTCGCTTATAGACCATTATTATCTCAGTTTCAACCGTCTTTAACGCTTTAAATCGAAAATAGTCAGTACCGCCAGCGCCAACCACACCCTGTTTTGCCTCCTCACCCGATTTATATGTATTTTCCACCAGCTCGAGCATGGTCTCATCGTAGCTTTCTTGTCAGCTATAGCCGGTGGAAGGATTAGAGCCGGGCTCAATAATAAACTCTTGATTAATGCCGGTGTTTATGGCTTGCTCCGACTCAGTAGAGGGCTTAACTCCTCCCGTACACCCAGTCACCAGACTGGTAGCTACTATTGCCGCCGTAACCAGTATCAAAAACCTTTTCATTACCCCCCCTCTTAAAAACCCCACCTTTAATTCTCCTTCAGTGAAAGGAGTATCACTGAGGCCAATATCTGGGAATAAGGTTGCGATGCGTATGTGTTAGACTCCACCTCATCAATGAAGTCGATTAACATCTCTGTACTCTTAAAATATTACCCGAGCGTCTCTACTCTCAACCCATCCTCTCCCACCAGTTCTACCAGTTGCTGGTGGAGTTCAGGGCAGTAGTCGATACGTATGTTGGTCAGCTTGAGGTTCATAATATTCCCCTCATTGGTTACACGAAGGCTTACCTCATCCTGACCGGAGAACTCCCTAAGGGTATCGATCAATTTATGCAAGTAGGCGACGTCACTGGCTTGATTATCGGTCTGGAAGATGCTTATTACCAGTCGACGACTTTCAGCGGGTGTGGTGTCGGCTGTGGTTTCCTCGGCGGCTAATGGCTCTTCAGCAGGCTGAGTGGTGACTGCCTCTTCACCCTGGGTTGCCTCAGGTTGGTAGAGGCGCGCACTATCGCAGTTCAGTTGCACCTGGTCATCTCTTACCCGTACCTTACCCTCAACCAGCAGCAGATTCCCTTCCTGCCACAGGTCTCCGGTTTCAGCATAGACCTTGGGCCAGACCATAACCTCAATCTGACCATCTAGGTCTTCCAGAACGGCCCTGATAAAGGGGCGGCTGTCTTTGGTGGACAGTTGGCGAGCTGAAGCTACCATCCCGGCGACTACAATGGTTTGTCCTGCCAGTTCAGCATCAATCTGACCGCACAGGGTAGTCTCTGAGCCTGCCTTGCCGGCCACGGAGCTGAAGGGATGCTCGGAAAGGTATACCCCCAGCAGATCCTTCTCCCAGGCTAGCTTCTCCTTAGTAGGGATGTCAGCCGCCTCAAGATCAAGGCTGGGCAGAGGTGAAGGCATTGCCTCACCCCACAGGTCAAACATAGTGGATTGTCCTGTTTCCCGAAGCCGGTGCTCTCGCTGGGACAGGGACAGGATGCGGTCAGCACTTTGGAGTAGACTTCCACGGCTGCCCATGGAGTCCAGAGCCCCCGCCTTAATCAGGCTTTCCATTACCCGCTTATTGACGCTGCTCAGGTCGGCGCGGCGGCACAGGTCTCCAATTGATTTGAACTTGCCCTCCTTATCTCGCCCGGCAATAACAGGTTCTATAGCTCCCAATCCCACATTCTTGATGGTGGTCAATCCGAAGCTGATGACTGAGGTGCCACCGCCATCCTTTTCTATAGAAAAGCTGGCTTGGCTTCGGTTTATGTCGGGTGGTAACACGGTTATATCCAGACGTCGGCATTCAGCAATAGCATTAGCTACTTTCTCCGGCTGATCAGCATTGGTGATCAGGAGAGCGGTCATGTATTCTATTGGGTAGTTTGCTTTGAGATAGGCGGTTTGATAGGCAATGAGTGCGTAGCTGACACTGTGAGCCTTGTTGAAGGCATAGCCGGCAAATGGCTCAATGAGGTCAAAAACCTGACCGGCTATCTCGGCTGAGAATCCGTTCCTCTTGGCTCCGGCGGTGAAGTTACGTCTCTCTTTCTTCATAACCTCGGGAATCTTCTTGCCCATCGCCTTGCGGAAGATATCAGCCTGTCCCAAGCTGTAGCCAGCGAGGGCTTGCACGATAAAGAGCACCTGGTCCTGATATACAATCACCCCGTAAGTTTCCTCAAGGATGCTGGCTAAGGTGGGGTGGGGGTAGCTGATAGGCTCAACGCCGTGCTTGGCTTTGATAAATGCGGGTATATGCTCCATGGGCCCGGGGCGGTACAGGGCGACCATAGCAGCGATATCGTTGAAGGTGGTCGGTTCGAGCTCTTTGATATAGCGGCGCATGCCAGCTCCCTCCAACTGAAATACGCCAGCCGTTTCTCCTGAGGACAGCAGGTCAAAGGTCTTGGTATCGTCCATGGGAATATGGCGCAGGTCAACATCAACATTGCGGTTCTGATGAATAATCTCCTGTGCCTTGCCCAGAATAGTCAGGTTAGCCAGACCAAGGAAATCCATCTTTAGCAGGCCAATATGAGCAATATCTTCCATGGTGAACTGAGTCATAACTGTGGCTTCATCGTTACTCTTGCTTGCCCGTTGAAGGGGGACGTATCTGGTGAGGGGCTCTTTAGATATGACTACGCCGGCAGCATGTGTGCTGGCATGGCGGGCAATACCCTCTACCTTCTTGGCTGAGTTGACCAGATTGCGAACTATGGTATCCTCCTGGTAGATGTTTTGCAGTTCACGATTCTCCTCCAGGGCTTTGTCCAGGGTAATATTTGGAGAGAAGGGGATAAGTCTGGCAACGCGGTCGACATCACTATAAGGCATATCCAGCGCACGGCCAACATCTCGGAGGGATGCTCTGGCACCCAGTGTGCCGAAGGTGATTATCTGAGCAACATGCTCCCGCCCGTATTTCTGCGATACATAGGCAATTACCTCATCACGGCGGTCACCCTCAAAATCCAGGTCTATATCTGGCATCTCCCGACGCTCCATATTGAGAAAACGTTCAAAGACCAGCTTATTTTTAATGGGGTCAACCTGTGTGATACCAAGGCAGTAGAGGACGATGCTTGCGGCAGCACTACCTCTAACGCCAAACAGGATGCCCTGCTTTTTGGCGAAGGAGATGAAATCCCAGACGACGAGGAAGTAATTGGCAAACTGGGTCTGCTTTATTACTTCTAGCTCGTAGGCGAGCCGGTTTTCTATTTCTGGTGTGGGCTGGGGATAATATTTGTGGAGATCCTCATGGCAGAGGTTAGCCAGAAACTGGTCAGCCGTTTTTCCTTCAGGCAGCTCTATCTCGGGGAGGTGGAGACGTCCGAAATCCAGGTTGAGGTTGCACATTTCGGCAATGCGCTCAGTGTTCTCCACAGCCTGAGGAATATCCTTGAATAGCTCTGCCATCTCCTCAGGTCTCTTGAGGTAGAAAAAGTCGCCTGCCATCTTCAGTCTCTTATCATCATGGATAGAGGAGTTGGTTCCAATGCACAGTAGCAGATCATGTGTCGAGGCGTCTTCCCGGTTGACATAGTGGACATCATTAGTTGCTACCAGCGGGATATCCAGTTCACCGCTCATAGATACAAGTTCCTTGTTTATCATCTCTAGTTCGGGAATGGGGTGCTTTTGTATTTCCAGGTAGAAATCATCAAAGGTTTGCTTGTGCCACAGGGCAGCTTGCTTTGCCTCTTGGAGGCGTCCTTCCCGGATGAGGCGGGGAATCTCACCTCCCATGCAGCTGGAGAGGGCGATAAGACCGTGGTGATACTCCTGTAGAAGCTCTTTGTCCACTCTGGGTTTGTAGTAGAAGCCCTCGAGTTGTGCTTGAGTAGCGAGCTGGATTAGATTGCGGTAGCCGGTCCCGTTCTTGGCCAGCAGAATGAGATGATAGTACTCTTTATTCCCGTCACTTCGGTTCAAGCGGCTATCTGGAGCAACATAAACTTCGCAGCCGATAATGGGCTTTATGCCGGCCTCCCTGGCTGCCAGATAGAACTCGATGGCGCCATACATGACCCCGTGGTCGGTTATCGCCAAGCTATCCATTCCTAGCTCTTTGGCTCGTTCAATAAGCTTGGGGATGCGGCATATGCCATCAAGTAAGCTATATTCGGTGTGAATGTGGAGATGGGTAAACATCGCATCTTTCTGTGTCCGACTTTTGACTAATTATAGCACATGGCCGGCTTTTGGGGGTATTTTTTAGGTGAGGTTAAGGGGAGTAGAGGAGAGTTTAAGATGAGCTTTGCCCTTTACAATCAACTCCATTATCAACTAATCGCACACTCCCTCCTTTGAAGGAGAGGGGGATAAAGGGGATGAGGTAGATATAATAAAGAGGGATATTGCTTCGCTACCCCTTCGCTTTGCTCATGGCTTCGGCTCGCAATGATATGGTGGAGGGGGGATGGGGCAGATAATACTATCCTTTTTCGCCCTGATAGTGTAGAATTCAGAACAACTTGGAGGCAGAGTTGGATATTCTGGACAACATCGCTAAGTGGCTGTTTATACTTTGTCTGCCCATTTTGCTGCTGACGGCTGGTATCGGCTGGTCAGTTAATAGCCTCTGGCTCTATAAATACGGCTTTGAGGAATATAATGTCGGTCAGACCACGGGCTTGGCTGAAGCGGAGCTGGAGAAGGCAGCCGTCGGGCTAATCAGCTATTTTAACTCGGATGAAGAGTATATCAGCCTTACTGTGGTTAAGGACGGCAAGCCGTTTGAGCTATTTAATGAGCGAGAGGTAATCCACCTCAAGGATGTCAAGGGACTGTTTCGGCTTAACTATCGCCTGTTGCTGGGGACACTGATTTATGGCTTAGTTTATGCCGGTATTGGGCTCTTGTGGCGGAAAGAGCGGCGTCGACTGGCGAAAGCAGTGGTCATTGGAAGCGGCATCACCCTTGGCCTGCTGCTGGTTCTGGGAATAGGTTCGCTGCTGAACTTTGACCAGCTTTTCCTCATGTTCCACCTCATCAGCTTCACCAACGAATTCTGGATGCTTGACCCCGCCAGGGACTACCTGATAATGCTCTTCCCCGCGGGTTTCTGGTATGATGCGACTCTATTCATCGGCGGTATAACCGTCGGGCTGGCGGCTATTCTGGGTGGGGTGAGCGGGGTATGGCTGAAGAGAATAAAGAGACAAACTGCCTGAAAGAGGTGGGCGTTTCTGATTTCTATGCATCGGGCTTCCCGAATTTCCTCCGATATTTATTAGAATGCCAATTATCTCTGGTGTTAATGTTTCCTTTTCAGTATCCCAATACGGTGATTTCCTGAGCCAGCTTGACCATGCGGTCAAATAGCCACGGGGGCGCTTTGCCATAGTGAAGGGGTAGATTAGCAATACCGATTCATGTGGGGTTGGCTGACATGCCCCATCTTAATCAGGCACCGCAGGGATCGCAACTGGTAGCGCTGCAACCACCGCAGGAGCTCCCACCTATGGGAGCGGTAACTCCACTAGCGGCCCTGGAGACTGAGTAGAAAGCAGAAAGCATCCGGTCTGCCATATTCTGGCATTGGGGGCAGGAAGCACCCTCATCAGCTTGGCTTACCGGGCGTAATAACTCGAATTTCGAATCGCAGTCAGGGCATACGTACTCATATATTGGCATCTCCCTCCCTCTGTCTTCAGTTTACTCCCTGTCCAGCCTGTAAGTCAAGATTCCCAGACCACCTCGCCGTTGATAATTGTCATCTCCACCGAGATGTCCTTTATCCGCTCCGGGGGTGAGTTAACAGGGTCATCGCTCAATACTACGATATCAGCCAGTTTGCCCGGAGCAATCGAGCCTTTTATATCCTCTTCAAAGGAGGCATAAGCAGCATTTATGGTGTACATAGCCAGTGCCTGTTTGGCTAAGATACATTCCTCGGGTAGAAGCTGCCGTCCTGATTCGGTCTTTCTGGTGACGGCGGCATATATGCCAACCAAAGGGTTATCAGGGACTACCGGAGAATCGGAACTGGCAGCCACAATCAAGCCACTGTTAACCAGGGACTTAATCCGGTATAGCCATGGTAGGTGACCGACCGGCACAGTGGCTAAATATCTTTCCCCGCTATAGTAAAGAAATGGGGGTTGAGTAACGACGACTGCATGGAGCTTGCTCAGGCGCTCGAGTAGAGGAGGAGGACACACCGAGCAGTGCTCTATGCGATGTCGTTGACCATTCTGCGGGGAATGGCTGTTGACATGTTCCAGGGCGGTGATGGCTGCCTTCACGGTGTTCGGCTCAATGGCATGGATGGCTAGCTGATAGCCAGCCATGTGGGCAGCAAGTGCCTGCCGGTTTAATTCCGGCTGTGACGGCTCCAGTTGTCCGGTGGTTTCCCTCACCAGTATCTTCGCCCCGCCCAGGCGCAACTGACTATCACCATACCCGGAGGCTAAGCCTGCCGCTTGGAATCGGCTCAAGGCTTCAACTCCAAACATTATGGATAGACGGCTTTTCAGTTTGCCTTTAAACCGATGAAAGGACTGCCACCGGCCAAGGTCGTTGCTGATGGTAGCCTCCTGTAACGAGGTAATGCCGCAGGACAGGTAGTGCTTATCAGCCGAAGCTATGCCTTCAGTTAATGCTTCTTCAGATAAAGGGGGCAAAACCTTTTCTCTGATGTAGCTAAGCATCTCAAACAGGATACCGGTTGGCTCTCCAGTGGCGTGGTCCCGGTCAATGAGCGCGCCGGGCGGTTCTGGGGTCTCTCTGGTGATACCAGCCAGGGAAAGCGCCATGCTATTAAGGGCGCAGGCGTGCAGGGAGCGGTGAGCCAGGACTACCGGGTGGCGAGGTGCCACATCATCTAAATCCCGGCGATTCGGACAGCGCTTTTCGGCGAGATAGAACTCGTTATAACCGGTGCCGATGAGCCACTCCCCCGGTGGCGTGTCTTGGGCTCGACGGTGGATGGCTGCCTTTATGTCATCAATGGAGCCGACTGATGACGGACTCAAGTCGAGACTGAGCAGTTTTCTTACGAAAGAGAAGATATGGCAATGGGCATCGTTGAAACCGGGTACCAACGTTTTACCATGGCAGTCGATTATCCTGCTCTTTGCTCCCGTAACTTGCTTCAAATCTTCATCGCCACCGACCAGCAAAATCCGGTTGCCCCTGATTGCTACCAGCTCAGCGGTGGGCTGCTCCGGCTCCATGGTTATTACATTGGCATTTTCGAGGATAATATCTGCGGCTAACATCGGTTTTTTGCTTTTGACCAGTTGACTATAAGGTAGTATACTACGTACAACATTGTGCTACAATGGAGACTTTTATGCATCAGGAGCAACTGGCGGGTAAGCTGGTCTCGTGGATAAAAGATCAGGTCTTGTTTGGCGGGTGTAAAGGAGTGATGGTGGGCATGAGCGGCGGAGTCGACTCCTCGGTGCTGGCGGTGTTGTGTCACCGTGCTTTTCCGCAAAGCATGCTCGGGGCGCTTATGCCGTGCCACAGTAGCCGGGAGGATATGGAACATGCTCAGGCGGTGGCTGGCCAGTTTTCTATTCCAACCAAGATGGTGGTCCTCGAACCTGTTTTTGATATCTTGCTTAAGATGGTGCCCGGTAAGAGCATTGACCCCGCAGCCAGCCGGATAGCTGAAGCTAATCTCAAAGCCAGGTTGAGGATGCTAACCCTTTACTACTTTGCCAATCAGCTCGGCTATATGGTAGCTGGCACGAGCAACCGTAGTGAGCTTGCCATAGGGTACTTTACCAAATACGGGGACGGTGGGGTAGATATCATACCTCTAGGCAATCTGGTCAAAGGACAGGTGAGAGAGCTAGCCGGCTTTCTGGGCATTCCCCAGCTTATTATTGATAAGCCTGCATCGGCTGGCTTGTGGCCGGGCCAAACAGATGAAGGCGATTTAGGGTTCAGCTATGAGGAGCTCGACCGCTACCTGGTTGCCGGTGAAGCCTCCGGTGAGCTAAGGGGGAAAATTGAATCTATGATAGCGGGTTGTGCTCATAAGCGACAGCTACCTCAGGTGGCCGACTTTCAGGTTTAGCTATAACTCTGCACTGCTCGGAGAATAGTGCTGACTCAGGTGCTATAAAATCGAGGAGGAATGCGAAGTTTGACCCCTAAGGTTAAAATTGTTACCGATAGCACTGCTTCCCTTGAACCAGGAATAATTGAGAAATATGATATCCGTGTCGTGCCGCTTAAGGTTATCTTCGGAGACGAGGTCTATTCCGAAGGAGTAGATATTACTAATGATGAATTTTATCAAAGAGCAGGCACCTACGAATTTTCACCTTACGTAAGCGGATTATATCGAGAGCTGGCTGAAGCCACCTATTCTCCCGCTACCTCACAGCCTTCTGCCGGCGATTTTACTCAAGTTTACAGTGAGCTTGCTCAGCGTGGCCATCCCATTCTCTCCGTTCACATCTCCAGTAAATTGAGCGGAACACTCAATTCCGCTTTGGCTGCCAAAAATGTACTGCCTCAAGCTCAGATTGAGATTATGGATTCGTCCTCTATAGCTATGGGGATGTTGGTCGCTCCGGCCGCTGAGGCAGCTGAAAGGGGACAGACGCTACCTCAAATCAAGGTATCCGTTGAAGAACTCAACACATGCCTGAACGTCGTTGGCATATTCAACACACTGGAGTACCTCCGGAAAGGAGGGCGAATCGGCGCCGCCAGAGCTCTGGTTGGCACGTTATTGGGGATTAAGCCTGTCCTGACTTTTCATGAAGGAGAGGTTCATATCTTAGCCAAACCACGTACTATAGCCAGAGCTATAGAACATATATTGAAGTTTGTGGCAAAACGAATTGAGGGAAGCGCCCCTCTACGTGGTTGGATTGCCCATACCCGTGTTTTTGAAGCAGCCTCGGTATTAGAAAAAGGACTGCGTGACCGCTTTGAATGGGATGAACTACGCCTCTTTGAACTTGGGCCGGTGCTGGGAACTCACATGGGACCGGGGTTCATTGGTCTGGGTTTCTATGGTGATGAAGACTGGCAATCAAAACGTGGTAACGTGTAAATACCTCGATTTGGGTTTTACATAAGACGGATAAAAATGATGGAGTTGATAACAAGATATGAAAATATTTGCTTGTTTTGATGGGATGATTATGTTATGATAAGATTCAGGTGAATATGACCACGGAGAAGGACAAGGCACTGGAACTAGCTATCAGTCAGATCGAAAAGCGGTTTGGCAAAGGCTCAGTTATGAAGTTGGGAGAAGCTGCTACAACGTCGGTGGTAGAGGTTGTTCCTAGCGGCTCGCTGGCATTAGACTTGGCCCTGGGTGTAGGTGGTATCCCCAGAGGGCGGATTACGGAGATATTTGGTCCTGAGTCATCTGGGAAAACCACCCTGGCTCAGCATATTATTGCTGAAGCACAAAAGAAAGGGGGCACAGCTGCCTATATTGATGTGGAGCATGCTCTAGACCCTGCCTACGCTACCAGTTGTGGGGTCAATATTGATGACCTGCTCATCTCTCAACCTGATACCGGTGAGCAAGCTCTGGAGATTACCGAGGCATTGGTCAGGAGTGGGGCTGTCGAGATAATAGCGATTGATAGTGTAGCCGCCCTAGTACCACAAGCTGAAATCGAGGGCGAAATGGGGGGCGTTCATGTTGGTTTACAAGCCCGTCTCATGTCGCAGGCACTGAGGAAGCTGGCTGCCGCTATCGGCAGGTCGGGAACAGCAGTAGTATTTATCAACCAGCTGAGGGAGAAGGTAGGCATTGTCTTCGGTAACCCTGAGGTAACTCCAGGTGGCAGGGCGTTAAAATTCTATAGTTCTGTTAGGATAGACCTGAGACGTATCGAGACAATTAAGCAGGGAAATGAGTCAATAGGCAGTCAAATCAGGGCCAGGGTAGTCAAAAACAAGGTTGCCGCTCCCTTCAGATCTGCTGAGTTTGATATCATGTTCGGCCAGGGGATAAGTAAGGAGAGTAATCTTATTGACCTGGGTGTAGAGCTGGGGCTGGTTAATAAAGCCGGTGCCTTTTTCTCCTATGGTGATATTCGCCTGGGGCAGGGTAGGGAGAATGCCAAGCAATACCTGAAGCAGAATCCTGAACTTGCCGGAGAGATTGAGCAACGGATTAGAGCCTCAGCCAATAATACCTGATAACTCTCTAGCTAGCGACTAATGTCGTTTTAAGCAGAATAGCTAAATAGGCAGAATGATTTAAAAGGCTGAGGCTTATACCTCAGCCTTTTTGGCTTAAAAAAGGAGGTATATCAAGCAGATGGGGAAGATTACTGCCATCCGTGACGGTAGGGGGCGGAGCGAGCGGGTGAATGTATTTATAGATGGCGAGTTCGCCTTCGGTCTGGAAGCTGAAGTGGTGGTGCAGGAAAGGCTGCGTGTGGGGCAGGAGCTATCTGCCAGTCAGACAGAAGACCTGAACCGGTCTGACTTCTTCCACCGTTGCCTTGGGGCCGCTCTCCGTTACCTCAGCTATCGACCTCGTAGCGAGCTTGAGGTAAGGGAGCGTCTTCAGCGGCAGGGCTTCAACGATAGCAGTGTAGATGCAGTGATGGCTAGGCTAAGGGAGCAAGGGTTAGTGGATGATACGGCTTTTGCTCAATTCTGGAAGGCTAACCGGGAATCATTTAGCCCGCGCAGTCAGCGGTTAACTAAGCTGGAGCTGAGGCAGAAGGGTGTAGCCGATGATATCATAGACCGGGTAGCTGATACGGTCAATGATGACGAGAACGCCTACCGGGCAGCCCAGGGTAAAGCCCGTAGTTTACCCCTGTCTGACTACCAAGGCTTTAAGCGCCGATTAGGTGGATATCTCAAGCACCGTGGTTTCAATTATGGGGTGATAAATCACACCGTAAAGCGGATGTGGCAGGAAGTGGGAGGCAGGTTTGAAAATGGCATCTTGTCTTGACGTTAAATCAACAAGGCGAACAGTATCATCTATCAATAACCTGCGCCTAACCCGAAAGCTACTAGGGAAAGGGGGTTAAAAATGGGAGATCTGGGAGTACAGGGAATATTAGCAATTTTATTCAGTTTTATCATAGGCGTGATATTTGGCGGTATGGCGCTTTTTCTCTCCCGGCGGGTGTTGTTTAACCGACAAATACGTATTGCCGAGAGAAAAGCGACCAGAATGATGGCTGACGCTAAGAATGAGTCTCAAAATGTGCTTCGTCAGAGCAAGGAGGAAGCAGGTAAAGCTAGGACATCAGCCGAGGCAGAGTATCGTGAGCGGCGTGTTGAACTACAGCGTCAGGAAAACCGCCTATCTCAAAAAGGGGAAACATTGGATCGCAAGTTAGCGGGCGTGGAGCAGCGGGAGCGAGACCTGGCTGGTAAGGAAAAGGAAGTGACGTCTATTCGCGCTCAACTTGGAGAGGTCAGAGATAGGCAGTTGAAGCAGCTGGAGCTCATTTCGGGCCTGTCCAGCAACGAGGCAAAGCAAACATTGCTGGAGGCCGTGGAGGATGAGATGCGAC
The DNA here is from genome assembly GCA_964342375.1 of uncultured Dehalococcoidales bacterium. Classification (GTDB taxonomy): domain Bacteria; phylum Chloroflexota; class Dehalococcoidia; order Dehalococcoidales; family CAYFFA01; genus CAYFFA01. The sequence goes on along the minus strand of CAYFFA010000001.1, from coordinate 3,125 downwards.
AGGAAGCCTCACGGCGCCTTCGTGAGTGGGAAGCTGAGATAAATGAGGAGGTTAATAGAAAGGCGCAGGATATTTTATCGCAGGCTATTCAACGTTGCGCCTCTGAGGTTGTAGCTGAGACCACGGTTAGCGTTGTGCCTCTTCCCAGTGATGAGATGAAGGGTCGACTTATCGGCCGCGAGGGGCGTAATATCAGAGCCCTGGAGCAGGCTACCGGCGTCGACCTGATAATTGATGACACCCCGGGGGCAGTCACCCTGTCCAGCTTTGACTCGGTACGGCGGGAGGTGGCTCGGGTGGCTCTATCCAAGCTTATCCTTGACGGACGAATACATCCGGCTCGCATTGAAGAAGTAGTAGCTAAGACCAACGAGGAAGTAGATGCCAGCATCTATAGTGCAGGAGAGCAGGCAGCCTACCAGGTGGGGGTGCATGGATTGCGCCCCGAGTTAATTAAGCTGCTTGGTCGTCTCAAATATCGCACTAGCTATGGACAGAATGTCCTGGGGCACAGCATTGAAACCGCCCATCTGGCTGGCATGATTGCCAGCGAACTGGGGGCCGATGTTGCCATAGCTAAGAGGGCCGGGTTGCTCCATGACCTTGGTAAGGCGGTAGACCGCGAGGTGGAAGGCACTCACGCTGCCATCGGAGCTGACCTGGTTAAGCAATGGGATAAATCTCCTGAAGTAGTTCAAGGTATTGCTGAGCATCATGGCGATACTGATACTACCAGCACGTGGGGCTTTATCATCTCAGCGGCTGATGCCATCAGTGGTGCCAGGCCGGGGGCAAGGCGTGAATCACTGGAGAACTACTTGAAGCGCCTGAACGCGTTGGAAGATATCGCCGCTGGCTTCGAGGGGGTGGAAAAGTCTTATGCTATCCAGGCAGGTCGTGAAATCCGCATTTTGGTCAAGCCGGAAGAGCTTGATGACCTAGGAGCAATGAGGCTTGCCCGGGACATCGTCAAGAAGATAGAGGAGGGTCTGACGTATCCAGGCCAAATAAAGGTTACCGTAGTCAGAGAGACGAGAGCTGTGGGCTATGCTAAATAGGCGGTATCGGCCGAGAGAGCAATCCATACCTTATGAATCGGCCATTCTTTTCTGAATAGTGATGCTGATATTAGCAGTTGGTGATATAGTTGGCAGGCCGGGTAGGAAGGCAATACAAAAATATTTGCCGGACCTGCGGGAGCAATACGAGTTAGGCCTTGTTATTGCTAACGCCGAGAATGCTGCCGGCGGCTTTGGTCTGACTTTAGCTACTGCCGATGAACTATTTGACGCCGGGGTTGATGTTCTTACCTCAGGTAATCACATATGGGCGCAGAAGGAGATTATTCCACACCTTGATAGTGAGATGCCTATCCTGCGCCCATTAAATTATCCCCCCGGGGTGCCAGGTAGGGGATATATAATCAATAAGCAGACAATGATAGTTAATTTGATAGGAAGAACCTTCATCAGCAACTTCGACTGCCCGTTTAGAGCTATGGATAAATTGCTGGCTGAGGTCGAGCCCAGGCCGTCAGTCATAGTTGTTGATTTTCATGCTGAGGCAACCTCGGAGAAGGTGGCAATGGGGCGATACTTGGACGGGCGAGTCAGTGCTGTATTGGGCACCCATACCCATGTGGGCACCGTTGATGCCATGGTGCTTCCTCAGGGTACTGCCTATGTGACCGATATAGGTATGACCGGGCCGATCGATTCGATAATAGGCGTTGCCGCTGAGGCGGTAATCAATCGCTTCCTGACGATGATGCCGCATCATTTATCCGTGGGCAAGGGCAAAACAATGTTTAGTGCCGTCTTGCTCAGTGTAGATGAGAATAGCGGCAAAACAACAAGCATCGACCGGATAGGCCGGGAGGTGGAATAGTGTCCGAGGTAGATCTTCATATACACACCACTGCCTCTGATGGTCGATTCAGCCCTGCGGAGATTATCCATAAATCAGCGGAGCTCGGGTTAACCGCCATTGCTATCGCTGACCATGACTCTGTGAATGGCATTGCTCCCGCCCTGGAAGCTGCCAAAGCATTCCCCATGTTAAAGGTTATTCCCGGTGTTGAAATCAGCACTGATGTTCCTCACGGTGAGGTTCATATTCTGGGCTACTTTGTGGATTATACAGACCGTGAAATGCTGGGGACTCTGGAGAGGTCGCGCGCTTCCCGGCAGATACGGGCTCAGGGGATGGTTGCCAGGCTGGAGAAGCTCGATGTTCATATTGAGTGGCAGCGGGTAAAGGAAATAGCCGGTAGTGGTGCTATAGGGCGTCCTCATATTGCGCAAGCTATGTTAGAAAAGGGTTATATCGCTTCGTCTGGTGAGGCATTCGCCAAGTATATAGGTCGTGATGGCCCCGCCTATGTTGAGCGAGAAAAGACAACCCCGGTGCAAGCGGTAGAACTAATATTGCAGGCTAAAGGTCTGCCGGTATTGGCCCATCCACTAACCGTCAATGACTCGGAAGGTATGATTGTTGAGTTAAAGGCGGTCGGTCTGGTAGGCATTGAGAGCTACTCCAATGGCTACACTGCTGACGAAACTATCGCTCTGGTCGGCCTGGCTACTAGGCATAATCTTATTACCACTGGTGGCAGTGATTACCACGGTTTGGATGATGGCGCTGGGGCGATGCTTGGTAGTCTCGATGTGCCTCTGAAATCAGCAGAGCGACTTATAGCTCTGGCAAAGCAGCGAGGGCTAAAGCTAGTCGAATCATAGCCTTTTGATAAGACAATAAATCTTACAAAGGCAGGTAAATAATCTCAGAAGGGGTGCTTGTGGTCGTTGAGTTTGTACTGTTAATAATAGGTGCCTATCTTTTGGGCTCAGTGCCCACTGCCTACTTAGTTGCCAAGCGAGTCCGTGGGATAGACATCAGACAATATGGCACCGGCAACGTGGGCATATCCAATCTGTGGGGGATGACCTCTAGGCGGCTTGCCATATCGGTGATTCTTTTTGACTTGGGTAAGGGGGCAGCCATGGTGTGGGCAGCTCAGCTATTAGGGCTGGGTATCGTCCAGCAGGTGGTGGTGGGTTTGGTGGCAATTATCGGGCATAACTGGCCAGTTTTTCTACGTTTTACCGGGGGTAGGGGGGTTCTAA